>JASHRJ010000095.1 GCA_030037395.1 Thermoplasmata archaeon
GACGCCGACGACGCGGCGGCCGTCCCCCAAGGCCGCACGGCACCCGGGGCCGGAGCGCTCAGTGGCCCCGGCGGGCGAGCCGATCGCCGACCCGGATCCACGTCATCTCCGGCGGTGCGACGTCGTCCTGCCAGAGGACCCCGATGATCTCGCCCAGGTGGTGCGCCTGCTCGAACGTGGCCTGCAGCAGGCCGTCCGAGGCGACGTACCGTCCCGGCATCCAGAAGACATGTACCGGTGCGGCGAGCGCCCTCTTCGAGGCGGTGGCGAGGTAGGCGTCGACCTCGGTCCAGACCCGGCGGGCGTACCGGGCGAAGCCCGCCCAGTCGCCCGGCTTGCGCGCGGGGTCGGCAAAGAGGGCCTCGAGCTCCGGGTCCGACGTGCGCCCCCGCAGGATGTAGGCGAGCCAGACCTCGTGGACGTTCAGGATGTGCACGAGGGTGCCGAGGATCGATTGGTGGCCGATCTCGCGCGGTCGGGACGCGGCTCGCCAGGAGAGCGAACGGGCGCGCCGCGCGAACCGATCGAAGACCGCCCGGTTGTAGGCGTACAGGCGTCGGGCTTGCGGGGGGGTCAGCAGCTCGTCGGCGACGGTGATCGGCGGGACACGGGGCATGCCGGGGGGAGCGCGCGGGGCTAAAATGCGGGGCGGGTCCGTCGCGCCCGCGCCGACCTTATCCCCCGCCCGCGGTTGGCGACCGCACGTGACGCCCCGGGGGCGGCGGTACCTCCCGGAGATCGTGGTGGCGGCCCTGGTCGGCGCGGCCGGCTCGATCTCCCTGCCGCTGTTCTTCCGCTACGGCAACGTCACCTGGGCGTTCGCGGTCGTCTGGGGCCTCGCGACGCTCGGGAGCGTCCTGATCGTACCGGCCGTACGCCGCGCCGGGGTCGCCTGGCCCAACGAGCTCCGGACCCTCTTCGTCGCCTCGGCGATCGTCGGGGTCGTCAGCGTGCTGACCGGGATCGGCAACAACGCGACCGACGAGCCGTACACCATGGGCCCGTACCTCTCCGAGCTGCTCCACGGACGCGATCCGTACACGTCGATCGTCCTCGTGAGCTACTCCGTCCATACTCTCAACCTGTGGTCGAACCACGTCTCGGCGCCGTACCACTACGTGTACCTCCCGCTGCTGCTGTTCTTCCAGGTCCCGGGGACCGGAGCGACCGGCTACAAGTTCCTCGGCCTCGCCTGCTGGGCGGGGATCGTCTACCTCGTACGCAAGGACGAGGTCGGCGCCCTGTGCCTCGTCTCGCCGGTCGTCGCGCTCCTCGCGGCGAACGGCTTCACCGACCTGCCGGTCCTCCTGTTGCTCACCCTCTCGCTCCGGGGCGGCTTGGGACCGAACGCGTGGCCGGTGGAGGTGGTGACGTACGGCATGAAGCAGTTCGCGAATGCGTTCTGGCTCGTCTACCACCTCGTCCGCCGGGAGCTCCTGCGCGCGGCGCTCGTCCTCGTGGGGACGCTCGCGATCGCGCTGCCGTTCCTGCTGTGGCACCCGGACGGCATCTGGTGCGAAGCCCTCACGTTCAGCGCGGCCCCCGGCTGCTCGTCCGCTCCGAGCGCGGCCCGGAGCTGGTCGGACCTGTACGCCCACTGGAACTACTACCTCTGGCCATTGTGGATCTACGCCCTGTTCTCGGCCGCGATCCACCGGGGCTGGCGCCGCCTGAAGAGCCGGGTCCGCCCGGCGGCCCCGGCGACGGCCGACGGGTGACGGCCGGCCCGGGCGGCCGCCCCGAGGCGGCGCGAGCCGTATTGTAGCCGACGCCGATGCGCCGCGCCGGGGTCGGCCCACGGGGGAAGACGGGGGGCGAGGCACGCCGCCGGCGTGGCTCTCGTGGAGCAGCGGAAAGGACTCGGCGTTCGCCCTGCACGTGGTCCGCCGTTCCGGCGGCTACCGGGTCGTGCGCCTGCTCACGACCGTCACGGAGACGTTCGGCCGTGTCTCCATGCACGGGGTCCGCGAGGAGCTGCTGGACGCGCAGGCGGCGGCCGTCGGGCTGCCGCTCTACAAGGTGCGGATCCCGTTCCCCTGCCCGAACGAGGTGTACGAGCGGGCGATGCGTCGGGCGCTCGCCGCCGCCGCGGAGGAGGGGGTCCGCCACATGATCTTCGGGGACCTGTTCCTGGAGGACGTGCGACGCTACCGCGAAGAACGGCTCCGCCCGGTCGGCGTGGAGGGGGTCTTCCCGCTCTGGGGCCGGCCGACCGGGGAGCTTGCCCGGGAGATGATCGGCTCCGGGCTGAAGGCGCGCATCTGCTGCCTCGACCCTCGCCGACTCCCCCGATCCCTTGCCGGCCGTCCGTTCGACGCCGATCTGCTGGCCGAGCTGCCGGCCGACGCCGATCCGTGCGGCGAGCGCGGGGAGTTCCATACGTTCGTCTGGGACGGCCCGGGGTTCCGGGCGCCGATCCCGCTCCGCGTGGGCGAGACGGTCGAGCGCGACCGGTTCGTGTTCACCGATCTCGTCCCGGATCCCTCGGACGCCGAGCGCCGGCCGCGCGCGGAGCGGGGCTAGCCGGCGGCCGGTCCGAGGACGCGCGCCGCGAGCGCCTCGACGACGTCGTCGGCGTCGTTCGGCATCGGCACCCGCCGGTAGTCCACCCCGTGCTGCTCCGCGAACTCGCGGACGACCACGTCCAGGTCGTACAGGACCTCCAGGTGGTCGAAGACGAACCCGAACGAGGCGACCAAGACCCGGGACCGGCCCTGGCGCTGCCAGTCGAGCATCACGTCGGTGATGTCCGGGCCGAGCCATCCCTCGGTGGTGTTCCCGGCGCTCTGGAAGGTGAACGACCAGTGCGGAAGCTTTCCGGCCGTGGCGATCGCCGAGGAGCACGCCGCCAGGAGCGCCGGGTACGGATCCCCCCGGGCGAGCATGCGGGCCGGCAGGCTGTGCGCCGACAGCAGCACCGCCCGATCGGCGCCGGCCGGGGTGGCCAGCTCGGTCGCGATCGCGCGGGTCCAGTAGCCGATCCAGTGCGGATCGAGGTGCCAGCCAAGCCGGACGTCGACGTCGATCGGAACGGAGGACGCCCGTCGGCCCTCGGCCACGCCGGCCTCGTACGGCTCGCCGATCCAGAGGGAGGCGTACGGGGTGGTCGCAACGGCGATCAGCCGACGGCAGCCGGCCCGCGCCGCCTCCGGGATCACGTCCCGCAGGGCCGGGGCGCCGTGCTTGACCCCGAGGTAGACCGGCAGGGCCGCCCCCGCCCGCGCCAGCCGGCGCTCCAGCTTGGCGCGAACGGACGCGAGGATCCGGTGCTGGGGCGAGCCGCCGATCCGGGCGTAGCGCCGGCGGTACTCCTCGACGGTCTCGGGTGCCGGCTCGCGCCCGTGCATCACCTCCCGGAGGTACGCCGGAAGGTCCTCCGGCCCGTTCGGGCTCCCGTACCCCATCAGCAGCACGCCGGTCCCCTCGCCGGGTTTCGAGGCCCCTGCTCTCATCGCGGTCCTCCTCCGGCGGCGTGCACCAGCTCGACGAGCTCGGCGACGCGCGCCGGATCGGTCTCGGGGAGCACGCCGTGGCCCAAATTGAAGACATGCCCCCGCCGGTCCGGGAGCTCGTCGAGCACCGCCGTCGCCTCCCGGCGGAGCGTCGAGGGATCGCCGAGGAGCGCCCCGGGGTCGAGGTTCCCCTGGAGGGCCAGGCGGTCTCCGACCCGGCGCCGCACCGAGCCGAGCGGCTCGCGCCAGTCGACCGACAGGGCGTCCGCGCCGGTCCGCGCGAGGAGCTCGGTGAGGTGGCCGGAGCCCGTGGAGAAGTAGACCGTCGGTCGGCCGAGCGGGCGCAGGGCGTCGAAGAGCGCCCGCAACGGCTCCAGCAGGTGACGTTCGAACGCCCGGGCCGGCACCGCGCCGACCCAGGTGTCGAACAGCTGGAGGGCCGCCGCGCCGCTCGCGGCCTGCATCGAGAGGTAGTCCACGGTCATCTCGGTCAGCCGGTCGATGAGCCGGCGGAACGTCGCGCTGTCGCCGTACATCATCCGGCGGGTTTCGGGCAGGTCGCGGGACGCCCGTCCCTCGATCAGATAGGAGGCGAGCGTGAACGGGCCGCCGGCGAACCCGACGATCGGACGGTCGTGCTCCAGCTCGAGGAACCGCGCGATCGCCCCGCCGACGAACGGCACCGACGCGCGCGCCGAGAACGGCCGGAGCGCCTCGACGCCCGCCCGGTCCCGGATCGGCGTCCGGACCACCGGGCCGACGCCGGCGTCGAGGGTAAAGTCGACCCCGAGCCCGGCGAACGGCAACGAGATGTCGGCGAACACCACCGCCGCGTCGACGTCGTACCGGCGGAGCGGCTCGACGGTGACCTGGGCGGCGAGCTCGGGGGTCCGGGCGAGCTCGAGGATCCCGTGCCGGGCGCGCAGCGCGCGGTACCCCGGCAGGTGGCGCCCGGCCTGGCGCATCAGCCAGATCGGTGTCGTGTCGACCGGCTCGCCGCGGAGCGCCCGCACCAGGCGGTCGCGCCTCACGCCCGGCCCCTTCCCCCCGCGGCCCGGAACGCGCGCTGCAACGCCGGCGCGGCGCGGGCGACGTCGGAGCGGGTCGTCGCGGCCGAGACGAACGCGGTCTCGAGCGGCGACGGGGGGAGGTAGACACCCCGGTCCAGCGCGGCGTGGAAGAACCGGGCGTACCGGCGTCGGTCGGCCCGGGCCGCCCCCGCCGCGTCCGTGACGGGGCCGCGGCCGAAGAACACCCCGAGCATCGAGCCGATCCTCGGCAGCGCGATCGGCTCGAGGCGGGCCTGCTCGGCGCCGGCGCGCAGCGCCTCCGCGAGCTCGCCCGACGTGCGCTCCAACCGCGCGTAGGTCCCCGCGCTCAGCGAGCGGAGCACCGCGAGACCCGCCGCCATCCCGAGCGGGTTGCCGGCGAGCGTCCCCGCTTGGTAGACCGGGCCGAGGGGCGCGAGCTGCCGCATCAGGCTCTTCCGACCGGCGTACGCGGCGACCGGCATTCCGCCCCCGATCGCCTTGCCCAGGGTCACGAGGTCCGCCTCCAGCCCGAGCGTCTCGTGCACCGTCCCGTGGCGCAGCCGGAAGCCGGTGACGACCTCGTCGGCGATCACGAGCGCCCCGTGGCGATGGGCCGTGCGCGAGAGCGCCGGCAGGAACCCGGGCCGGGGGAGCACCAGGCCCATGTTCGCCGCGACCGGCTCGACGACGACGGCGGCGATCTCCTCCCCGCGGCGCTCGAACAGCTCCGCCAGCGCCTGCGGGGAGTTGTACGGGACGACGAACGTCTCGCCGGCCACCGCGGCCGGGACCCCGGCGGAGTCCGGGAGCGCGAGGGCCGCGACCCCCGAGCCGGCCCGGGCCAGGAGCCCGTCGGCGTGGCCATGGTACCCCCCCTCGAACTTGACCACCTTGCTGCGGCCGGTGGCCCCGCGGGCGAGCCGGACGGCGCTCATCACCGCCTCGGTGCCCGAGCTGACGAACCGGACCCGCTCGGCCCGAGGGACCCGCGCCCGGATCCGCTCGGCGAGCTCGTGCTCGCGGGCGTTCGGCGCCCCGTACGAGAGCCCTTCCCCCGCGGCCTCCCGGACCGCGCGCACGACCGCCGGCGGCGCGTGGCCGAGGAGGTTGGCCCCCCACGAGCCGACCAGATCGAGGTACCTCCGCCGGTCGACATCCTCGAGGTACGCGCCGCGACCCCGGGCGAAGAAGACCGGCGTCCCCCCGACCGCGCGGAACGAGCGGACCGGGCTGTCGACGCCGCCGGCCAGCGCCCGGACCGCCCGGCGCCACAGGCGTCGCGATCGCGCCCCCGGCGCCCGGCTCACGGGATCCCTTCGGCGAGCTCGACGACCCGGGCCGGCGGCGCCAGGACGCAGGTGAAGATCGGGGTCTCGAGCTCGGTGTAGCGGCTCGCCTCCGACGGGCGCAGGTCGTGGACGAGGTCGAGGAAGACGCCGGGCGCGTCCGCCTCGAACGCGAGGATGAACTCGGCGTCGTCCAGGCCGAACGAGTAGCCGGTGTGGATCTCGACCGCGCGGTACTTGTGGCCGATCCGGAAGTGCTCGCCCATGATCCGGCGCCGTTCCTCGAACGGCAGGCCGTACCAGGCGCGCTTCTTGACGAACGGGTAGACGAACAGGTACGGCCGGCCGCGGGGGCGCCTCCGGGCGGTCGCCCCCTCCCCGCCGGCCGCGTGCTCGCCGACGTACTCGGAGAGGCGGCCCAGGCCGAAGTAGGCGTACGGCACCTCGAGATACCCTCCGAGCGGGGTCCCGGAGATGCGCGCGTGCAGCGTCATGAGGTCGGCGAGCGCGGGGCCGACCGACCAGACGAGGAAGTCGACCCCGGCCTTCAGACCGGCGAGGGAGTAGGTGCGGACCACCAGCCCCTCGGGCGGGTGCTCCAGGACCTCGACGAGGGCCGCGCGCCCGCGCGCGCGCTCCGCCTCGGGAAGGCGGCGCCACTCGGGCAGGAGCCGGTAGAACGTGTACTTGACGAAGTCCTGGCCGCGGTCGGCTCCGTCCCGCGCCGGCGCGTCGCTCACCGCGCCTCCGCGAGCCATCGGGCGAGCGCGAGCGCGTGGTACGTGATGAGGAGGTCGGCCCCCGCGCGCCGGACCGCCGTCGCGAGCTCGAGCACCGCCGCGCGCTCGTCGAAGACGCCGGCGGCCGCGGCCGCCTTGACCATCGCGTACTCCCCGCTCACCTGGTAGGCGGCGAGCGGCACGTCGAACGCTCGACGGGCCCGGACGAGGAGGTCGAGGCCGGTGAGGGCCGGCTTCACGAGCAGGAGGTCGGCCCCCTCCGCGACATCCAGGCGCATCTCGCGGAGCGCCTCGCGGGCGTTGCGCGGGTCCATCTGGTACGTGGTCCGATCGCCGAAGCTCGGGGCCGAGCCCTCCGCCTCGCGGAACGGGCCGTACAACGCGCTCGCGTGCTTGGCGGCGTACGACAGGATCGCGGTCGAGGCTTCGCCCGCCGCGTCGAGCGCGGCCCGGACCCCGGCGACCTGCCCGTCCATCATCGCGCTCGGCGCGACGACGTCCGCGCCGGCGGCGGCGTGGGCGGCGGCGACGCGGCCGAGGCGCTCGACGGTGGCGTCGTTGTCGACCGCTCCCTGACGGACGACCCCGCAGTGCCCGTGGGTCGTGTACGCGCAGAGGCAGACGTCGGTGACGATCACCGTGCCGGGCGACGCGCGCCGTATCGACCGCACCGCCTGCGGTACGAGCCCTTGCTCCGCCCACGCCCCGCGCCCGTCCGGCTCTTTCGAGGCGGGAACCCCGAACAGGAGCACCGCCGGGACGCCGGCGTCGGCGAGTTCCCGAGCGTGGCCGCCCACGGCCGACACCGGGAATCGGCGCACCCCGGGCAACGAGGCGACCGGCGTCGGCTCGCCCCGTCCGGATCGGACGAACACCGGCGCCACGAGCCGGCGGGCGGCGAGCTCCGTCTCCGCCACCCAGTCGCGCAGGGCCGGGGTACGCCGAAGCCGCCGCGGCCGGACGGGGCCCACCGGGGACCCGGGCGGGGCCTTGCGGGCATCAGTCGCGGGCATCGTCCAACGCCCGGACCAGCTCGCGGGCAAATCGTTGGGGGGTCGACGGCGCTGCGACCGCCACCCGACGGAAGCCGAGCGCCCGCGCGGCGCGCGCCGAGCGGTCCCCGAGGACGACGATGGGGGTTCGCGCGGTGACGGCCCGGAACGCCCCGACTCCGAGGCCGGCGCGCAGGGCGCGGAGGCCCGAAGGGCTCGTCGCGACGAGACCGGCCGAGCCGCGGACCGCCTCCCGGTGCCGTCGTACCACGGCCGGCCGAGCCTCGAGGCGGTACCCGATCACGTCGACCACCCGGTGCCCTCCGGCCCGGAGCTCTCGGGCAAGCGATGGGCCCGCGGCGTCGGAGCGGACGCGGAGGACGGTCCTCCGGCGTCCCCGCAGCGCCGCGACGAGCCCCGCGGCGCCGACCGCCCTCGCGCGCCGGATCGGCCCCACGCCGGCCGCCCGCGCTCGGGCCGCGGTCCCGGGACCGACCGCCCAGAGCTCGAGGAGAGGGGACCCCGGGGGCCGGCTCCGGGCCCACGCACGGAACCGTGCGCCGACGGCGTGACGGCTGGTCAGCACGACCGTGTCGAACGCGAGCTGGCGGCGGGCGAGGCGACGCCAGGGCTCGGCTCCGAGCTCCCGGGGCCGGATCGCCTCCAGCCGCCGGACGACCACGCCGAGGCGGCGGGCGGAGGCACCGACCCCGGGAAGGGTGTCCGCGGCCGAGAGGAGCACGACCCTACGTAGCGGCCCGGCCGTCGAGGTCATCGCGACCTCCGCCGCGCGCGGACGACCAGGTCGGCGGCTCCTCGGTCGGCCAGGCGTCGGGCGAGCCGGCGCGCGAGCGCCCCCGGGTCGGACGCCGTCCCCGAGCCGCGGGTGCGCAAGCGCCACCGTCCGTCCGGGCTGAGGAGCTCGCCGGTGAGCGCGAGGCAACCGGCCCCCGCGCGGGCGCGGGCCCCCAGGGGGATCGTGCAATCTCCGCCGAGCTCCCGGGCGAACTCGCGCTCGGCGGTGACCTCGAGGCGGGTCGGACGATGGTCGATCCGGCCGACCGACCGAGCCAGCGCGGCGTCGCCCCGGCGGAGGACGACCGCGAGGGCCCCCTGCGCCGGCGCCGGCAGGAAGTCGGAGATCGGAAGGATCTGGCTCGCCTCGTCGGACCGGCCGAGGCGGCGCAGACCGGCGACCGCGAGCACCACCGCGTCCAGCTCCCCGGCGCGGACCCTCGCGACGCGCCGGTCGACGTTGCCGCGGATCTCGCGCACCCGCAGGTCCGGCCGCCATCGCGCGAGCTGCGCGCGGCGGCGGGCGCTGCTGGAGCCCACGGTGGCCCCCCGGGGCAGGCGACGTCCGGCGCGGGGAGCGGCGACGACGCAGTCCCGGGGGTCCTCGCGCCGGGGGAACGCGGCGACCGTGAGACCGGGATCCAGCGCAAGCGGAAGGTCCTTCGCGCTGTGGACGGCGAGCGCCACCTGCCCCCCGAGGAGCGCGCGGTCGATCGCGTCGGTGAAGTCCGGCGACGAGCCCGGCGTCCGGTCCCGGTCCCCGCGCGTGACGATGGGCACCGCCGCGAGGCGAAGCTCGGGCGCGGAGCGCCGGAGCGAGGCCAAGACCCAGTCGGTCTGGGCGCGCGCGAGGGCGCTACCCCGCGTACCGACCCCGAGCGGCGCGCTCACGTCCCGGCCGGGTCCGGCCGCAGGACCTCGAGGGCCAGACGGCGGAGCCGGTCCCCTTCCTCCCCCGTCGGGATCGAGCGGACCCGCTCGACCGGGCCCGCGAGCAAGCGCCGGACGAGCCGCTGCGTCAGTCGGTCGACCGCCGCCTCCTGCTCGGCCGTGAGGGTCCCGAGATGCGGCCGGGCCACGGAGAGCTCGGCCCGCCGGGTCGCCTCGGCCCGCCGGTGCACCGCGTCGACCCACGGCTCGAGGGCGGCCCGCTCGAACCGGCCGTACGCCGTGTCCGCGCGGGCGTCCAACGCCGGACCGGCCGCGGGGTCCGCGTCCGGCCGGGCGAGGTCGCGCAGCTCCTCCAGATCGACGAGCCGGACCCCGGGAAGCTCCCGGACCCTCGGATCGATGTTCCGCGGAACCCCGAGGTCGACGAGCACCACCGGACGATCGCGCGCGAGGTCGGCCGGGCCGAGGCACCGGCTGCCGCTCTTGGCGGCGGTCACCACCGCGTCGGCGACGGCGATCTCCTCGGCCAGGGCGTCGACGCTCACCGCCCGGGCGCCGGCCCCCCTCAGGAACCGCTCGTCGGGGGCGCGGTGGCGATAGACCAGCGTCACGCGGGCGGACGGCCCGAGCAGCTCCGCGACCTGGCGGCCGGCCGCCCCCGCCCCTACGACCACGACCCGCGGGAACGGGGGGCCGGTGAGCTCGAGAAGGCGCGTCGCGGCCAGGGCGGCGATCGACCGCGAGGCCGGAACGACCGGCGCGAGCTCGTCGGCGGCGCCGGCCGCCGCGGCCAGAAGGTCCGCGAGCAGACGGCGACGGTGCCGGCTCTGGGTGGCATGGCCGGCCGAGCGTACCTGAGCCCGGACCTCGCGCTCGCCGACGGCGAGCGACTCGCGGCCCGCGGCCACCCGGAAGAGGTGGCGGACGAGCTCGCGGCCCATCCGGACGGTCCATCCGGCGGCGCCGCCGGGGAGCGCGGACCGCCAGCGCTCCAGCTCCCCCGGGGATCGCAGCAGCAGGACGAGCTCCTGGCGGCAGCAGGTGGACAGCAGCGCCGCCTCCTCCGTCGCGGGCGCCCTCAGGAACTCGCCGGCGAGCCAACCGTGGCCGAGCTCCTGGGCGGCGCGGTCGAGGCGGTCGAGCGGTGCCGTCCGAAGGTCCAAGCCCAGGCCGGCCACGACCAACGGCTCGGGCTCCCCCCGCTCCGCCGTCGCGCTTCCGGCCTCCCCGTGGCCGCCGAGGGCCGCCGCCCCCCGGCTCGCGACGACCGCGGGAACGGACATGGTCGGGGTGCGAGCGGGGGGGTCGTTTTACCCCCGGTGTACGAACCGTGCGGGAGGCGCCGCCACCCCTCCTTCGCCGGCGGGGAGCGGGCCGCGCCCCCGGGGGGCGCCAGCGGACCGCCTATAAGCCGGACGGCGTACGGGAGCCCGTGGCCGCCGCATCGTCCCGCCCTCCTGCCGACGTCGCCGCTCGGCTGGGCCAGGCGCCGATCTTCGCCTCGCTGACCGACAAGCAGCTGCGCGCCCTGGCCAAGAACACGAAGACCGTGGCGTACCCGGCCGGCGCGACGATCGTCAAGCAAGGGGACCCCGGGATCGCGTTCTATCTGATCCTGGGCGGAGAGGCGGAGGTCCGGTCGGCGGGGAGGACGCTGGCTCGCCTGGGGCCGGGGCAGTTCTTCGGGGAGATGACGTTGGTCGACGAGCAACCCCGGTCGGCGGATGTCGTCGCCCTTCGGCCGAGCGAGTGCGCCGTCCTGTCGCGGTGGGAGTTCTGGGGGTTCGCGAAAGGGGAGCCCGAGGTCCTCCAAGGCGTGATGAAGGAGATGGCCCGGCGCCTGCGCGAAACGAACCGCGCCCTCTCGGAGTAGCCGGACCGGTGCGGGCAGCCGGCTAGGCGGGGCGCCCGGCCGGTGCGCGTCGGGTCGCTGGCGGGGCGGGGCCCGGCCCCACGGCCCGGCGCCTGCGCCGGAGCGGGACCAGGCCCAACACCAGCGGAAGCGCGGCCACCGGGCTCGCGGGCGCCGGCGAGCCCGGCCTCGAGTTCGTCGCCCGGAACAGCGCCCGAATCGTCAGCGGGGTTCCCCGGACGTGGATCCCCGGGGTCGACCGAACCGCGGTGTAGCCGCTGATCGGCGCGATCGTGTAGGTGTACGAGCCGTTCGTCAGCGACGTCTCGAAGCTCGGGGCCGTCGTACCGAGGGCGACGCCGCCGACCGAGACCTGCCAGGACGACCCCGCCGGCAGGCCCGACTGATCGACCGTGAGGGGGTAGGTGGAGGAGAGGAACGCCAGCACGACCGTAAGGTTCTCGTCCGGGACGTCCACCGTGCCCGCCGACGCGACCGAGGCGACCGCGTCCCCGGCCTCGTACTCCCACGTTGCGAAGGCGTACGCCGGCGGCGCGGTGACCGCGTAGCGGAGCTCGCCGCCGATCGCGGGCATCAGCACCCCCGTGGTGACGAACGGCCGGGTCATGTGGGTGCCCCGGCGCACCAGGGTGCCCGCCTTCACGGAGAGCGACACGTGCGCGGGCAGCCCCAGCGTGACGAACGTCACGGTGTACGCGTACGTGAACGTCACCACGACGGTCGCCGGCCGGGCCGGGAGGGTGACGTTGCCGGTCGGCACGCTGGCGCGGTAGCCGGCCGCCGCCTGGATCGTGTAGACGTACCGACCGTCGCCGAGCCCCGGGACCTTGAGCAGTCGGCTCGTCGAGCACTCCTGGATCCCCCCCAGCGTGACGCACCACGCCCCGGAGCTCGGCAGGAGGCCGTGCACCGCGAACGTCAGGGGGTCGGTGGTGCCGCCGTGGAAGGTGAGGTTCACCGTCCGGTTCGCCCCGGCGATCCGGAGCGGAGAGGCCGGCGAGGCTCCCGTGAGGAGGTAGTCGGCGGGCCCCCGGGCCGCGAACGTGTGCGTTCCGTTCGCGACCAGGAACGTCGCGGAGGAGTTGGTTTGGGTCCGCGTCGTCCCGTCGAGCGAGACCGTCCAGGTCGACCCCCGGGGGAGGCCGGTCTCGGCGAAGGTGATCGCGAGCGTGTAGGGAACGTAGCGGGAGGTGGTCTCGTTGATCGTCGGACCGGTCGCCGTGAGGTTCCCGGCGAGCGGGAGCCCCCCCTCGACCCAGCCGGCGAGCGGCAGCCGCTGGTAGGCGTGGGTCCCGTTGCCGACCGTGACGGCAATCCCCAGCGAGGCGTTCGTCACCGGCCCGGCGACGAGCGTGAACGCGGTCCCGTCGACGACGACGCTCGGAAGCGGGGTGGCGTTCGTGAGCGTCCCGTTCGCGAACGAGATCGGGAAGAGGAGGGTATGGAGCCCCGCACCGGTGACCGCGGCGAACGCGACGTCCTGGACCATCGACGAGCCGGCGACCGTCACGGCGGCGACCGTCGCCAGGGTGAAGTTGGAGTTCGCGGCGGCGGGGAGCGCGACCTCGCCGTCGGCGGCGGTCGCCCGGTACCCCCACGTACCGTCCGGAAGGAGGACGGTCACCGACGCGTTCGTCGTGTTCAGGCTGTAGCGTGCGGTGGCGGTGGTGTTCGGATCGAAGACCTGGAGCGACCACGGCGCGGCGTACGGGAGCCCGTCCGCGGCGAAGGTGACCGGGTACAGGCCGCTGAGCGTGAGCGGGGCATAGTCCCCGCCCGGGGCGAGCCCGGGCGACGGAGCCGCGCCCGGGGCACGAGGGACGACGTCGGTGAACGGTAGCTGGCCGTACGGATCCGGGTCGGCCGCGGAGTCCGCCCCGTACGCGGCCCAGGCGTTCCCGCCCTGGTCGACCCCGCCGACGATGCTGCCGGTCAGGTTGACCGCCGGGAACGCCTTCAGATGGGCGTACGCGGCGGCCGGCTCGAGCGTGACGTTCCAGCGGTCGTAGAACGGCTGAGGTACGCCCGTGTAGCGGTTGGCGGAGGCGACCGCGGCGGCCGGCTCCGCCTCGAACCGGTTGTTGTAGAGGAGGTCGCCGGTCTCGGCCACGACGACCGACGGCCCGTCCTGCGAGCCGTCGACCGGAGTATCGAGCGCGGTGCAGTTGTCGTGCGGCGTCGCGCACGGCGGGACGAACGCGCTCTCCGAGAAGGTGTTGCCCCAGACGGTGTTGTTGCCGCCCGGAACCGTCCCGACGCCGAAGAACGGCTCGCCGGTGTACATCAGGAGCGCCTGCCCTTGAGAGGCGAACGTGTTGTCGGCGATCAGGTTACCGGAGGAGTCGTAGAGGACGAGGGAGTACGAGTTGAAAGCGGCAGGGTCGTACGCGGCCAGCGTGGTCCAGCCGGAGAGCCCGGTCGTCGCGACCACCCCGAGGCCGCTGACGTTCCAGGCCCAGATCGGGAGGTCGTTGACCTCGGGCAGGTCCGGACCGGGGCCGCCGATCGTGACGTTCGTCCGGACGCTGTAGTTGGCGTCGCCGGTGATCTCGATCGAGGTATGGAGGTCGTACAGGAAGACGCCGGGGAACGCTGCGAACCCGTAGTCGTTATAGACCCCGAACGCCGGGGAAAGCGGCGCGTACTGCTGGTTGTCGAGAACGTACGGGGAGCTCGCGCCGCCGCTGCCGCCGGAGGAGATCGCGACGAGCTGCGGCAGCGAGAACGCCCACAGCGGCGTCGAAAGCCCTTGCGCGGCCGCCGGGTAGAGGTCCATCACGTAGGAGAGCGGGGTCGCCCCCACCGTCACGAACTGGACGAGCGGATCGTAGTCGGCGAGCTCGATCCGTAGCGAGTAGTTCCCGGGGGCCAACTGGAGCACCCCGGAGAACTCCGTCGGCGCCCACGAGGTGGCGGCGGTGACGAACGGCAGCGAGGAGCCGTTCGGGGGGTCGAAGGAGACGAAGACGAAGGCGTTCGAGGGGGCGATCGACAGCGTCACGGGGACCGTCCCCTCCGCCCCGGAAAGGCCCCAGAGCGCTTCGACGAGCGAGGGACCCGCGCTCACGGTGGCGTACTCGGCGATCCCGTCCGGCCCGGTCCCGGAGCTCCAGCCCACGTAGGCTCCCAGGACCGTCTCCCCGGAGTCGCTCCCGAAGTCGAGCGCGGTCGGCACCCGGGCGTACTCGACCCCGTCCCAGTAGGCCAGCCCGAGGGCGGCGTCGGCCTCGAAGAGGTCGGTCTGGCTGCCGCCGCCCGGCCCGCCGAGGACGAGCTCGAAGTCGTCCGGCAACCCGACCGGATTGTAGCCGGAGCCGTCCGCGGTGAAGTTCGCCGGGGTCGGTACCGGCGCCCCGTGGGGCACCGTCGAGTTGAAGACCACGAAGTCGAACGGCTCGTCGGTAACGTTCGAGCCGCTCGCGATCGTCGCCGCGAAGGTGAGGGTGTCCGCCCCGCCGGAGATGGTCGAATTGAGGTAGAGCGAGACGGTGAACGGGTCGAGCACCGGGAACGGCACGTCGTAGCTCGACGCGTAGAACGCGGCGCCGACCACGGCGCCGTTGGCGCCGTGGGAGGCGATCGTGGAGGTCGGCAGTGGTCCCCCGGAGAAGTTCCAGACGTTGCTGACCAGGACCAGGAGGTGCGCCTGGGCGTAGTACTCGACGGCATCCTCGGCCCAATACGAATAGTCCGCCTTCCCCGCGATCGTAACGCCCGTCAGGACGGCGTTCAGTTCGAGGGCGTAGGCATCGGCCGCGCTCTGGTACAGGTCGAGCGGGACCAGCCCGGTTCCGGTGGAGCGGAGGGTGCCGCGCAGTCCCGTCGTGTTCAGGATCGAGGCCACCACGCTGCCGTTCGGCCGTTGCAGGAAGCCGTAGTAGCCGATCCCCATCGGGGCCGGCGACGAGGGGTAGAGCGGCTCGACGTAATGCTGTCGCGAGGTCGCCGCCACTTCGGCCGCGGTCGCCGACGGGTGCGGCACGAGGACGGAGGAGGCCGCCACCCCGGCGGCCTCGGCGGCCGACAGCGCCCCGGAGGCCATCGCCGCGGCGACGTTCGGCCCTCCGCTTTCGTCCGGAGCCGCGGTCGGAAGGACCGTGGGGGGAGCGCTCGCCACGGCATCGCCCGTCGCCCCGGGCGCCGCGGGGGATGCGCCGGCCGCACCCCCCACCGCCGGGACGGCCGACACCAGGAGCACGAGCACCGCGGCCGCTGCGGGGACGGCGATGGAAAGGCGAGTCATCCCTCGGCCGAGAACGGGGGCAGCCGAGATTAACCTTCCGGGAGGTCGTTCCACCCGCCGCGCTCCGGCCCGAGGGGGCGGAGCTGCCGAGCTGGCTTCCGGGGCGCTCGATACCCCTATAGATAAGTGGTTACCTCGCCCCCCGCCATGCGGATGGGGGCGCCCGCAATCGGCGCGGTCCTGGCGGTCGTCCTGCTCCTGCCCACGTCGGCGTTCGCCGCGGCCGCAGCCCTCCCCGGGCCCGCCCCGGGCGTCGCCCCGCCCTCAGGCCTGGTGTCGGGCTGGGAGCAGTACCAGGGCAACGCGAGTCACGCGGGGTACTCGGTGGACACCGGGCCCACGACCGCGGCCCTCCTGTGGACGGAGTTCCTCGGGAACGGGACCACCGGCCTGGTGGCGGACGGCGGAGCCTTGGTCACCTCCACGCCGGCGACCGGGGAGGTCCTCACCCTGGGGCTCTCCAACGGCTCGGTCCTGGCGACCGACTATTCGGGTACCGGCTCGAGCGGTCTCGCCTCGACCCATGCCGTGTACGACGGCACCTCGATTTACTTCGGCCGGTCCTACTGCTGCACTAAGGGCAGCCAGGTGAACTCGGCGATCGCCGGGTACTCGGCGGGAGGCTCGGGCGGTTGGGACGGGCCGGTCAACGCGACGAACGTGCTCAAGCCGCTGACCTTCGGCAACGACTGGCAGGTCGCCAGCGCGAACTCCATCGTCTACGCGGCCGCGGCGGGCGGCGAGAACCTGATCGCCCTGTCGACGGTCTCGGGCACCCTCGACTTCAACACGTCGCTCTCCCGGGGCCTGCTCGGGACGGTCCCGACCGTCGGGGGCTCGCTGGTCGCCGTCGGCTACGCAACCGCGCCGTACGTCACGGCGCTGACGTACTACTCGGGGGTGGCGCAGTGGAACTACACGGCGGACGCCCCGGTGGGGTCGCCGGCGATCGCGTATTCCTCGGGATACTTCTACTTCGGGACGACGGTGGGGACGGTGTATGCGCTGACGTCGTCGGGCGCGAAGGCGTGGTCGTACAACGAGTCGGTGGACCCGATCCTGACGACCCCGGC
>JASHRJ010000096.1 GCA_030037395.1 Thermoplasmata archaeon
ACGAGATGCCCCCGGTGCAAGTCGCCGCTCTGGGATGTCCCGAAGCTCGAAAAAGTTCGCCGTGGGGGCGGGCTCGGGATCTCGGAGATCCTCGGCTCGAAGCGGTCGGAGGTCCTTCAGCTCGTCGGGAAGAACCGGGCGCGGAACCCCCGGGTCTTCGGTTCGGTCGGCCGGGGAACGGCGACCGCGAAGAGCGACCTCGACCTCCTGGTCGACTTCGACGACGGGGCTTCGGCGTTCGACCAGGTCGGACTCATCCAGGACCTCGAAGACCTCCTCGGTCGGAAGGTCGACGTCGCCGAGCCGGCGGGTCTCCACTGGATCATCCGACCCCAGGCCCTCTTCGAGGCGATACCTCTGTGACCGCGACGGAGGACCGCCGGGGAGACGCGCTTCGGATCGCCGATATGCTCTTGGCGGCGGAGCGGCTCGGGAAGACCCTTACCGAGGGGAAGGAACGCTTCCTCACCGACCCGAACGCGCTCGACGCTACGATTCGCCGGCTCGAGATCCTCGGAGAGGCCGCCGGGAAGGTTTCGGAGACGACCCGGGGCGGCTATCCCGACATCCCGTGGAGGAAGATGCGCGGGTTCGCCTCCCTCGCGAAGCACGAGTACTGGAAGGTGGAGCCGCACCGGGTCTGGCGGTCCGTTGAGGCGCTCGCGAAGATTCGGCCCCACCTCGCCCGGGCGCGGGCGGACCTTACGACCGGATCGGCCCGTCGCGAGTAACTCGTTCCGCTCCCCATGGTTCGATCCAGCCGCAGGCATCCACCCGAGGCGCCGAAGGCCCCGAATCCGCTCGGGTCTACTCGACAAGAGATTGTACCTTTTCGTCGATTTCGGCCGCCCCCTGTCCCGTCGACCACGGAGACCTGGACGAACTCAACCAAGCGTGTGCCTCCAAGCTGCGCTCCCTCCCGCTGCCACCGCCCCAAGTAGAGCCAACCGTTTCCACCGGGCCGGCTTCGGCCGGCCGTTCTCTTACAGCGTCGGCCGACCCCCAGGCCGATTCGATGCCGGAAGCAGGGCCTGTCAAGACCGGCGACTGACCTTCCTCGCTCAGCTCACCCCCCTGACCGGCTGCACCAGACCGAAGCCCGATACGTCTGTGCGAGGCGCCATGGCCAGATCCGAAGGAACCTGACCCTCCGGATCTCCTTCTGCGGTGTTTGTGGTCTGACGCAGGGGTTCGTCGAGCTCGGCCCGGGACAGCACTCGCTGCCCCTCTGAACCATGCCTCCGTTCCCTGGCTCAATCCCTGTCGCCCCCCTCCCCCAACCCGTCCCGTCCCGTTCCCGGTCCGGCCCGGGAGTACGTCCGTCCCATCCGCCCGTCCCCGCCCCGTCCGTTCCGCCTTCGCTCGTTCGTTCACGTCAGTGGCCTGTCCCGAACCTTCGGCAGCGGCGTTCGCCGAACTTGCCCCAGCGAGACCAACACCCTCTGTGGAGAAAGGTGGGTCGGCTGCCGGGGGCTATCTCGTGTGGTCAACTCGCGCCATCCCGCCGGCTGGATTGAGGGTGCTCCGAACCAGTTCACGAGCGGAATGTGGCGATCGAGAAGGGACGGGACTCGCCCAGCGTAGCGAAGCTCCTGGGATCGAGAGAATCAGCTGGTTCGGCTAAAGCGAAAGCACGATCGGCGAAGATTGATTGCGAAGAGCCTGAAGAGAGCGTGGTCGCTGCCGGGCGGAGCTCGAGCTACGCCCGTGCCGCGTACAGTCTCAGTTCGGCGGGCGGAGTTTTTCATTTTCTTCGGCGGGGCGATCTCTGTCTTGGCGGGAATCCGGATCGGTCCGGAGATTCGCTTGACCGCCCTTGTCCTCGGGGTGGCCGTCATGCTGGTGGCCTGGCAGTTCAAGCGCAGGCCCGTGCACGCCAAGGTCTGGGGCGGAGCGGCCGTGGCACTTGCCCTCTTGCGCTACCTCGGCGACGCAGGTCTCGTAGTCGGATTGGAACTCGGAGTCATCGGCGGATTCGTTGGCATCGCTTGGAAAGGGTCCACCCCTGCCTCGGGGTACAGTAACGTGGTCGCTCCCGGGGCGCCTGCCGGGGTCCCAGTGCCCGCGAGGACCTCCGCACCCGGTCGCCTGCCAACGGGCAGGGGGACGGTCGCACATCGTGGACCTCGTGACGGATCGCGTCGTCCCTCGTCTCCTCCTCCTGCGGTCCCGCGCTCCACGACCGGACCGAAGTTCTGTGCGAGGTGCGGCTCCCCTAGAGACCCCGGCGCGCGGCTCCGCGCGATGTGCGGAAACGCTCTCGTCCCCCAACGGGACGCCCGTCCAGAATTCGATGGTATCACTCGCGGCGTCCTCCGGCACGAGGCGCCCCTCGGCCTCATCTCGAGGGTCCGTCCCAAGGCCTAATCTAACCGGACTCGCTCTCGAGTGGGGACCGTGACCCGGCGACTCGCCGCCATCATGTTCACCGACGTGGTGGGGTCGACGCAGCTTGCTCAGCGGGATGAGAAGGCGACGCTCGAGCTTCTCCGCGATCAGGAGGAACTCGCTCAACCCATCCTCGCGTCCCACCATGGACGGCTCGTGAAATCGACGGGCGACGGGATGCTGATCGAGTTTGGGAGCGCCCTCGAGGCGATTCAGTGCGCGGTCGAGTTTCAGCGGCAGCTCCACGAGCGCGGGGCACGCAACGACGACCCGGCCCTAAGAGTACGGATTGGAATCCACATTGGGGATGTAGAAGACCGAGGAGGGGACATCTTCGGAGATGCCGTCAATGTCGCGGCCCGGGTCGAGCCGCTTTCGGAGGCCGGAGGGATATGCCTGTCCGGCGTGGTGTGGGAGCATGTCCGCAGTAAGACTCCTTACACATTCGAGAGACTCGGGCCGAGATCGCTCCGGGGAGTCCTCGAACCTGTCGAGTGCTACCGGGTCGTCCTGCCGTGGACGACCGTCCAAGTCCCTGCCCACGCGAACGGTAGCCAGCGACTCGCCGTCCTGCCGCTCGCAAACCTGAGCTCGGACCCCGAGAATGAGTACTTTGCAGACGGCATGACCGAGGAGCTCATCACAGTACTTTCGCAACTCCAAGAACTCCAGGTTATCGCCAGGACCTCCGTGACTCCCTACAAGACTGTTACCAAACCGGTCTCTCAGATCGGCGCCGAGCTCGGAGTGGGCACGATTCTCGAGGGGAGCGTACGCAAGGCGGCCAACCAGGTCCGCATCACTGTCCAGCTCATCGACGTGGCCTCTCAGGGGCACCTCTGGTCCGCCACGTACGATCGGAAGCTCGACGATATCTTCGCCGTCCAGACGGAAGTCGCCGAGAAAATCGCGGGCGCACTCAAGGTCAAGATCGGAACCGCCGAAGAGAAGCGGCTCGAAGACCGGCCAACGGTCCATCCGGATTCCTATCTCGCCTATCTCAAGGGCAGGTCGCTACTCTACTCGAGTTGGTCCCGAGATGCCCTACTGGCCGCCAAGAAGCAGTTTGAGCTCTCGGCTTCCATCGACCCGGAGAACGCGAGGGCATTCTCAGGCCTGGCCGACGCCAACACCTACCTGGGTTGGCTCGGGTTCCTCGGCTCTCGAGAAGAATGGGCGCCCCAGGGGCGATCGTACTCCGCCCGCGCACTCGAGCTCGATCCGACTCTGGCCGAAGCCCACTGCTCGCTCGCGACCACTCTCTGGGACGATTGGGATTACACGGGCGCAGAAAGAGAGTACAATCGCGCCATATCGCTGAATCCGAGCTATGCGGCTGCGCACCGACTGTACTGCGACCTTCTCCAGGACGAGGGCCGGCCTGAGGAGGCACTCCGCGAGAGCTCGCTCGCCGTCGAGTTGGATCCTCTGTCCGCGACGGTCCTGAACTCGCATGTTGTCATCCTCTGCCGGCAAGGAAGGGAAGATGCCGCGCGGCCCGTCATCGAACGGATGGGCCAGCTCTTCCCGGATTCCGACGTGTACCGTGTGTCGTTGGCCTGGTGGTACTATACGAAGTCGGACTACCCATCGTGCATCCGGGAACTGCAGCGGGCAATCGAACTCCGGGGACCTGAAGGCGTACCTGTCTACCAGGTGCCCATCGCTTGGTGTCAGGCGCTCATGGGCGATCAGGACGGGGCGCGCCGGATACTCGACACGGAGCGGCGACGGGCGGGCCGCTCACCGTCGCCGGAATTTCTCGCGGTTGGTTACGCGTTTTTGGGAGACTTTGACGAGGCGTTCCGCATCCTGCTCGAGGCGGCCGACGAGCACAGCCTTTCGTTTCAGATGGTCCGGTGTGATCGAAGGCTCGAGCCCCTCCGCCGGGACGCTCGATTCACCCAAGTCCTGAAGAAGATGAACCTGGCCTGATCCCAGTTCAGTTCGAGCCCTCTCCGCCGAAGACACACCCCATCCTGTTCGCACACGGCACCGGTGAGTACCCGCCCGTGGGACTCCAACCGGAGGTTGGCCTTTCGATCGCTTGGACCGCCTGGCCGGTCGGGCTCCGATCGCCGGGGGCTTGGATCGATCGGACCCCGCACCTCATGGTGCCGGAGAGCGGGTGCTTGCCCGAGGGGTCGGCTGTGGGGAGCCGGACCCCGCCTTCCGAGGTAAACGTGCCCTATTCAGGCGACACATGGGCCGTCGGAATCGCCTCGTTGGCGCCACGACCCCCCGTGCCATTCCCAGGGTCCCTACGGTCGCCTCAGTGGTTCCGGGCCCGAGAGCGGGGCCGCGGTTCGAGCCCTCGGCTGGCCGACACGCGTTAAGCCCCTTCGGCTTCACGTCACTCTTGGCATGAACGTTGGGCCGCTTCCTTCAGGCCAAGTGGTGAAACCGAAGCCGGCAGTCTTCGACCTCCGGAGGGAAGCTGAGACAGCACCGATGGCGAGCTTCGCCAGGCACCTTACGATCGTTCTAACAATCTCGGGATTGGCCTTCCT
>JASHRJ010000097.1 GCA_030037395.1 Thermoplasmata archaeon
CGCCCGTGGCAGCGCGGGCACTCCGTCGGCGGCTCGAGCGAGGCGACCGCCTCCCCGCAGGCGCGGCAGTAGTCGACCGGGATCGGGTGCCCCCACGGCACCTGCCGCGAGATGCACCAGTCCTGGATCCCGTCCATCCACCGGAAGAACGTCCGTTCCCAGCGGTCCGGGTGGATCCGGATCTCGCGCCGGCGCACCGCGTCGACCACCGGCTCGGCGAGCGGGGCCATCCGGACGAACCACTGGGTGCTGAGGCGGGGCTCGATCACCGCGTCCGATCGCTCCGAGCGCGCGACCGAGTGCCGGTACGGCTCCCGTCGGACGATCGCGCCGCCCGCGGCGAGCTCCTCCGCCGACCTCGCGCGGGCCTCCTCGCGGGTGAGCCCCCGATACCGCTCCGGCACCCACGGCCCGCCGAGGCGCGCGTCGTCCTCGAGGATCTCGACCGCCGGCCCGAGCTCCGGATGCCGCCGGGCGATCTCCAGATCGACCGGGTCGTGCCTCGGGGTCACCTTGAGGGCCCCGGCGCCGAATTGGGGGTCGACCGCGGCGTCGGCCACGACCGGCACCGCGCGGTCGACGAGGGGCACCCGGACCGTCCGGCCCACCGCCGCGCGGTGCCGCTCGTCGTCCGGGTGGACGGCGACCCCCACGTCCCCGAAGATCGTCTCCGGGCGGACGGTGGCCACCTCCAGGCCCCCGGGGCTCCCGTCGGCCCAGGGGTACCGCACCACGAGGAGCTCGTCCTCCTCTTCCCGGTGGAGCACCTCCAGGTCGCTGACCGCGCTGCGGAGCCGCGGGTCCCAGTTGACCATCCGCTCGCCGCGGTAGATCAGGCCGGCCCGATAGAGCGCGACGAACGCCTCCCGGGTCGCGCGGACGCTGGCCGGGTCCATCGTGTAGCGGTACCGTCCCCAGTCGAGCGAGAACCCCCCGGCCCGGGTCTGCTCCAGGATCCGTCGCTCGTGCTCCTCCTTCCAGCGCTCGATCTCCCGTACCGCCTCCGCGCGCGGGAGCTGCTCGAGGCGGACCCCCTCGCGCGCGAGCCGGCGCCGCACCTCGACGTACGTCGCGAGCCCGGCGTGGTCGACCCCGGGGACCCACAGGGTGGCGATCCCCCGCATCCGGGCCCGGCGGGCGAGGACATCCATCACCGTGTCGCCCAGCATGTGGCCGAGCGTCAGCGTCCCGGTGACGTTCGGCGGGGGCAGGACGAGCGAGAACGTCGGGCCGTCCGGCCGGTCGGGCGCCCGGAACGCGCCGGCCCGCGCCCACGCCTCCTGCCAGCGCGCCTCGATCGCCCCGGGATCGAACCGCGGGGCGAGCGTGGGGGCGCTCAGCGCCCCTCCCTTCTGAGGACGAGCGGGGCGACGGCCGCGAGCTCGGCGAGGGCGACCGCCGCCATCGCCGCGAGGCCGGCGGCGCCGTAGGCGGCGAGCGGCGCGACCGCGAGGAGGAGCCCCGGCAGGGCGACGAGCACCACGTTCCAGGTGCTGGCGTACAGGCTCGTCACCGGCAGGCCCCGGGTGCGGGCCCACCGCAGCAGCAGCCCCATCTCGAGGAGACCCGCCGCCACGACCGCCGGGAGCTCCGCGGCGACGAACGCCGCGAACACCGCGGGCGCGCTGAGCCGCAGCGCGGTGATCCCGAGGACGAGGGCGCCGGCCGCGACGTACACCAGCGCGATCAGGCTCACCTTGCCGAGGACCAGCGAGCGCGCGGCGATCGGCAGGGTCCGGGCGTAGCTCTGCGCGATCACCTCGAGCGCGAAGAACGCCGGGCCGAAGAAGGTTGCGAGCAACGCCGCCACGCTCACCGCCCCGAAGGCGACCGCGCGCGTGGCGCCGGTCCCCGGCGCCCCGGCGTAGGTCACCAGCCCGAGGGCGACCGCGTCCAACAGCGGGAGCAGCAGCAGGAAGGCGAACCCCGGCGTCCGGCTCGCGATCCGGACGTCCTTGGTCACGATCGCCCACGCCGCCCGCTGGGAGCGGACGGCGAGCGGAGCGGCCCCCCGCTCGGGGGAGCGCCGGGCGGGCAGCACGGCGGTGGCCCCGACCGACCGGACCAGCCAGGCCCCGGCGACGGCCGCGAGGCCGACGTAGGCGGATCCCGCACCGAGAGCCACCCCTGCGACCGGTGGTGGGACCGCTCCGACGCCACCGGAGAGGATCGGCCAGAGGGCGAGCGGCACCGGGAAGACCGCGGCGATCAGGTCGGGGGGGCCGATCCCGTGGGTCGCGCCGAGCGCGGAGAGCGCGCGCAGGAACGGCGGGCCGGCGGTCGCGAACGCGAGGAGGCCGAACGCGGGCAGCAGCCACAGGAGCAGGTACGCCCATCGGAGGATCGCCGACCCGCCCCCTCCGCGCGCCCCTTGGATCCTCCGGACGAAGAACCGGGCGGTCTCCAACGCCAGCGCGAGGGCGAACACGACCGCGCAGAGGCTGGCCGGCACGACGGCGACGCCGGCGATCGGGCCGAGCGCGAGGCCGACGGCGAGCGGGGTCCCCACCGCGACCACCCCGGCCGGTACGTCGAACAGGCGGAGGTAGACGATCGCCGCCGTCCGCCGGAACGTGGCCGGCGGGATCGGCAGCGGGCGCAGGACCTCGAGGATCGGCGCGCCGAGCAGGCTCGGCAGGGCCTGCAGGCCGGTCCACCAGAGCAGGCCGACGTCGACGCCGAGGAGTCCCGACACGAGCCCGACCCGGTACATCGGGACGGAGAGCCCCGCCGGCCGGTAGACCGGGTTCGGAGCGAGGCCGATCAGGAAGGCGGTCCCGAGCGTGAGGAACGCGAGCAGCGCGGCGATCAGCACCTTGCTCTGCAGGACCCGACGGCCGGCCTTCGCGGGCAGGCCGCGGCCGCCGGTCGGCGGCAGCGGGTTGCCCTGCCGGAGCCCGTACGTCGCCTGGAACGCGAGCTCGACGAAAGCGGTCCGGGCCAGCCGCCGGGCCCCGCCCTCCGCCATCTCAGAGCCCGCGCAGCGAGGCCACCGCCTCCGGGAGGCCCTCGTCCTGCCGGGTCAGCCGCAGGAAGACGTCCTCGAGGGACGCGTCGCCCCGGGCGGCGCGGACCCGGAGCTGGTCGACCGTGCCCTCGGCGAGCAGGGTGCCGTGGTCGAGGATCCCCACCCGGTCGCAGAGCTCCTCCGCGATCTCCATCGTGTGGGTCGACAGGAGCGCCCCCCGCCCGCCGTCGGCGACGTACCGGCGGAGGAGCTCCTTGACGATCTTCACAGAGCGCGGGTCGAGGCTGTTGAGCGGCTCGTCCAGGACGAGCAGGCCCGGCAGGTGGAGGAGGGCCGCGATGACGAGCACCTTCTGCCGCGTGCCGTTCGACAGGGTCGCGATCGGCTCTTCGAGCTCGGCGTCGAGCCGGAACGCCGCCGCGTAGGCGCGCAGCCGCTCGGACGCCTCCGCCGGGGGCAGCCCCCGCACCCCGCTGACGAACTCGAGGAACTCCCGCGGCGTCAGCGCCTCGTACAGGAGCGCCGCCTCGGGAACGTAGCCGATCCGCCGCTTGGCGAGAAGGCCGTCCCCGACGGCGTCCGCCCCGAACACCCGGACCGCGCCCCCGGTCGGCCGGAGGAGCCCGACGATCGCCTTGATCGTGCTCGACTTCCCGGCCCCGTTGGAGCCGAGCAGGCCGTAGATCTCGCCGGGGCGGACGGTCAGGGTGAGGCGGTCGACGGCACGCCGCTCGCCGTAATCGACCGTGAGACCGGCGATCTCGAGCGGCGGCGCCGGCGGCCCCGCCTCGATCATCGCGATCCTACCGGGGCTCGACCGGGGACGGACGGCCGGTCCCGGCGGCGGGCCGGACGAGCGGGAACCAAAGGACCTCCTTGATCGACGCGGCCCCCGTGAGGGCCATGACGATCCGGTCGACGCCGAGGCCGATGCCGGTCGTCGGCGGCAGCCCGAACCGCAGGGCCCGCACGAACTCCTCGTCGTAGGCGTAGCGGTCGTCGGCCCGCTCCCCCAGCTGGGCACGGAACCGGCGCTCCTGCTCGTCCGGGTCGTTCAGCTCGGTGTAGGCGTTGCCGAGCTCGTAGCCGGGCACGAACACCTCGAACCGCTCGACCCGCCCGGGCTTGGTCCGGTGGCGCTTCGCGAGCGGGGTCGTCGCCTCCGGGTGGTCGACGACGAACGTCAGCCGGTCGAACGTCGGTTCGACGTACTTCTCGAACAGCTTGTCGAGGAACGTGCCGGTCGACGAGCCGGGCGGGACGGTGGAGCCGGCCCGGTGCGCCAGCTCGCGCAGCTCGTCGCGGCTCTTGCCCAGCACGTCGGAGATCCCCCCGAGGCGCTCGAGCTCCTCCACGAAATCGACGGTCCGGTACGGGGGACGGAACAGCGCGACCCCCCGCGCCGCCTCCGGCGCGTCGGGGAGCCATTCCGCGGTCCGGTCGGCGAGCCGGGCGAACAGGCGCTCGGCCAGCCCGCGCATGTCGTGGTAGTCGGCGTACGCCCAGTACGCCTCGAGCTCGGTGAACTCCGGCGAGTGCGTCGAGTCGAGATCCTCGTTCCGGAACGCCTTGCCGAGCTCGTAGACCCTCTCGAGACCGCCGACGATCAGGCGCTTGAGCGGCAGCTCGAGCGCGATCCGCAGCTGGAGCTCCCCGTCCAGATAGTTCGACCGGGTGACGAACGGGGCGGCGGCCGCGCCCCCGGCGACCGGCAGCAGGACCGGCGTCTCGACCTCGACGAAGCCGGCGTCGTCCAGGAACCGGCGGATCTCCGCGAGGAGCAGGGCCCGGACCCGGACCCGGCGACGGCTCTCGGGGGAGGCCAGGAGCTCGAGGTACCGGCGGCGGACCTTGGCCTCGGGGTCCTGGACACCGTGGTACTTGTCGGGGGGAGGCGAGATCGCCTTGGCGAGCAGGGTGAGGGAGCGGACCGCCAGCGACGGCTCGCCCCGGCGGGAGAGCGACGCGAGGCCCTCCGCGCCGACGATGTCCCCCGGGTCGAGGCCGGCGAGCCCATCGCGGTACCCCGCCTCCCCGAGCAGGTCGGAGCGGAGCAGCAGCTGCAGGACGCCGGCGCCGTCCTCGAGGTCGGCGAACGCGGTCTTCCCGTGCTCGCGGACCGACCGGAGCCGTCCGGCGACCCGGAACGACCGCGACGGGTCCTCGCTCCCCGGGGCGAGGCCGGCCCCGGCCGCCCGCACCGCGTCGGTCAGGACCCGGTCGGGGAACGACCAGGGGTACGGCTCGCCCCCGGCGTCCCGGAGCCGGGCCGCCTTCGCGCGGCGTTCTTGCTCGAGCGGGGTCGGCGGGTCCATCGGCCGACGGGCCGAGGCGGCCCCGGAGAGAAAAAGGCTCGCGTGGGGCGCGGCGGCCTACGCCGCGGCAGCGCCGAGCGCGAGGCGCTCGACCCCGGTCGGGCGGTACAGCGCGAGGTGCTCGGGCACCGCCGGCTCCTTGCCGGCGGCCCGGGCCGGCTCGTGCAGGAGGAGGTAGGTGCCCAGGAAGAACTCCGCGGTCGCGTCCCCCCCGCCGATCCCGTAGCTGACGTAGTCGGAGAAGTAGACGTGCACCTGGCCCGAGCGGTGGCGGCGGAGCGCGTCCAGGAACCTCCGCGACTCCTCCGGGCCCTTGCGCTCGATCTCGTCCATCAGGTCCCGGACGATCGGCCGCTGGCTGATGCCGGCGAGGCCGTCGTAGGCGAGGTAGATCGCCGGTCGGGGATCGAGGGCGACCAGGTCGACCCGGAGCACCCCCTCGGCCGGCTTGGTCCGCATCGCGCGCCGCCTACGGGGCCCGCGTTAAGAGCGCTTCGGGTCGGCGGCGGCGCGCGCCCGGCCTAGTGGTCGTGGCCCCCGCCGGGGGGCGGGGTCGGGGACGACTTCTTGGACGCGATGATGTCGTCGATCCGCAGGATCATGCTCGCGACCTCGACCGCGGAGGTGAGCGCCTGGCGCTTGACGCGGGCGGGCTCGACGACCCGCAGCTTCCACATGTCCGCCGCCTTGCCGTCGGCGAGGTTGACGCCGACGTTCCGGTTCGCCTTCGCGCCGTCGTGCGCGCTCCGCAGCTCGATGAGCGTGTTGATCGAGTCGTAGCCGCCGTTCTCGGCGAGCGCCCACGGCACCGCCTCCAGCGCCTGGGCGAACGCCTCGACCGCGAGCTGCTCGCGGCCGCCGACGGTCCCGGCCCACTTGCGGAGCCGGACCGACAGGTCCACCTCGGTCGCGCCGCCGCCCGGGCAAACGAGGCCGTCCTCGAGGACGCTCGCGACCACCTTGAGCGCATCGTGGAGCGATCGCTCGACCTCCTGGGTGACGTGCTCGGTGCCGCCCCGGACCAGGATCGAGACGCTGCGCGGGTTCGAGCAGCCGGTGACGAACGTCATGTGGTCCTCGCCGACCTTCCGCTCCTCGACCTTGGCGGCCTTGCCGAGGTCGGCCGGGGTCAGCTCCTTGATGCCGGTGACGATCTTGCCGCCGGTCGCGCGGGCGAGCTTCTGCAGGTCCGACTCCTTGACCTGCTTGACCGCGTAGATCCCCTCCTTCGCCAGGTAGTGCAGGACGACGTCGTCGATCCCCTTCTGGCAGACGACGACGTTCGCGCCGGACGCCTTGACCGCCTCGACCATCCGGCGGAACGACTTGTCCTCCTCGTCCAGGAAGCTCTGGATCTGGGTCGGCGTCTTGATGTTGATCTTGCTCTCGATCTCGGTCTTCTTGATCTCGAGCGACGAGTTGAGCAGCGCGAGCTTCGCGCCGGAGAGCTCCGTCGGCATCCGGGGGTGGCCGCGCTCCTTGTCGAGCACGATCCCCTCGATCAGCTCCGTGTCGGAGACGGTGCCGCCGTGGCGCTTCTCGACCTTGATCTGGTCGACGTCGACCACGGTCTTGCCGCCGCGCTCCTCGGCGATCTTGTGGACCGCCTTCACGACGATCTCCGCGAGCCGGTCGCGCGAGCCGACGACCCCCTTCGAGCCCATGGCGGTCGTCGCGCAGTCGACCAGGATCGCCTCGTCGCCGGCCTTTACCGAGGTCCCGATGTCCGACTCGAGGAGCCGGCGCGCTTCCTGGACGGCGAGCTGGAAGCCGCGGGTGATCACCGTCGGGTGAACGTTCTGCTCGAGCAGGTACTCCGAGCGCTTCAGGAGCTCCCCGGCGAGGACGACCGCGGTGGTCGTCCCGTCGCCGCACTGCTGGTCCTGGGTCTTGGCGACCTCCACCAGCATCTTCGCGGCCGGATGCTCGACGTCGACCTCCTTCAGGATCGTCAC
>JASHRJ010000014.1 GCA_030037395.1 Thermoplasmata archaeon
AGCGCCTCGGCGCCCATCCGGCGCTCGTCGGCGATCGGCGCGCGACCGGGGAGCACCGTCGGCGCCTGGCGACGGTCCTCTGCGCGCGCGCGGTCACCGCCGCCGTCACCTCGGCGGGGGGTCGTCGGTGAGCGGCGGCTCCGAACGGCTGACGGTGAACGGACAGCCCGTCCCGCTCGCCGAGGTCCCCGACGACGAACGCCTGCTCGATACCCTTCGCTGGCGTCTCGGCCTCCGCGGGACGAAGGAGGGCTGCCGTGCCGGAGCCTGCGGCAGCTGCACCGTCCTCGTGGACGGCGCGAGCCGCCTCAGTTGCCTCACGCTGACGCACGAGCTCGCCGGCGGCTCGGTGACCACGATCGAGGGCGCCGGCGGCGACCCGATCGCCCGGCAGGTTCAGGAAGCGTTCCAGGAGGCCGGCGCGCTGCAGTGCGGCTACTGCACGCCCGGCTTCGTGCTGGCGATCGCGGGCGCCCTGCGCGAGCTCGGGCCGGCGTCCTCGACCCCCGAGCTCCTCGGCGGGCTCGGAGGGAACCTTTGTCGATGCACCGGCTACGCGGCGATCGTCCGGGCGGCCGAGCAGGCCCGCGCGGGGCTTCGATGAGCGCGGCCCGCCGCCCGGATGCGGACCTGAAGGTCCGGGGGGCGGCCCAGTTCGGGACCGACCTCGCGGCGCCGGGGATGCTCTGGGGGGCGCTCGTCCTCGCGCCGGTCGCGCTCGGAAGGATCCGCTCCCTCGACCTTTCGGCCGCCCGGGCGCTCCCGGGGGCCGTCGCGATCGGGCCGGACGATCTGCCTCGCCTCCTCGGGTCTGCCCGCGGGGACCCCGAGCGGCCGCTGTTCGCGGCCCCCGAGGTGGTCTACCGGGCCCAGCCGATCGCGGCGGTCGCCGCGCCGACGCTCGCCGAGGCCCGGGCGGCCGCGGTCGCCGTCCGCTGCGCGATCGACGAGGCGCCGGCGGTCACCGACCTGGAGGCGGTGTTCCCGGAGTGGCCCGCGGGCGGGGCGGAGACCTCGCCGCAGGTCGCCGCCCACGTCCTCGCCCGGCACGGCGACGTGGGGGTGGCCCTCTCGCAGGCGGAGACCGTGGTGCGCGAGACGTACCGCACCGCAGGCGTCCACCAGGTCGCCCTCGAGCCGCACGCGTGCCTCGCCGAGGTCGACGGCGACCGGTGGTCGGTGCGCACCTCGACGCAGTCGCCGTTCGGGGTGCGGGAGGACGTCGCGAGCCTCCTCGGGCTCCCCGAGGCGTCGGTCCGGGTCGACGGAACGTGGGTCGGCGGGGGTTTCGGCGGCAAGGGCGCCTCGCTCCTCGAGCCGTACGCGCTCCTGCTGGCCCGCGCCGCCGGGGCGCCGGTCCGGCTGGCGCTCACCTACCGGGAGGAGTTCCTCCTCGGCCGCTCGACGCTCCCGCTGGTCGCGCGCCTCGAGACCGGCGTGACCGACGGGCGGATCGTCGGCCGCCGCGTCCGGCTCCTGCTGGACGTCGGCACGTCGCTGCCCGGCCGGGATTTCGCCACCGGCTACTCGATCGGGTTCCTCCTCGGTCCGTACCGCACCGACACGTTCGAGGTCGAAGGGTACGCCGTCCGCACCAACAAGCCGCCGTTCGGACCCCACCGGGCTCCGATCGCCCCTCAGTGTGCCTTCGTCGTCGAGTCGCATCTCGAGGAGGTCGCGCGGGCGGTAGGGGCCGATCCCGAGGAGTTCCGGGCCGCGCACCTCTGGAGGGAGGGCGATACCACGCCGCTGGGCCAGACGGTCGGTCCGTTCGGCCTCGCGGACGCTCTCCGAGCCGCTCGTGAGGTCGCGAAGGCGTGGCGCCGGGAGGCCGGCGGCCCGGGCCGCGGGGTCGGCATTGGGCTCGGTTTCTGGTCGACGAGCACCGGCGCCGGCGGCGAGGCTCGCCTGCGGGTGACCCCCACCGAGCTGGTCGTTGAGCAAGGGGAGCGCGAGATCGGGAGCGGCAGCGTGCTGGTCGGCCTCGCCGCCGTCCTCGCGCGGCGGACCGGCGTCCCTTCCGAGCGCGTCCGCATCGACTACCGCGACACCGACCGGGCCCCGTTCGACTCCGGGGTCTACGGCAGCCGCACCGTCGGGGCGCTCGGGCGCGCGGTCGACGAGGCCGCGGTCGCCGCGCTCGCCGAGCTGGGGCGCCGGCTCGCCGCCGACACCCCGGTGCGCCTCGGGGTCGATGGCGGCGAGCTCGTCGCCGTCGCCGGCGCGGCGCACCGCTCCGTCCGCGGCCTGCTCACCGCCCCCGAGCTCGCCGCCGGCGGCCTGGTTACGGCCGGCCGGCATACCGGCCCGGAGCGCTCGATCGACGCGGGCCGGGTCGTCGCGGGGTCGTTCTACCCGTACCAGGACTTCACCGCGGTGGCCCACGTTGCCGAGGTCGCCGTCGACACCGCGACCGGCGCCGTGCGGACGATCCGGTACGCCGCGTTCCACGACGTCGGCACCGTCCTCACCCCGGGGGCGGCGCGGGCCCAGGTGGAAGGGGGGGTCGCGATGGGGCTGGGCACGGCGCTCACCGAGGAGGCGGTGTGGTCCGCCGACGGCCGGCTGGTGAACCCGGGGCTGGTCGACTACCGGATCCCGACGATCACGGAGGTGCCGCCGGTCGAGGTGACGTTCCTCGAGGGCCACGCCGGCGCCGGACCGTTCGGTGCGAAGGGGCTCGGGGAACCGCCGATCATCCCGGTCCCGGCGGCGATCGCGGCGGCCGTACGGGCGGCGTGCGGCGCGCATCTCACCGAGCTGCCGCTGTCCCCGGAGCGGGTCGCCCGAGCCGTTAAGAGCGCCCCGCCGTCCGAGCCCGACGATGCCGCTCGATCCCGCTGAGGTTCGGCGGGCGCTCGACGGATATCCGGGGACCCCGACGGTCGCCGCGGTCGGTTCGCACTCCGCCCTCGACATCACGGACGGCGCGGCGCTCGAGGGGTTTCCGACCCTCGTCCTTGCGCAGGCCGGACGGGAGGCGACCTACGCGCGCTACTACCGCACCCTGCGCGACGCCTCGGGCCGGCGCCGGCGTGGCTGCGTGGACGACGTCTGGACGTATCCGAGATTTGCGGACCTCGCGGCGCCGGCCGAGCAGGACCGCCTCCGACGCCGCGGGGCGATCCTGGTGCCGAACCGGGCGTTCAGCTCCTACGTCCCCCTCGACGTGATCGAGGAGGGGTTCCGCGTGCCGATCTTCGGGAGCCGGACGATGCTCCGGATCGAGGAGCGGAGCGAGCGGGAGAACTACTACGCGTTGCTCGGGAGGGCCGAGATCCCGATCCCGCGCGAGCTCCCCGGTCCGGAGGCGATCGAGCGCCTCACGATCGTCAAGCTCCCGCACGCGAGCCGACGCCTCGAGCGAGGGTTCTTCACCGCCGCGAGCCCGGAGGAGTACCGCGCAAAGAGCGAGCAGCTGCTGCGGCGGGGCACGATCGCGCGCGACGACCTCGCCCGGGCCCGCCTCGAGGAGTACGTGCTCGGCCAGGTGTTCAACTTCAACTTCTTCTTCTCCCCCCTCGTGCCCCGGGCGGAGGGGCTCGAGCTGTTGGGCGTGGACGAGCGGCGCCAGAGCGACCTGGACGGTCTGCTGCGGCTGCCCGCGGCCCAGCAGCTGGCCCTGCCCGCGGCGCAGGCGATCCCCGTCTACACGGAGGTCGGGCACGGGACCCTGACGGTCCGCGAGTCGCTCCTCGAGGAGGTCTTCGGGCTCGCCGAGCGGTTCGTCGACGCGAGCCGGTCCCGGTATCCCCCCGGGATCGTCGGGCCGTTCTGCCTGCAGACGTGCATCGACCAGGACGGCCACCCGACGGTCTTCGATGTCGCGGCCCGGATCGGCGGGGGAACGAACATCCATCTCAGCCTCGGCCACCCGTACGGCAACGCCCTCTGGCGCGAGCCGATGAGCACGGGTCGGCGGATCGCGGTGGAGCTGCGGCGCGCGGCGGCCGAGGGTCGGCTCCCGGAAGTCGTGACATGAGCGCGGCCGCCGGCGCCCCCACGGAGCTCGCAAGGACCCCCCTGGCCGCGTTCCACCGGCGCCACGGGGCGCACCTCGTCCCGTTCGCCGGCTGGGAGATGCCGCTGTACTACGCGGGCATCCTCGCAGAGCACCGCGCCGTCCGTTCCGGCGTCGGGCTGTTCGACGTGTCCCACATGGGGATCCTCACCGTCGACGGCGGCCGAGCGGCCGACCTCCTGGGCCGTCGTACGACCGCCAACGTGGCGGCGCTCCCCCCCGGTCGGGTACGGTACACGTTCCTCCTCGAGGGCACGGGGCGGATCGTCGACGACCTGCTGATCTCCCGGATCGACCCGGGCGACGAGCTCGCGAAGCGGTTCGTCGTCGTGCCGAACGCGGCGCGCGCGGCCGAGATCGAGGAGATCCTCCGCCAGCACCGAGCCCCCGACACGACGATCCGCCGCCGGAACGACCGGCTGGGGCTGCTCGCCGTCCAGGGTCCGTCCTCCCGCGCCCTGCTCGAGACGACGTTCGGTTGGTCGCTCGCGCGCCTCGGCTTCTATCACGCCGCGTTCTTCCCGGCGGCGCCCGGGGCCGGCGCGTCCGACGGACGGCTCGGCCCGGCGGTACCGGACGGCCTCGGGCCGGAGCTGCTCGTGAGCCGCACCGGCTACACCGGAGAGCTCGGCTACGAGCTGTTCGTCCGGGCGGAGGACGCCGACCGGATCGCGGAGTCGCTCGTCGCCGCCGGGGCGACGCCGGCCGGCCTCGGGGCGCGCGACACGCTCCGGCTGGAGAAGGGCTACCTGCTCTCGGGGCAGGAGTTCTCCCGCGACCGCACGCCTCTCGAGGCGGGGCAGGAGCGGTTCGTCGAGTTCGACCATCCGTTCGTCGGCCGGCCGGCGCTCGAGAAGGAACGGGAAGAGGGGCCGGCGGCACGGCTCGCCGGCATCGCGCTCACGGAGCCGGACGCGATTCCGCGCCACGGGGCCCGGGTCCTCGCGGCCGGCGCGCCGGTCGGGACGGCGACCAGCGGGGGCCTGTCGCCGCAGCTCGGGAAGGGGATCGTGCTGGCCTACCTGCCGCGCGAGCTCGGCCGGCCCGGGACCGAGGTGGCGGTCGAGGTCCGCGGTCGGCCGGTGCCGGGGCTCGTGGTGGAGCTGCCGTTCGTCCGCGCCGCTCCCGCGCGAAGCTCATAAGAGCCGCCGCCGGCCCACGGTACGCAAGGGCGATGGCCGTCGATCTCGAGAACCCCCCGTTCGTCGGGCGCCTCGAGACGATCGCGGCCCTCCGGCGCCGCTACGAGGACGCGCGCGCGGGCAACGGCGGCGTCACGCTCCTCGTCGGCGACACGGGGGTCGGGAAGTCCACGCTCGTCGCCGAGCTCGGCCGCGAGATGCGATCCCGGGGGATCCGGGTCCTCGAGGGCCGGGCGGTCGCCGCCGATGCCCCCCCGCCGTTCCAGCTGCTCCGGGGAGCTCTCGAGAGCGCCCGACAGCCCGCGTCGGAGGGCCCCGATCCTGGGGAGGCGCTTCCCGCCGACGTCCTGATCGGCTTCGCGCCCAGCCTGGACGAGGCCGCCCGCACGCCGGTGCGGGTCGAGGAGCGGATCCTGCGGGCGCTCGACGAACCCGGCGAGCCTCCCGAGGGCCGCCGGGAGGCGCTCTGGGAGGGGCTCGCGCAGCAGTTCCGCGGCTTCCTCCGCCAGGGCCCGACGGCGCTGCTGCTCGAGGACGTGCACCGCGCGGACAACCCGTCCGTGGATGCGGTCGAGTTCCTCGCGAAGCAGCTCGGCGACCACCCGTTCTGGATCCTCGCGACGACCCGGCCGCTCTCCGAGCTCTCCCCGGCCCGGCGGGGACGGCTCGAGGCGTTCGAGCAGGCGACGGAGGCCCGTCGGCTCGTGCTCCGCCCGCTCACCTCCGAGGAGGTCGCCGAGTTCCTCCGGGCGCGCGAGCCGGCACGGGAGTTCACGGACGAGGAGGTGGCCCGCCGCCACTCGGAGACCGGAGGGAACCCCCTCTTGCTCCTCCAGCTCGACCGGCGGCTTCCCCGCCTCGCGGAGGGCGCCGGCGCGCCGGACGCAGGCACCGCGACGCCGGTCGGCGAGGAAGAGGAGCGCGTGCTCGCGGTCGCGTCGGTCGTGGGCCCGGAGGTCCCGTTCCCGCTGCTGCTCCGCGCGAGCGGCGAGGACGAGGAGCGCCTCGCCGAGATCGTCGACCGGCTCGTCGGCCGGGGGCTCCTGCTCGAGCGGCCGGGCGAGCGGCTGCTGTTCGCCAGCGACCGGGTACGCGCGGAGCTGTACGGCCAGCTGACGGAGACCCGACGGCGGCTGCTGCACCGTCGCGTCGGCGAGGCGCTCGAGGCGACCGGGATCGCCGACGCGGCGACGATCTACGCGCTCGCGCACCACTTTGCCCTCGGCAAGGCGGACGACCGGGCCCTGCGGTACCATCGCGCCGCGGCGGCGATCGCCGCCGCGGCGCACTCCCCCGAGGAGGCGTGCGCCCACCTCGAGCGGGCGCTCGAGAGCCACCGGCGAGCGGCCCCGGACGACTGGTCCGGCGAGACGGACCTCGTGCTGGAGCTCGCCCAGCAGATCGACTTCGCCGGCCGGCTCCAGGACGCGGAGACGCTGCTCCGCCACCACCTGGAGCGCCCGGAGCTCGCCGCCCGGGTCCCGGTACCGCTGTGGGCCCTCGCGCAGACGTTCCTCGCCCGGGTCCGCGCCGACCGGGGGGACTGGAAGGACACCGAGGAGCGGACCGCGCGCCTGCTCGCCACCGCGGGGCTCGACGACCATCCCCTGGTCCTGGTCGCCCTCCGCCACCTCCGCGGGGAGGCGCTGTTCTACCACGCCCGGTACGCGGAGGCGCTCGCGGAGCTCGACGAGGAGCTCCGGCTTGCCCGGGCTACCGGGAGCGAGCACGCCGCCGCCGTCGCCCAGGCCCGCCGCGCGAGCGTGCTGCGGATGGTCGGCCGGGTCGAGGAGGCGCTGACGGAGGCGCGCGCGGCGGCGGCGGCCCTGGCGCAGCTGGGGGACCCACGGGCCGCCTCGCACGCGCACCTGTTCGTCGGGGTCGTGATCACCGGACTGCCAAGCCCGCCGTCGCACGTCGAGGAGGCGCTGGGCGAGTTCCGAGAAGCGACCCGGCTGGGGGAGGCCGCGCACGATCCGAGGCGGATCGGCTGGGCGCTGTTCAACGCCGCGGATGTGCTCCGGGAGGCCGGTCGGCTGGACGAGGCCGCCGAGAGCAACGCGCGGGCGCGCGAGACGCTCGAGCACATCGGGGACCGGTTCGGGCTGGTCCAGGCGCTGATCGTCGCCGGCAAGATCGCGCTCGATCGACGGGAGTTCGACCGCGCCGAGTCGGAGCTCCTGGACGCCTACCGCATCGTCCGGGAGCTGCGGGCCCCCGCCGACGAGGTCGACGTCGTTCTGCGGCTCGCCCAGCTGTCGGAGGCCCGGGGGGACCGGTCCAGCGCCCGACGGCGGATCGACGAGCTCGAGCGCCAGAACCTCGTCGCCCTCCGGCCCGACCTCGCGGAGGAGTTCGCCCGGCTGCGCACGTCGGTCGCGCCGCCGGTCCGGGATCCCGAGCATGCCGAGCATCCGCCGTAGGCACGCCGCGCTGGCGCGGCTCGCGCGCGCCGCGCTCGCGGAGGACCGCGCGGGGAAGGACCGGACCAGCCGGAGCGTTCTTCCGACCGCCGTCCCCGCCGAGGCGACGGTCGTCGCCCAGGCGCCCGGGATCGTCGCGGGGCTCGAGGCGGCCGCCGCGGTCTTCCGCGCCCGGCGCCTGAAGGTCCGTCCGCGCGGACAGGACGGCCGAGCCGTGCGCCCGGGGACGGTCGTCCTGTCGGTCCGGGGGGACGCCCGCGGGATCCTCGCGGCCGAGCGGAGCGCCCTGAACCTCCTGATGCACGCGAGCGGGGTCGCGACCGCGACGGCGCGAGCGGTGCGGGCGGCCCGGGGCGCGCGCCGCCCGCTCGCCGTGCGCGCGACGCGCAAGACACTTCCCGGCCTGCGGGACCTGGAGAAGGCGGCGGTGGTCGCCGGGGGCGGCGAGCCCCACCGCCGCGACCTCGGGGACGCCCTCCTGGTGAAGAGCACGCACGTCGATCTGGTCGGGATGGTCCCGGCGCTCCGGAGGGCCCGGGCCGCGGCCCGGGACGGCGAGCCGGTGCAGGTGGAGGTCCGCTCGGTCGCCGAGGCGCTCGGGGCCGCGCGGGCCGGGGCCGAGAGCCTCCTGATCGACAACGCGGGCCCGGCGGGAGCGCGACGGATCGTGCGGGCCCTGGAGCGCGCCGGGCTCCGGCACCGGCTCCGCCTCGAGCTCTCCGGCGGGATCACGATCGCGAAGCTCCCGGCGTACCGCGCGGTCGGCGCGGACGCGGTGAGCCTCGGGGCGATCACCCACTCCGCCGCCGCCCTGCCGTTCCACCTCCGGCTGCGTCGGCTGCGGTTAAGTCGCCGGGGCTCCTAGATAGGGCCGAGGGGCGGTGGAGCTCGCCGAGGAGATCCGGGCACTGAAGGAGGGTCGGGACGCCGTCCTCCTCGCGCACAACTACCAGCGTCCGGAGGTGCAGGACGTCGCCGACTACGTCGGCGACTCGCTGTACCTGGCGCGCCGTGCCCGCGAGTCGGAGCGCTCGGTGATCGTCTTCGCGGGCGTGCGGTTCATGGCCGAGACGGCGAAGATCCTGAACCCGGAGCGCACCGTCCTCCTTCCGGACCCGAAGGCCGGCTGCGGCCTCGCCGACGCGATCACCGCCGAGCAGGTCCGGGCCTGGAAGACGCAGCACCCGGGCGCCGCGGTCGTCGCCTACATCAACACCTCCGCCGAGGTGAAGGCGGAGGCCGACTACTGCTGCACCAGCTCGAACGCCGTGAAGGTCGTCGAGCAGGTCCCGGCGGACCGCGAGGTCCTGTTCGTCCCGGACCTGTTCCTCGGCGACTACGTCCGTCGGCGAACCGGGCGTCGGATCCACCTGTGGGCCGGCGACTGCCCGGTCCACGCGAAGCTGAGGCCGGAGGAGCTCGCCGGCGCCCGCGCCGCGCACCCGGGCGCGCCGGTGATCGCGCACCCGGAGTGCGGCTGCGCGAGCCAGGTCCTCCCCGAGGTCGACCGCGTGCTCTCCACCGACGGGATGGTCCGGTTCGCGGAGGAGACGAGGGCTCCCGAGGTGATCGTCGCGACCGAGGTCGGGATCCTGCACCGGATGCGACGCCTGAACCCCGCCACCCGCTTCACCCCGCTGGACGCGGGCGCGATCTGCCCGTACATGAAGGAGATCGACCTCGCCGACGTGCGGGACTCGCTCGCCGAGATGCGCTACCGCATCGACGTGCCGGCGCCCACCGCCGCCAAGGCGCGAGGGGTCCTCGAGCGGATGATCGCGACGTAGCGCCCGCCGCTCACAGGTGCGGCAGGAGGTGGCCGGCCCCCTGCCTCCAGAGCGCGTACGACTCCCCCAGCAACGCGAGCGCGCCCAGGAAGACGACGCCGATCGCCGCCCACGACGGCTTGCGGGTCAGGTAGAAATGCGGGCTCAGCGGGTTGAGCCGCGTCGACAGGAACGAGCCTCCCGCGAGGAGCAGCACGACCCCGAGGAGCCCGGGGACGAGGAGGGTGTAGCTGGAGAGGACCAGCCCGGCGAGGACGAGGACGACGGTCACCGGGACCGCCGCGTGGGACCGCCGCGCGACCTCGGTTCCGACGCGGGCCGCCCGGGTCGGCGGGGGACGACGGTACGCCGGCGGGAGCTCCCGGTAGCCGGACACGCCGAGACCGGGGAGGGGCCCGTAGATGAACCCGCGCGTCCACCGGCACCGGCGCGCGTGCCGGTCGACCCGACGGGTACATGACCCCCCACGGGTTGGCGAGCACGATGCCGACGGTCCCGACCCCTCCGCGGCCGGCCCCGCCGGGCCCCGGCCGCGCCGCCCCGAGGAAGGCGCTCCCGGAGCCCCCGGAGTTCCGCCCCCAGCCGCTCGCGCGGAGCGGGGCCTGCGTCAACTGCGGGGGCGCGATCCCGTCCGCGGCGGCGGTCCCGCGCTGCTGGGAGTGCGGGCGGGTGCTCTGCGCGGACTGCTACTGGCGCCACGGGCTCACGCCGTCGGACCACCGGTGTGCCGGCTGCGCTGCCCGGGGCCCGGCCCCGCTTACGATCTCGGGGGGGCGCGCCGCCGCTCCCTCGGAGCGGCCCCCGCCGGCGCCCCGGGCGTAGGGCCGGGAAGCTCCCGGGAGTTCAGGACCTCCTCTCGCGTGGCGCCCGCCCGCCGGGCGAAGCCGAGGGCGACGCCCGGCACGGCGGAGTCGTCGGGCTCGCCCAAGCCCACCGGGAGGGAGAGCGCGAGCCCTGCCTCGCGGGCGAGACGCGCCCCGACCGAATCGAGGCGATCCGGGCCCGGACCCACCTCGATCGCCGCGCGGAGGCGCCGGGCCAGCTCCAGCGCCGGCGCGACCTGCTCGGCGGTCCCGCCGACGTGGGCTACCAGCGCCGGCGCGGCCTGCCGGTACCACGCGGCCGGATCGCCCGCCGGTCCCGGGCCCGGCACCAGCACGGCGAACCCCCCGGCGGACGGAGAGAACGCGGGGGGTGACCCGGCGGACCCTTCGATCTCCCAGACCGGCACCAACCGGACCGGTGCTCGGCGGCCGGCCCGGATCCGATCGAGCACCCCCGGCGGCACGGCCCACCCCGGAGCCCCGTCGCGCCGACCGGCAACCACGATCCCGACGGCGCGGACCCCCCGGGCCGCCGCCGCCGCGGCCAAGCGATCCACGTCGGCGGGCGTCGCCGCTGGGGGGAGGTGCACGTGGGGCTCGGCCACGAGGTCCGGGGCCTCCACGAGCCGAGGGAGCGGGCCGACCGCGGCGGCGGCGATCTCGCCGCGGTCCTCGCGGAGCTCGGGCGGTATCCACGCGAGCCCGAGGGCGGCGTAGACCTCCTCCTCGGTCCGACCTCCGATCCGCTCGTCCCCGCGGAAGACCCCGTACTCGTTGATCTTGAGGCCCCGCTCTCGGGCCAGCGTCCGGAGGCGGACGTTGTGGTCCTTGGAGCCCGTGAAGTACTGGAGGGCGGCCCCGAAGGCCACCGGCTCCACGACCCGGAGATCGACCTGGAGGTCCGACGTCAGCACGACCGTCTCCTTCGTGGGGCCCCGAAGCCGGATCTCCCGGACCTCCGGAAGGCCCGAGAAGCGGTCGAAGACGCTATCCGGCGCATCGGAGGTCACCAGGACATCGAGGTCGCCGACGGTCTCCCGCCCGCGCCGGAAGCTGCCGGCCACCGCGATCTCCCGGACCGACGCGACGGACCGGAGCGCCTCCAGGATCCTCCGGGCGAGGGGCCACACCTCCTCGATGCGCGCCCGGGCGCCGGAGGCCCCGGGCGCGGACGCCACGGCGGCCGAGAGCTGGGCGATCTTCCGCTCCGCGAACCCCTTCACGCCGACCAGCCGGCCGGCGGCCAGGGCGTCCGCCAGCGCCTTCGGGCCGTCGACGCCGAGCTCGACCCAGAACCTCCGGGCGGTCTTCGGCCCGACCCCGGGGAGCCGCATCAGGTCGACGACCCCCGGGGGGATCTGCTCGTGGAGTCGGTCGAGGTAGGCCAGGGTCCCGGTCCGCAGCAACTCCTCGACCTTCTCGGCGATCGCCTCCCCGACGCCCGGGATCCCGCGGAGTTCACCGCGCGCGGCGATCGCGGACAGGCTCTCGGGCAGTCCCTCGATCGACCGGGCGGCCCGGCGGTACGCCTCCGGCTTGAACTTCTCCCCGAGGAGGTCGAGCAGGTCGGCGATCTCCCCTAGGCGCTCGGCGACCTCGGCGTTACCGGGCGTCCCCGGCCGTTCCGGCACGCCGGGGCGCGTCGTCACGGCACCCTCGGGGGCCCGATCTCGAGCCAGTAGCGTCGGGCGCTCGGCACGAACCCAAGGCGTCGGTAGAGGCGGATCGCCGGCCCGCCGTCGTCGCGGGCGTACAACCCGAGCGGCGCCCCGTGCCGCCCGGCCTCGTTCGCGACCCCGGCGACGAGCGTCGCCCCCACGCCCTGGCCCCGGTACGCGGGGTCCACGTAGACCCCGCTGAGGACCCAGATCCCGGGAAGGCGGACCGCCGCCCGCGCGACGCCCACCAGGGCGCGACCGGCGAAACTGCCCCACACCGCCTCCGCCCCGGGGTCGACCTCCCGGTAGCCGGCGACCTCGGGATCCTGCGTGCGGCCCACGAGACCGACGAGCGCGTCGAGGTCCGCGCGGTCCAGCCGGCGGGCGCCACCGAGCAGCTCGGGCAGCGCCCCAGGCTCTCGCCGGAGCAGGAGCAACGGCTCCGCTCGGTGGGGCCGCAGCTGTCGGCCGAGCGGTTCCGCGACGTCCGACGGCGCGATCAGAACGTACGGGGGCGAAGGAAGCGCCCGGCGCAGCCGCTCGCAGGTCTCCCAAGGTCCGTACCAGTGGACGACCGGCCGCTCGGCGCGACCGAGCCAGAGGAGCAGATAGCCGACGGTCGTCCCCGCGGCCGCGATCGAGGCGAAGCGAACCTGGGCCGGGGCCCGTTCCAGGTCCCAGAGCGCGTAGGCATGGACGAGCGGCTCCTGCCGGGCGGCGCTCGCGAGCCAGCTCCGGTCGATCGTCGGCCGGAGCTCCGCGACCTCGGCCGGCATCGCCCAAGACATCCGCCGCGGATAGTTAGAGGCCCGGGGAGATGGCCGGCGCACTAGGGTAAATCCACCGCCCCGCTCGGCACGGCGATGGGGGTCCACCGGCCGACCGGGCAGTTCCCACGGCACCTGGAAGCGCTCTACGCGGGCTTCCCGTTCGACCGGTCGTTCGACGACGACCCGATCGCGTCGGTCCACCCGCTCGCCCGGGATCTCCGGAGCGCGGAGGTCGCTGGGATCTTCGCCGCGACGCTCGCCATCGGCAACACGAGCTCGATCCGTGGCGCCATCGGTCGTCTGGTCGCCGCCACGGACGGCGAGATCGTGCGGCTCGTCGACCCCGGGTGGGCCCTCGAGCGGGATCGCCGGCTCCGCGGGTTCCGGCACCGGTGGATCCGCGGCGACCAGCTCGCCTTCCTCGGCCGCTGCCTCTCGGAGTTCTACGAGGCGCACGCGTCGCTCGAGGAACCGTTCGTTGAAGGCCTGAACGCGGGGGGGTTCGAGGTGGGGCTTGATCGGCTCGCCCGGGTCCTCCGGGGCGACCGGCGCGTCGGGGGACCGCGACGGCGACGGCCGGCCGGCTACGCCCGGCTGTTCCCGAGCCCCCTCGGCCCGGCGCGCAGCGCCGCCAAGCGGCTGACGCTCTACGTTCGCTGGATGGTCCGGTCCCGATACCCGGACCTCGGCCGTTGGCACCGGGTGCCGACCGGGGAACTGCGGGTTCCCCTCGACCAGCACGTGCAGTGGATCGCCTACCACCTCGGGCTCACCGGGCGTCGGAGCCGGACCTGGCGTGCCGTCGAGGAGGTCAGCGAAGCGCTGCGGAGGATCGATCCGATCGACCCGGTGCGCTACGATTTCGTCCTCTGCCACACCGGCATCTCTGGCGACTGTCCGAAGCATCGGGACCTCGCCGTCTGCGGGCCGTGCTCGGTCCGGCCGGACTGCCTCCTGTGGAAGGGGAGGTCGGTCGGGTGAGCGGAGCGCCCTTGGGTATCGAGCCTCCCCTGCTCGCGCGCCTGCGGGCCGCCGCCCCGACGATCGCCTGGCGCCCGGCGGAGGGGGCGGCCCCGGGACGGTCGGAACGGAGGCGCCCCTCTCCCGAGGTCCGCATCGCGCACCTCCACGACGAGGAGGCGAGGGTCGAGACGGTGCGCCGGGGCGAGGAGCTGACGGTCACCGTCGACTCCGGCCCGGTCGGCGCCCTCGTGCTCGTGGTCGAGGCCGAGGCCCGGGGGCAGCCCCGGCGGATCGAGACGTTCGAGGCCGGAAAGGTGCCCGGGTTCTCCGCGGGGTCGATCCGGGCGACGTGGTCCCGCTCGGGGACCTCGGGCGCCGCCGTGAGCCTCCGCGAGCTGGCCGAGCTCGCGCGCTACGCCCTCATCTGAGGGGCGCCGGCCGGTCGCCGTGGGTGCCCATGCCGTTAAATCCTCTAATGATTAGGGATACGAACCGTTAGGGGTCCTCATGGCGGTGGCGGTCGGATCTCCCCCGGGGTCGGTGGAGCAGTCGCTCGCGGAGTCGATCCACGGGCTCGTCCGCGGAGTGCTCCACGAGCTGCAGCCGACCCTGGAGGCGCAGGGCCTTTCGATGGGCCGGTTCTGGGCGCTGCACGTCGTGTCGAGCCTGGAGGACCCTACCCTCACCCGGATCGCGCGGCACCTCTCGGTCCGCGGCCCGACGGCGTGCGCGAGCGTGGACGGGCTCGAGCGCGCGGGCCTGGTCGAGCGCCACCGCTCCGAGCGGGACCACCGCGTCGTCCGCCTGGTCCCGACCTCGAAGGGCCGGCGGACCGAGGCGGCGGTCTGGAGGGCGATCGGCGCAGCCCTCGGCGAGGCGACCGCCGGGCTGCCCCCCGAGGAGGTCCGGACGACGGCGAGGACCCTGGCGGCGCTGGTCGATCGGCTCGACCGGCCCGACCGCGGTCCGCGCGGGAGGTCCCGCCGATGAGCCCGCCGGCGGCACCCACGACCGCGGCCGGCACGCCGTACGACGCGCGCGCGGCGAACGCCGTCCTTGCGGTCCTGGCGGTGATGGCGCTGATGGTGACCTACGTCGAGACGATGGTCCTGCCGGCGTTCAAGGCGTTCTCGCAGTTCTTCGACAACGCGCCGGACACGACGGTGGTCTGGATCGTCTCGGCGTATCTCCTGGTCGGCACGGTCGCAACGCCGATCTTCGGCAAGCTGGGCGACAAGTACGGCAAGAAGCGGATGCTGCTGCTCGTCATGGGCCTGTACGCGGTCGCCGTGAGCGTCGCCGGGTTCACCCCGAACCTCGGCGCCGCGTTCGGCGTCGACCGCGCGAACCAGATCTACGTGCTGATCGGCATCCGGGCGTTCCAGGGGCTCGGGATGGGGATGTTCCCTCTCGCCTTCGCGATGCTCCCGGAGGTGTTCCCGGCGGCGGAGGTGGGGCGCGCGCAGGGGATCGTCTCGGGGATGTTCGCCCTCGGGGCGTCGGTCGGGCTGGTGGGCGGCGGCTACATCGCCTACCGGTTCGGCTGGCAGCTGACCTACCACACCGTGATCCCGGTCTCGATCCTGGTCGTGGTCCTCGCCTACCTCATCCTCCGGGAGTCGCCGCAGCTCTCGCCGAAACCGATCGACGTGCCCGGGATCGCGAGCCTTGGCTTCGCGCTCGCCACGGTGATGTTCGGCCTGACCGAGGGGACGTACTGGGGTTGGCTGAACTTCGCCGGGGTCCGGATCGGCACCGTCCCGTGGGGCGTCCCCGAGTTCTTCCTCCTCTCCGCCGCGGCGCTGGTCCTCTTCGTCGTCTGGGAGATGCGGACGCCGAACCCGGTGGTCTCGTTCCACGCCCTGCGACAACGGAACATCTGGATCTCGAACGTCAACGGGGTGATCGTCGGCATGGGCATGTTCCTGATCTTCGTCGCGATGGTAATCCTCGCCGAGGACCCGTTCGGCCCGGGGTTCAACCTGAGCGAGTTCCAGATGGGGCTGATCGCGGTCCCCTCGTCGATCTCGATGCTCGCCTTCGCCCCGCTGTGGGGGCGGTGGGTCGGACGGAGCGGACCGAAGCCGGCGATGGTCGTCGGCTTCTCGATCATGGCGCTCGGCGCGGTCGGGCTGCTGCTCTTCCACGCCAACCTCTACGAGCTGATGGTCTTCACCATCCCGACGCTCGTCGGGAACGTCGCCGTCCTGATCGCGATGTCCAACATCATCGTGCTCTCGGTCCCGCGCCAGGAGCTGGGCGTCCAGACCGGGATGAACCAGACGTTCCGCAACCTGGGCAGCGCGGTCGGGCCGGTGATCGCCGCGACGGCGACCGCGAGCTACGTCCGGGCGCAGCTGGTCGGTCCGTCGCCGACGCCGCCGATCGAGGTCCCGTCGATCGCCGGCTTCGAGCTGATCTTCGGGCTCACGGCGGCGATCGCGGCCCTGGGGCTGCTCCTGTCGCTCGGCCTACGGAACTACCGGTTCCTCGCGGACGGGAGCCGGGCCGACGGGCCGGCGAACGCCGGACGCCCCGCGGCCGGCCCCGAGCTCCCGGCGCCGAGCGTCGGCGGGCCGTAGCGCCCTACGAGCAGCCGCTGGTCGAGCCGCAGACCGTGCAGGCGTAGCAGGTCCCCGAGCGGACCATGATGCCGCCGCAGACCGCGCACGACGGCGCGTCCTCGCTGGTCCCGCTGCCCGCCGGCTCGCCGCCGAACGCGTCGAGCGCCCGCGTCTCGAAGCGGACGGTGTGCCGCGCGGTCGCGACGGAGCCCGTCGCGGCGCCGTGGCCGTTGCCGTTCCCGTCGCCCGCGGACTCGAGGCCGATCGCCCGGCGCTCCTCCTCGGAGAGGAACTCGAGGGCGAGCCAGCGCGCGACGTAGTCCGGTATCGACTTCGCGAAGCGGATCTTCGGGTTGTTCGTCGCCCCGGCCGGCTCGAAGCGGAGGTGCGCGAGCTTGCGGACGAGGTCCTTGAGGGGCACCCCATGCTGGAGCGCCATCGACATCGAGATCCCGAGCGAGTCCATCAGGCCGTTGACGGTGGACCCCTCCTTGGTCACCCGGAAGAAGATCTCGCCGACGCGGCCGTCCGGGTACAGGCCGACGGTGACGTAGCCGTCATGCCCCCCGACCTGGAAGTGGTGCGTGAACGCTTGGCGTTCGTCCGGCAGGCGCTCGCGGACCGGCCCGCGCGGCCCCACGACCGCCGCCCCCTTCGGGCCGCCGGTCTCGAACGGCTGAGAGGCTTTGCAGCCGTCCCGGTACAGCGCGACGGACTTGATCCCGAGGCGCCAGGCCTCCTGGTAGATCCGCTCGATGTCCTCGACGGTCGCCGACTGGGGGAGGTTGATCGTCTTCGATGCCCCTCCCGAGAGGAACGGCTGGACCGCCCCGAGCATCTTGAGGTGCCCCATCGGCTCGATCGTCCGCGTGCCGGTCGCCGGGGCAAGGGCGCAATCGAACACCGGCAGGTCCCCCGGGTCGAGCCCGGGCGCCCCCTCGATCGTCCCGGTCTTCTCGATGTGCTCGAGGATCGCGCGCCGCTCCTCGTCCCCGTAGCCGAGCGCGACGAGCGCCTCCGGCACGGTCCGGTTGACCATGCGGAGCGCCCCGCCGCCGACGAGGTTCTTCGTCTTGACCAGCGACAGCTCCGGCTCGAGGCCCAAGGTGTCGCACCCCATCAGGAGCCCGATCGTCCCGGTCGGGGCGATCACGGAGATTTGCGCGTTGCGGAACCCCCACAGCTCGCCCGCCTTCACCGTCCGCTGCCAGCGCTCGGCGGCCGCGCGCGCGAGCGGGACGACGCGGGCGTCTGCGGAGGCGATCTGCTCGGCGGCGCGGGCGTGCTTGCCCATGACGCGCAGCATCGGCGCCCGGTTCTTCTCGAACCCCGGGAACGGGCCGATCCGCCGGGAGATCTCGGCCGACGTCCGGTACCCCTCCGCGGAGAGCATCGCCGAGATCGAAGCCGCGAGCGCGCGGCCGGCGTCCGAGTCGTAGGCGAGGCCGTAGTGCATGAGGAGCGCGCCGAGGTTGGCGTAGCCGAGCCCCAGCGGCCGGTAGTCGTGCGAGTTCTGGGCGATCGGCGCCGTGGGGTAGCTGGACGCGTCGACGACGACCTCCATGGCGAGGATCATCGTACGCACCGCGGCGAGGAACGTCTCCGCGTCGAAGCGGCCCTCGGCGTCCAGGAACTTCATCAGGTTGATGGAGGCGAGGTTGCACGCCGAGTCGTCCAGGAACAGGTACTCGCTGCAGGGGTTCGACGCGTTGATCCGGCCGCTGTTCGGGCAGGTGTGCCAGTCGTTCGTCACGTCGTCGTACTGCACGCCGGGATCGCCGCACCGCCACGCCGCAAACGCGAGCTTGCGCCAGAGATCCCGTGCGCGGTACGTTCCTGCGACCGCGCGGTCGGTCCGCTGGAAGGTCGTCCAGGGGCCGTCGCGCGCCACGGCGTCCATGAACGCGTCCGGTATCCGGACGGAGTGGTTCGCGTTCTGGTAGGCGATCGAGGCGTACGCTGAGTCCGGGTCGGTCCCGTCGAAGTTCGCCGAGTACCCCTCGCGGATCAGCGCGGTCGCCTTGTCCTCCTCCTTGACCTTGGAGTCGATGAAGTCCACGATGTCCGGGTGGTCCATGTTCAGGATCACCATCTTCGCCGCGCGGCGCGTCGTCCCCCCGGACTTGATCACTCCGGCGAGCGCGTCGAACGCCCGCATGAACGACACCGGCCCCGAGGCGATCCCGCCGCCGGCGAGCCGTTCGTGGCTGCCGCGCAGCGCGGAGAGGTTCGTGCCGGTGCCGCTCCCGCCCTTGAACAGCCGACCCTCGCTCGTCGCTAGGGCGAGGATCGAGTCCATGTCGTCGGCGACCGACTGGATGAAGCAGGCGGAGCACTGCGGAGGCTCTCGGACCCCCACGTTGAACCAGACGGGGCTGTTGAACGCCGCCATCTGCTGGACCATGAGGTACGAGAGGCTCTCCTCGAACGTCGTCCGCTCCTCGACCGTGTCGAGGTAGCCGAGGTCGGTCGCCTGCTGGGCGATCCAGCGGCAGACGCGCCGGATCATCCCGTCCACCGACGTCTCGCGGCGGCCGTCGATGACGCGGAAGTACTTCGACGCGGCGATGTTCACGCTCGTCTCGGACCACGAGCGCGGCGCGCGGATCCCCTTCTGCTCGAAGATCACCTTGCCGTCGGCGCTCTTGATCTGGGCATCGTGGGTTTTCCACTCGACGGTGTCGAACGCGGCCTTCCCCGGGGGGACCAGCCGGGGGACCTCGATCGGCTCTCGGCTCGGGCGGCCGGCGGGGCGGGACGCCGGCTCGTCGCCCGGAACAGGGCGCTTCTTCGCGGCTGCCATGGATAGATTTCCTGGAGGATTCAGGCGGGCTCCGCCCTCGCTACCGTACCGCGGGGGCGGCCCTAAGCCGTTCGGGACCGGGACGCGGAACGCCCTCGGAAGCTGGGCGTTTCGGTCCGACCGGTCCCGGCCCACGGCAGCGGGCTCGCGGGACGAAGCACGTCGAAAACCCTCCGGGGGGCGCCTACACCCATCCGGTATATCTGGCCTCGGTCCGAAACGCGCGACGGCCCGTCGTTCGACGCGCTGCGAGGCACGGAATCCGTTCCTGCGTAAGCCCCGGAGCGCTCTCGCGCGTCGAGGACCCCGGCCTCGGCTCAGCGGACCGGACGGCTCGCGCTCGGCGGCGGGAGGAGCCGCATCGTGCACGGCATCAGCGAGCCGCAGTCGCCGCAGTAGAGGCCTTCCTCCGCGACCCACAGGAATGCGCCGCACCGCTCGCAGCGCCGCGGATCGTCCGGCTCGTTACGGCACGTCATCCGCGGCCTCGGGACCGGGGACGCACGGTCGACCGCTGACGAAAAGAGGGAGAGGGGCCGATCGTACGGCCCCCCGAGTCGGTTCGCCCGGCGCCGTCTAGGCGTTCTTCATGCGGGCGCGCGAGATGAACCCCTTCTTGTCGAGGAAATACATGTAGCCGTCCTGCCGCGAGATCTTCTCGGTGCCCACGCGGGCCTTGCGGCCGGACTTGTTGAGCTTCGTCGGGGTCTTCCACAGGTACCCGTCCTTGCCGAGATAGTACAGGTAACCCTTCTCTCGCTTGACCTGCTCCTTGCCTACGCGCTCCGCCATGGTGGTGGACCTCGACCGGCGGCAGGAAAGCCCCTCTATTTGAACATACTGACGGAGTTACGCCGAAGAAACCGGTTTTCCCTGACGGAAAACGACGCTCGGACGGACGTCGAACCGGTAGCCGAGCGAATCCGTCGAACGGACCGGGAACACCGACAGGTCGGCGGGCCGGCCGACCTCGATCGTGCCGGCGTCGGCGAGACCGATCGCGGCGGCCGCGTTCACGGTGGCGGCGCACAAAGCCTCGGACGGAGCGAGCCGGCCGGCGTGCACGGCGGCGGCGAGCACCCCCGGCATCTCCTCGACCCAGGTGCTCGGCGAACAGTCGGTCCCGAGGGCGACCGGCACACCGGCGTCGACCAGCTCGCGGGCGGGCGGCCGGCGCGCCGCGGCGGCGATCGCGGTGACAGGCAGGACGACCGCGATCACCCCGGCAGCAGCGAGCCGGGCCCGGTCGGCCGGCGGGCTCGCGAGGAGGTGGTCGGCCGATACGGCGCGGAGCCGCGCGGCGAGCCGTGCGCCGCCGCTCGCTTCGAACTCGTCGGCGTGGACCTTCGCGCCCAGCCCGAGGGCCTGGGCGGTCCGGAGCAGCCGATCCGCCTGACGGACGGAGAAGAACCCGGGCTCGCAAAAGACGTCGCAGAACCGCGCCCACCGACCTCGGGCGACCGCCGGGAGCGTGGCCCGCACCATCGCCGTCACGTAGGCGTCGGCCCGGCCCCGGTACTCGGGAGGGACCGCGTGGGCGCCGAGGTACGTCCCTACCAGGCGCAGGCCGCTGCGTCGGGCCAGGCGCGGAACGAGCCGAAGGAGCCGGAGCTCGCCGGCGTGGGTCAGCGCGTAGCCGCTCTTCACCTCGACCGCCGTCGTGCCGCTCCTCGCCATCCGCGCGAGCCTCGCCAGCGTGCCGGCGAGCAGCTCGGCGTCGGTCGCCCGCCGCGTCGCCTTCACCGTGGAAAGGAGGCCCCCTCCGCGCCGCGCGATCTGAACGTAGGAGAGCCCCGCCGCCTTGAGCGGCAGCTCGCCCGCGCGGTCGCCGGCGAACAGGACGTGGGTATGCGCGTCGACGAACCCGGGCACCGCCGTCCCTCCGTTCCCCCGGTACGTGCGGCCGCCGCGTCGCAATCGGACCGAGCGGTCGAGCGTCCGCTCCGGACCGACCCAGACCACTCGGCCGCCGTCGATCGCTACGGCGCCGGCGGGGATCACCCCGGTCTGCGCCATCGCCGGTCCCCGTCGGGGTCCCGGAGCTCCGGCGAGGGTGGCGACCTCGGCAAGATCGCGGACGATCCACGACGCGCGGACGACCGCGCTCACGGCTGATGGATCAGGTGATCGATCAGGTCGCGGGCCGCCGTGCTCCCGGCAAAGACGAGCCGGGCCTCCTGCTCGAGCGGCTCGAGCTCCTTGTACCGCGCCGAGAAGTGGGTGAGGAACAGCGCTCCCACGCGGGCCTGCCGAGCGCACTCGGCGGCCTGCCGCGCCGACGAGTGGCCCCACGCGTTCGCCTCGCGCTCGAGCTCCTGGGCCGCCGTCGCCTCGTGGATCAGGACCGTCGCCCGGTCGGCGAGCCGCTGGATCGCCTCGGACGGCGCGCTGTCGCCGGAGTATACGACCGACCGGCCCGGGCGGGCTGGCCCGATGACCTCTTCCGGAAGGACCGTGCGCTCGCCGACCCGGACCGCCTCCCCGCTCTCGAGGCGGGCGAAGTCCGTTCCCCGCAGGCCCAGCTCGCGCGCGCGGACGGGGTCGAACCGGCCGCGCTTCCCGACCTCTTCGACCCGGTAGGCGAGGGCCGGGACCGGGTGCTCGGCGGCCGCGCTCGACACCGTGTAGCCGTCCAGCTCGACCGTCGCACCGGCCGCCAGGGCGTGGACCGAGACCGGGAACCGTAGTTGGAAATAGCCGAGCCGCAGCGCCCGGCCGACCATCTCCTCCGCGTCCGGCGGGCCGTAGATGTCGAGCGGTAGCGTCCGATGGTTCAGCGACATGCTCTGGACCAGGCCCGGGAGGCCGAGGAAGTGGTCCCCGTGGAAGTGCGTGAGGAAAATCCGGCGCACGCGCATGAACGAGGCGCTCGAGAGGAAGAACTGCCGCTGGGTCCCCTCGCCACAATCGAGCAGGATCAGCTCGCGCTCCAGGCCCAGCGCGATGGCGCTGGCGGACCGTTCCTTGGTCGGCCAGGAGCCGGCGGTTCCGAGGAAGGTGAGGCGCATCGGGCCGGCCCAGCCGGACCGGCCTAAAAGAGGGGAGGCCCGACGCTCGCGGTGGGTCGCCGCCGGGCCCCCTGGGGGAGCGGTTCCTCCCGGGGCGAAAGGGGAAAAGGAGTCCCACGATGCTCCGGTCGATGGTCGACTGGGACCGGGTGGAGGAGCTCCGCTCGAAGGGCTGGGACTGGAAGGCGATCGCCGCCGACCCCAAGGTGCAGTTCCACCCGGACGCCTCGGCCGGCGAGCCCGGTCGGGCGCTCCGCGCGCTCTACCACCGCAGCGGCCGGCGCGAGCGCCACGCGGTCGAGGAGAACCGAAGGCCCCGGCGCCTCTCCAAGGATGAGACCGAGCGTCGCTGGACCCTGACCCGGGTCGGGTACCTCGCCGTGCCCCTCGTGGGGGTCTGGTTCGGGCTCGCGTTCGTCGCCCCGTCGCCGGTCGGGCTGCTCGTGCCCGCGGTCCCGTACCTGGCGCTGGGACTGGCCGCGGTCGCGTTCGTGCTGATCTACGCGTTGTGGCGTCGGACCGAAGGGCGACGGTGGACGACCGTCTACCGCACCACCGTCATCGGCGGCGTGGTCCTGGGCCTCGTGGTCAGCGGGGGGATCGGCCTCGCCTACTCGCTGATCTTCGGCTGCCCGTACCTGCCGCCGGCGTCCAGCCTGACCGCCGACGGCGGCAGCGGCTGGTCGACCGGCCCGTTGCCGTCCTGGACCTCCGGAGGTTCCCCGGTGGTCTTCTTCTACGGGGCGACCTGGTGCCCGTACTGCTCGGCGAGCAGCTGGGCCATCTACAAGGCGCTCAGCGGCTACGGCACGGTGTCGAATACCCCGCTGAATCACTCGAGCCTCTCGGACATCTACAAGGGGACCCCCGAGATCGTCCTCGCGAACGCCCAGTTGAGCTCGAAGAACGGCCACGGGCCGGCGGTCGCGTTCGAAGCGGCGGAGGACACCTCCGGCACGGAGGGGAACCTCCCCGGGACGGCGAGCTGCGTGCAGCAGGCGTACGTCTCCGCCTACGCGACCGGGATCCCGTTTCTCGTCATCGGCGGCAACTGGGTGCACCAGGGGACGCTGATCGACCCGGCCGGACTGGGCCCGTGGGCCTACCCGAACATGAGCACGAACGGCCCGTCGCAGGTGAAGACCTCCGTCGACACCGAGAGCGCGGTCACGGGAGGCAATCCGTGGCTGGTGATCCAGAACCAGGCGTGGTGGATCATGGCGTACATCGCCAAGGATCTCGGCTACACGTCGACGTCGGTCAGCACGCTGTCCGGCGAGTACGGCTGGAGCTCGACGACCCTCTCCAACGTCCAGTCGGACCTCCGGAGCCTCGGCTCCTGACGGGCCCGTGAGGACGGCGAGCGTCCGCAGCGCCGTCTACCTCGCCGCCGGGCTCGGCCTGCTCGTCTCGCTGTTCGCCGCGGCGGAGTTCTACACCGCCTCGCTGCGGAGCGTCTGCTCGCTGAGCCAGTTCTTCTCCTGCGCGACGGTGGACACGAGCGGCCGGACCTCGACCCTCGGGATCCCGGATTACGCCTGGGGGATCGGCGGGTTCGTCGTGCTGCTGGTCGTCGCCGGCCTGGCCGAGCGGAGCCCGCGCGACGTCCGGCCCGCCTACCTGCTCGCCGGGCTCGCCACCGCGGCGGTGGCGCTGTCGGCCTACTTCATCTACGTTCAGCTCGCGGAGATCCACGCGCTCTGCGTCGTCTGCGCGTCCGCGGAGACGTTCGGGGTCGTCGTCTGGGCGGGCGCGGTCACGCTCGCGCTCCGGACCGGCCGCCGCGGTCGGGCGCGCGACGAGCCGATCCCCGGCCCCCGCTCCGAGGACCGAGGGCCGTCCTCGTAGCCCGGCGCCGCCCTCGGCGGCGGCCGTTCCGAGGGACGGTTATATACCCGACCTTGCTCGGCCCGCGGGACCCGAGATGGTCGACCAGTACGCGACCCTTGCCGCGGGCATCGCGATCGCGGGCGGGCTGATCGGCACGGGGATGGCCCAGTCCGGGATCGGCGCCGCCGGCATGGGGATCATCGCCGAGAAGCCCGAGAAGTTCGGCCAGGTGCTTTTCTTCTTCGTGATCCCCGAGACGCTCTGGATCATCGGTTTCGTGCTGGGGATCATCCTGCTGCTCGGGGTCATTTAGGTCCCGCGCGGCGCCGCGGATGTCGCTCGAGAGCCTGGTCGAGGAGATCCGCGCGCGGGGCGAAGCGGAGCTGAAGGCGACCGCCGACCGGCGGGCCGCCGAGCTCGCCCGCGTGGCCGCCGACCGGGAGGCCCGACTCGTGGCCCTCCGGGAGAGCTCGGCGAAGGCGGCCGAGGCGGAGGCGGCGCGGGAGCGCGCCCAGCGCCTCGCCGCCGCCCACCTCGCCGCTCGGCGGAGGCTCTACGAGGCCCGGGAAGCTCGCCTCGACCGCGGGCTGGCGGAGACGCGGCAGCTGCTCGCGAGCCTCACCGGCGGCGCGGGCTACCCGGGGATCGTCCGCCGGATGATCGCCTCGGCCACCGGCCGCCTCGGCCGCACCGCGCGGATCTCCGGCCGGGCCGAGGATGCGGCGCTGATCGCCCGGCTCGCCGGCAAAGGATTCGACCCGACCCCGCGGGCGATCACCGGGGGCATCGTGGCGGAGAGCGAGGACGGCCGCCGCCGCCTCGACCTCTCGTTCGACGAGCTGCTGCGGCAGCGCGCGGACGTCGTCCGCGGGCTCCTCGCCTAGGTCGGGACGCCGATGGCCGGCTCCCCGTACGCCAGCGCGCTCGGCCGCCTCGAGCCGGAATTTCCTGCCTTCCTAGGGAAGGAAGCGTTCTCCGGCCTGCTCGCCGCGAAGGACCCCGGGGAGCTCGCGAAGCTCCTCGAGACCACCCCGTACTCGGACGACATCGTCCGCGCGCGGACGACCCACCCGGGCGGAGCGATGCTCGAGGTCGCCGTCAACCGCACCTTCGTCCGACGGAACCGGCGCGCCTACGACGCGACGCCGTACGCCGGCCGGCGCGCGGTCGCCGCCTACCTCGGCCGCTGGGACCTCGAGAACGTCGAGCTGATCCTGAGCTCGAAGGCGCACGGGCGCCCGGTCGGCGAGACGGAAGACCACCTCGTGTCGAGCCGGGAGATCCCGGCCGGCCTCTACGCCGGGGTGATGACGCTCGACGATTTTCGGGGCTTGCTCGCGCAGCCGACGCTGGAGGCGACCGTCGCCGCGCTCGTCCCGTTCGGCTACGGCGCGACGGTCCTGCCGCTCCTCGAGGCGTTCGAGCGGACGCACGACATCTTCCCGGTGCTCGCCGCGCTCGACCGCCAGTACTACCACGACGTCCTCGAGGCGGCTCGCTTCTTCCAGGGCGACGAATGGGTCGTCCGCTCGCTGCTGGCGGGCGAGATCGACGTCCGCAACGCGCTCCTCCTCCTGAAGGGAAAGCGCTCGGAGGTGCCGGCGACCGACCTGCTCTCCCGCTGGATCCCCGGCGGCACCGTCGCCGCGGAGGCGGTCGGCGACCTGTACGCGGCCCGCGGGGTCCCGGAACTGGCGGACCGCCTCGCGGAGCGGTTCCCGTCCGCCCCGGAGGGCACGGAGGAGTTCCGCGCCACGGGGAACCTGAGCGGCTACGAGCTCGCGCTCCAGCGCGAGCGGGTCGTGCGGGAGCTCCGGCGCCTGCGCACCTACCCGCTGTCGCTCGCGGTGATCTTCGCCTACCTCCTTCGCAACGAGATCGAGCGGGCGGACCTGCGCCGGCTCACGTTCGGGAAGCTGTACGGCCTCTCGGCGGAGCAGCTCGCCAAGCTGCTGATCGCCCCCGGGGCGTAGGGAAGAGCGGCGTCCGCCCCGGCCGCCCTACGGCTCCGGCGCCCGGAGGATAGGGCCGAGGTTGCCGTGCTCGTCGACGCTCGGCACCGTGTGGGTCCTCGGGGCGCCGAACGGGCGGAACGCCTTGCCGTTGCCTGTGTAGAACTTCGAGAAGTACTCGACGAAGACGAGCCGCGCGCCCTGGATCCCCGGCTCGAAGACCCCGAGGATGACGTTGAACGCCTGGCCGCCGAGCAGGACGACGACGCCGAGGACGATCAGCACCGGCGCGAGCAGCCCGTGGGAGCGGATCATCCCGAGCGAGATCGAGTTGATCACGAGGGCGAGGATGACGCTCGCGAGCAGGATCCCGACCAGCCGCATGTACGACAGGATGTGGCTGACCACCTCGATGAGCCCGAGCATGCCGGTCTGGATCCCCTCCCCTCCGATCAGGAGCCCCAGCCCGACCCCGAGGGCCGCGTACCAGGCGACGTCGATCGGGTTCGCCCGGGGGTCGGTCGCGTGGTGGATGAGCGCGAGGCCGGTGAACGCCACCCCGATCGCGAAGAGGATCCCGCCGCTCTTGGCGATCACCCCGCGCCGGTGGTGGTGGAAGTACTCCTTCAGCGCGCCGAACAGGAAGCCGAGGACCACCATCCCGAGGCCGATGTAGCCGGCGAGCAGCAGCAGCTTCCCGACGTCGGAGGGGCTGTCCGGTTGCACCGGCGCGCGGTAGCCGAAGAGCAGGTGCAGGACCGAGAAGCCGAAGAACTCGTCCCAGAACAGGCCCAGGCCGATCGCGATCACGCACCCCGGCACGAGGGCCCACGCGAGCTGCTGCATCCCCTTGGGGCCCATGATCATCTTGACGAAGTTCCGCCCGGCCCTCGGTAGGTGCCGGGCGCCGGGGAAGCCGGCGATCATCCACAGCGAGATCCCCAGGATCACGAGGCCGTAGCCCCAGTCGCCGAGCATGAAACCGAAGAAGATCGGGAAGACGATCGAGAAGACCAGCGTGGGGTCCCACTCGGTCGCCTGCGGCAGCGAATAGAACCGGATGAAGAACTCGAACCGGCGCACGCCGGCCGGGTTCGCCATCATCGTCGGCGGCTCCTCGTCGGTCGGCACGACCGTGAAGTGCACGCGGCCGTCGGTCGCCGCCTCGATCACCGAGCGCAACCGCGCCGCGTCGCGCTTCGGGACCCACGCTTCGAGGGCGAACGTCGCGCCCGTGGCGCCGAGCCGGGTCAGCACCTCGACCTTGCGGTTCTCCACGTCGAGCGCCTCGACGACGGCGGCGACGGTGGGGTACCAGGCGGCCGCGACCTCCGAGAGCCGGGCGCGGATCTCCCCGCGTCGCCCGTCGATCTCCGTCCGGCGCGCCTCGAGCCGGGCCCGCTCGTCGGCGGGGGCCCCGGCGAGGTCGGGGAGCGCCGAGAGCCGGATCCCCTCCCGCTGTGCGGCCGCCGAGAGCGCCTCGCCCGCCGACGCGCGGCCGACGACCAGGAACCTCGTCCGCGGACCGGCGGGCCCGACGAGCAGCCTCGCGTCGGCGGGGGCGGGGAGTCCGGCCCGGAGGTGCTCGACCGCCTCGGCGTCCCCCTCGCCGTAGAAGGCGAGGACGCTCTTCCCCCGCAGCAGGTCGAGCCGCTCGGGGTAGAAGTCGAGCTTCGCGAGGAGCGCGATCGTGTCGTCGGCCGCCTTGCGCTCGGTCTGCAGCCGGTCGTCCTCCCGGACGAGGGCTCCGACCTCGTCGTCGATCGGCACGGTCCGGGCCAGCGCGAGGACCTCCTCGAGGGAACCGAACCCGCGCGGGCCGGGGGTCGGCGTGGCCGGGAGCGCCGCCAGCAACCCCCGGAAGCGCAGCGTCTCGTCGCCGATCCGACGGAGCGTCTCGCTGCCCCGCTCCGGGCCCACCTCGGCGACGGCGGCCGGGCTCAGCGGCTCGATCTGCGCGACCCGCAGGTCGTGGAGCACGGTGAGGATCCGCTCCTCGTCCGACCGGAGCCCGAGGAGGCCCACCTTCTCCATCGCGACCGGCCGAAGCCCCACCGCGTCCTCCGTCCGGCTACTCGCCGGCGAGCGGCCCGAGGACCGCGGCGACGATCGCGTCGGCGCGGACCGGGGACCGTCCCGCCTTCGCGGCACCGGCCGCCTCCTGCTCGCCCTTCTGCCGGATCGCCTCGGCCTCCCGGTCGGCGGCGGCGCGATCCCCGTCGAGGCGGCGGGTCCGCTCGGCCTCCAGCTCCGCGCCGACG
>JASHRJ010000098.1 GCA_030037395.1 Thermoplasmata archaeon
ATCCCGGGCCTCGGCGCGCCGCCGCGGCCCGGCGGCAAAGCCCCTTGAGGTCGCGGGGCGTCCGGCCGGCCGTGCCGAGCCCGTCCCTCGAGGAGGCGGACCGCCTCGCCCGGTCGGTCCTGCGCCACCGTCTCCACCTCCGCCCGAAGGAGAACGTCACGATCGAGACGTACCCGTCCTCGCTCGGATGGGCGACCGGCTTCGTCCGGGAGGCGCGCCGGCTGGGGGCCCGACCGGTGGTGCTCTACGAGGACGAGCGGTCGTACTGGGCTGCGGTCGAGGAGGGCCGCGCCGCGCTCGTGGGGACGCCGGGCGCCCCCGAGTGGGCGGCGCTCGAGGCCTCGGACGTCTACGTCTACTTCTGGGGACCCGAGGACCTGGCGCGGCGCCGGGCGCTCCCCGAGGCGGTCTCTGAGCGCTTGGTCTCCTTCAATCGTCGGTGGTACGAGCTCGCCGGCAAGGCGGGGCTCCGGGGCGCCCGGATGGGCATCGCCCGCGTCACCGAGCCGAACGCGCGATTCTACGGCGTGCCTTGGCGCCGGTGGCGCGACGAGGTGCTGGCGGCGTCGGTCCGCGCGCCGGCCACGCTGCGGCGAACCGCCGCTCGGGTGGCGCGCCGCCTGGAGCGCGGGCGAGAGGTGCGGATCCGGCATCCGAACGGAACCGATCTGTCGCTGGCGCTCCGCGGGCGCAGCGCGAACGTCGCGATCGGCGAGGTCACCGAGGCGTCGCGCCGGACCCCGTTCGGCATGCTGGCGAGCGTCCCGGACGCGACCGTCTACGTCGCGGTGGACGAGAGCACCGCCGACGGGACGTTCGTCTCGAACCGCCCTGCGACCTCGGCGTTCGACCGGACGGTCGCCGGCGGCACGCTCCGGTTCCGCGACGGCCGGCTGGTCGGGCGCTCCTTCGTCCGAGGCGGAGCAGCGTTCGACGGGCCCTACCGCGCGGCGGGGGCCGGACGGGACCGGCCGTCGTTCCTCGAGGTCGGCCTCGACCCGGCGCTCCGCACGGCACCGCTGCTCGAGGAGGCGGAGGCCGGCGCCGTCACGGTGGGGGTCGGGCGGAACGCCCCGTTCGGAGGCGCCACCCGGGTCGACTTCCTTGCCTACCTCACCGTCGGCGGCGCCGACCTCACGATCGACGGCCGTCCGCTCGTCCGACGGGGACGGGTCGTCGGCGGCTGAAGCCGCCGGCGTGCTAGGCCGTAGCGTACGGTCCAGCCTCCGCGGCGAGCCGCCGAACCTCCGTTTATCTGGCTGCTTCGGGGGTTTGTCCCCTGGCGGGAGACCCCCGCCGGAAGGAAGGATGTCGGCAAACGGACCGAGAACGAAACTCGCCTCGATCGCCGCAGCGGCCCTGGTCGCCCTCGCGATCGTCCCTGCGCTGGCCGCGACGGCCGGCGCGGCGCCGATGGCGGCGGCCCCGGCGGCGCCGAGCGGGCCCTCGAGCGCCTGGGCCTACGGTGGGCAGGGCTGGGGCTCCGGCGGGCTCACCGTCGGACCGGTGACCTACGCCTGGAACGCGTCGTTCGGAGGCGTCGTGATCCTCAACGCGACCAACACGAGCAACACGACCACGATGCTCCATGCGAGCCGGACGGTCGGGGTCTGGATCAACGCCAGCTACGCCGGACCGAACCTGTCGCTCGCCTACCACTACCACGCGCTCGAGGTCGACAACGCCTACGCGAACGTGACGACCGCCGCGACGGTGACCCTGGCGAACGCCTCGGTCGTGCCGGCGCTCGGGATCCTGAACGCCTCGGCCAACGCGAAGGCCGGCCTCCAGGCGTCGGTGACCGGGACGATGGGCAACGAGAGCGCGGACGCCTACCTCAACGTCACGGGCACCGCGCAGGCCGCGCTGGCGTTCTCGCCCGCGCTGGGCCTGATCCCCCTCAACCTGACCGGGGTCAGCTCGTGGGACGCCTCGGCGATGGTCTCCGGGAACGCTTCGTGGAACCTCGGCTGGAACTGGAGCGCCCACGGCTGGAACGGCACCACGGCGAGCGGCAGCAACGCGACCGGCGGCAACTGGTCGACCGCGACCGAGGTCACCGTGACCGGGCACCTGGTCGGGGTCTCGACCCGGTTCGCGGACCACCACCCGCGGCTCGCGATCCTGCTCGGCTTCTCGGGGCCGTTCGATCTGTACGACGGGTTCGTCCTGATCCCGCACGGCTTTGACCTGTTCGGCGCGGGCGGCCGGGTGTTCGGCTCCCACGCGCTCGGGGCGAGCGCGATCGCCTCCGAGTACGTCTTTGTCAACGAGGGCCGCGTCGCCCCGCAGTCGATCTCCGCGGCGAACGCGACGCTCGGCGGATCGGTCGCGATCCCGACGGCGCTGACCACGGGCGGCGGGGCGACGAGCCCCGCGGCCAGCCCGTCCGCCACGCCGGGCGCGACGCTGTGGATGCAGCCGGAGACCCCGAGCGCAGCCCAGGCCCAGGCGAACTGCCTGCAGTTCGGCTGCTCGGGCACGGCCTCGCTCGGCCTCCTCGCGCCGATCGCGGTCGCCGCGGCGGCGATCGCCGCGGTCGTCGGGGTCGTCGCCTGGCGATCCCGCCGGCGCCGCGCGCCGCCCGCCGCGACCTCTACCAGTCCTTCGGCCATCTCCCCGGCAGGGGCGGACATCCCCCTCCGGCCTCAGCCGTAGCGGACGGCCAGGACCCGGCGCTTCGCGCCGGCCACCGGGCGGGTCCTCCCGGACCCGCCCAAACTCCTTCCCGCCGGGTTCTTCTTCTTCAGTCGCGCCACGCTCGGCGGAGGTCACGCCCGGGCGCCGACCCGACGGCGCGCGCGTTCGAGGACGGTGCGGTCGGTGTCGTACCTCGCCAGGGCGATCGCCCGCTCGAGCGGCACCCACTCGAAACGGTCGAAGATCGGCTCCGGTCGCACCTCCCCGCCGGGGGTGTTCCCGAGGAAGAAGACGCTGGTCTTGTGCACGTTCGTCCGTCGTCGCGGCTCGTAGAACCGGTAGGCGACCTCGCCGAGCTCGCCGTCCAGGGTCACGTCGGAGAGCCCGGTCTCCTCCCGGATCTCCCGCAGCGCCGCCGCCTCGAGCGACTCCCCCGGGTCCACGTGGCCCTTCGGGAGGCACCAGCGGTCCTCCGCGAGCTCGTGGAGCAGGAGGATCCGGCCGTCCCGTAGGAGGACGGCCCCGCTCGCGATCTCGGCGACGATCGGCAGACCCTCGCGGTACGGCTCGCTGCGGGCGGCCACGGACGCGGGAGGTTCCCGGCGCGCATGAGCGCTTCCCCCGGGGGCGCGCCCCGGAGAACCGTTATGGAGCCGAGGCGCTCGCCGGGGAGGATGCTGGACGCCGGCGAGGAGTACCGAGACCTCGCCAGCCTGATCCGGGGCAAGGGCGCGAAGAACGGATCCCGGCCCGCGCTCCGCTTCGAGCACCGTCGCCTCACCTACGCCGAGCTGGACGGCGAGAGCGAGCGGATCGCCGCGGGGCTCGCCCGGGCCGGGGTCGGGCCGTCGGAGCGGGTCGCCGCCCTGCTGTTCAACACGCCGGAGTTCCCGCTCCTCTGGTTCGGAGCGGCGAAGGCTCGGGCGGTCCTGGTGCCGCTCAACACCGCCCTCAAGGGGGAGATCCTGCGCTACGAGCTCGACGACAGCGCGCCCCGCGCGATCGTCGTCGACCGCCGCCTGTGGTCGTCGTACGCGGCGGTGCGAGGGGAGCTGCGCATCCCGCGCGAGTATGTCGTCGAGCCCGCGGAGCCGTCGGGCGAGCCGCCCACGAGCGCCGCCCCGTTCTCGGAGCTGTCCGTCGAGCCGCCGGCCGAGCTGCCGGCCCCCCCCGCCCCGCACGAGGCGATCTCGATCATGTACACCAGCGGGACGACCGGCCCGCCGAAGGGCGCGATCATCCCGCACCAGAAGCAGATCACGACCCCGCTCGAGATCGCACGCCGCAGCCGCCTCGCGCCGGGCAGCGTCCTGTTCACCGGGCTGCCGCTGTTCCACTGCAACGCCCAGGAGATGACGACGCTCGTCGCGCTCCTGCACGACCTCGAGGCGGGGTTCGACGAGCGGTTCCGGGCCAGCACCTACTGGGAGAGCGCCGCCCGGCAGGGCGCCACGCACGTCTCGCTGCTTATCGCGATGATCAACGTCCTCTTCAAGCAGCCCGAGAAGCCCACCGATCGCGGTCACGCGGTACGGACCGCGCTGACGGCAGGGGCGACGCGGGCGATCTGGCCGGAGTTCGAAAAGAGGTTCGGCCTCACGATCGTGGAGCTGTACGGGATGACGGAGTGCGGCTGCACGACCCTGATGAACCCGCCGGAGTCGATCCGCGTCGGCTCGATCGGCACGCCGCTCGGGTTCGTGGAAGCGGAGGTCGTCGACGACCTCGACCGGCCGGTCGGCGCGAACGTCCGGGGGGAGCTCGTGGTCCGGCCCCGGGCGCCGTTCACGATGTTCCTCGGCTACCTCCACCAGGACGGGAAGACCGTGGAGGCGTGGCGCAACCTGTGGTTCCACACCGGCGACACCGTCACGCGGGACGAGGACGGCTACTACTACTTCGTCGACCGGAAGAAGGATATCATCCGGCGGCGCGGCGAGAACCTCGCACCGTACGACGTCGAGTCGGTCCTCAACCGCCACCCGGCGGTGTTCGAGAGCGTCGTCGTCGGCGTCCCGTCGCCGCTCGGCGAGGAGGACGTGAAGGCGTACGTCCAGCGGAAGCCCGGCACGGAGGTCGACGCGAAGGGGCTGTTCGCCTACTGCGTGGAGTGCCTCCCGTTCTTCATGGTCCCGAAGTACCTCGAGTTCGTCGACGAGATCCCGAAGACCGCGAACCAGAAGTCGCAGCGCTACCTTTTGCGGCAGCGCCGCGGAGGCGTGGAGTACGACCGGGACCAGCTCGGGATCGTCGTCCGGCCGCCGTAGCCGTCCTGCGCCCGGTCGTCGGGTCCTCCTCGACACGAACGCCGCCCTGCTGCCGTTCCGCACCGGGATCGCTCTCGACGACGAGGTGGAGCGACTGGTCCCGGGCGCGGAGATCACGGTCCCGAGCTCGGTCCTCGCCGAGCTCGACCGCCTCGCCGCGCGGGGGGTGCCGCACGCCGCAGCCGCCCGCGAGCTCGCGGGGCGGCGCCGTCGGGTGGAGGCCGACGGCCGGGGGG
>JASHRJ010000099.1 GCA_030037395.1 Thermoplasmata archaeon
CACGCCCGGCGGACCGCCGCCGCTTCGAACCGTCCGACCCGCTCGTGGCGCGCTCGGAGGGCGAGAGGATGGCGGACCGGGTCGTCGGCCGCCCGGGCGGCCCGCGTCCGGCCCGACACCACGAGGTAGACGGTCAGGTCGGCTAGGCCGATCTCGCCTCGGCCCGCGAGCCGGGCGGCCCGGCGCGCCAGCGCGAGGAACGTTCCGAGGCGCGCCGCACCGGAGGCGACCAGACCGGCCGTGTAGCCGACCGGATCGACGAAGCCGGTGTCCGCGACGACCGTCCGGCCCCGCGCCCGCACGGAGCACGCCTCCCGGTACCGGCGCGCCTCCTCGGCGAGGAGACGCAGCTCGAGCCGGCGGAGCTCCCGCTCGGATCGGTAGTCGAGGTCGGGCCGGGGCCGGATCCGGTCGTACGCCTCCTCGAGGTACGTCGCCCCGAGACGTCGGGCGAGCAGGCGCGCGACGGTGGTCTTCCCGGAGCCGGACGGGCCGGCGAGCGCCACGATCACCCCCCGCTGCGGCCGCCGCATCGGGCCGGCGCACCGGCTGGCCGCGGAAAGCCTCCGCGCGCACCGGGGCGATATACGCGGCGGGCCCTCGCCCGGCAGATGCCCGAGCCCCCCGGGGTGCCGCGGTACTTCCCCCGGGTGCTGGACGGAGGCCCCCCCAGCGAGGTGGCCCGGGAGATCGAGGCGACCGAGAGCGACCCGGAGGGGGTCGGCATCATGGTCCGGAAATCCCGGATCTATCCGGTCCGCGTCGAGGAGGTCCCCCTCAAGGCGGCGCCCCTCCTCAAGCAGGAGCTCCTAGCGGTCGGCGGGGACGCAGCGCACGCGCGGGGGATCGCCGATCACTCCGTGACCAGCTCTTCCGCGGTGCTCCTCGCGACGTGGGCCCAGTACCAGCACCTTCTCCCCAAGCTCCGCCGGCAGCCGTTCGGCCTTCGCCGGCTCGCGGACGAGGTCGAGCGGGCCCTGCGGGCGTACGCGGGCCGGGGCTCGCCGGCGCTCTCCGGGGCGCGTCGGGAGCTCCGGTTCGGCGCCCGACCGCGCGTCCTCGGGGTCGTCAACGTGACGCCGGACTCGTTCTCGGACGGCGGCCGGTTCCTCGAGCCGGCGGCGGCCGTGGCGCAGGCGGAGCGGCTCGTCGCCGACGGCGCCGACGCGCTGGACGTGGGGGCCGAATCGACGCGGCCCGGGGCGACGCCCGTCCCGCCGGAGGAGGAGTGGGCCCGGCTCGAGCCGGTCCTGGCCGGCCTGGCCGGCCGGCTCTCCGTCCCGATCTCGGTGGACACGCGGCACCCGGGGGTGGCCCGCCAAGCGCTCGAGGCCGGCGCGGACCTCGTCAACGACGTCGAAGGGCTCCGGGACCCGGCGATGCGCGCCGTCGTCGCCGACCGGGGCGCGGGGGCGATCCTGATGCACCTGCGCGGCCGCCCCGCGACCATGCACCGGGAGCCGCCGTCCGACGACATCCGGCGGGAGGTTTACCGCGACCTCGCCACGGCGCTCGGCGCGGCCGAGGCCGCAGGGATCCGGCCCGAGAAGCTCGCGATCGACCCGGGGCTCGGCTTCGGGAAGACCTCGGAGGAGAGCCTGGAGCTGCTCGCGCATCTTGGCGAGCTGCGAAGCCTCGGCTTCCCGGTCGTGGTCGGCGCGTCGCGGAAGTCGTTCCTCGGATGGGCGACGGGGGAGGCCGAGCCGCTCGCCCGGGTCGACGCGGGAGTGGCCGCTGCGATCCATGCGGCCGAGCAGGGCGTCGCGATCGTGCGGACCCACGATGTGGCGCCGACCGTCCGCGCCCTCCGCCTGTGGGAGCGGATCGAGCTCGCCCGCCGCCGTGTGCCCCGCACTGCGGAAGGCCGGGACGCCGCGAGGGCCGAGCTGTAGGGGACGGCTCACCGCCGGGCGTAGAGGACGACGTTCTCCAGGTCGCGCCAGACGACCGCGGCCGACGCGAAGCCGGCCCGGCGCAGCGCCCGCAGGTGGAACGTGAGCGGAAGATCACCGGTCCTCGGGTGCTGGCTCTGTCGCCGCTCCCGCTCCGCGAACAACGGACCGAGCTCGGGGTCCCTCTCCGCGGCCGCCCACCACGCATGCCAGGCGCCCCACGCCGCGCTCCGGCGCTTTCCCGGGAAGCGGACCCGCCGTACGCGCTCGGCGAGGCGCGTCAGCGCGGGCTCGTCGTCGGCCCACGGCAGGCGGTCGCCGTTGAGGAAGACCGCGCCCCGACGCAGGCGACGCGCGAGGTCCCCGTACAGCCGGGCGAGGGCCGGGCGGCCGAGCCAGTGGAGGGCGGTGGTGCTCAGCGCCGCGTCGTACCGGCCCGGCGGGAGCGCGCGGTCCCAGCCGGGGGTGCCGAGCCGCGCGTCCACCCACGTCAAACGGCCGCCGCACGATCCGAGGGCGCCCCGGCCGACCCGCAGCACGACCGGATCGTAGTCGACGGCGACCGCGCGGGCCCCGGGGAACCGCCGCAGGAGCCGGGCCGACAACGCCCCGGGCCCGCACCCCAGGTCCAGGGCGACGAACCGGCGGGGCAGGACCGCCGCGGCGACGTCCAGCATCGCCGAGAACCGCGCCTCCCGCTGGGGGTTGAAGCTCTCCTGCTGGAGCTCCCAGCGCCGGTACCAGCGGGCCATCGCTCCGGAGCGCCGACGCATCGGCCGCCGAGCGCGCCCGGCCCTCTTACGATTGCCGGTCCCCCGAGCGCTCGGCCTCGGCCGCGACGTCCGGCAGGTCCTGCTCGAGCACGAGCGAGCCGACGTAATCGCACGCCGCGCAGCGATACACCTGGCCGACGATCGAGCCCGCGATCAACGAGATCCTCGCCGAGCCGCACTGGGGGCAGAGGAGGACCGTCCTACCCCGCGGTCGACGAGGCATCGTCGTCCTCCTCCGGCGCCTCGTCGGGCGGCTCCTCCGCGGGCGCACCCTCGTCGTCCGCGGGCCCCGGGGCGTCGTCCCCGCGACCCGGCGGCTCCGGCAGCGCCCCCTCCGCGCCGCCGTCGACCGGCGGCGCGAGCACGACGGCGTCCCGGACCGCGTCGCCGTCGTCCAAGCGGATGATGCGGACGCCGAGCGTGTTCCGCGCCTGGACGCGGATCCCCCGGACGGCCATGCGGATGGTGATCCCGCGCTGGGTGGTCACGAGGAGCTCGGAGGCGTCGGTCGTCGGCAGGACCGCGACGACGCCCCCGTTCCGGCCGCCGGTGCGGATCGTGCGGACCCCCTTCGCTCCCCGCCGGGTCTCCCGGTAGGCGTCGGTCGGGCTGCGCTTCCCGTACCCCGTGGTCGTGATCGACAGGAGCGTCGGGAACCGGGGGCTGACGGGCGCCATGGCGACGAGCCGGTCGTCCTTCGCGTCGGAGAGGCGGACGCCGATCACCCCGTAGGTGGCCCGGCCGGTGGGGCGGACCTCGGCGATCGGGAACCGGACGAGCTGGCCGGCGTGCGTCGCGAGCACGATCTCCGTCGCCTCGTCCGTGACGAGGGCGACGTCGACCAGCTCGTCCCCCTCCTCGAGGAGCGCCGCCTGGATCCCGCTGATCCGGATGTTCTGGAACTGGTCGAGACCGGTGCGCTTCACGATCCCGCGCCGGGTCGCGAAGCACAGCGAGCCGCCCCCCTCGAGGCCCCGGAGCGGGAGCAACGTGCGGACGTGCTCGCCGTCCTTGAGGCGGGGCAGCAGATTGATCACCGCCTTCCCCTTCGAATGGCGGCTCCCCTCCGGCAGCTCGTACGCCTTGAGCCGGTACACCCGACCGAGCGTCGTGAAGAACAGCACGTCGTCGTGCGTCCGGGTGACGAACGTCCGGGTGACGAAATCCTCCTCCTTCGTCTCCATCTGGACGAGCCCGCGGCCGCCGCGACGCTGCCGTCGGTACTGGTCGAGCGGCAGGCGCTTGACGTAGCCGTCGCGCGTTACCAGCACGACGACGTCGGTGTCGGGGATCAGGTCCTCGAGCGAGCGGGCCGTGAACCCCGGAACGATCCGGGTCCGCCGGGCGTCGCCGAACCGCTGCTTGAGGTCGGTCAGCTCGTCGACGATCAGGCGGTCGAGCCGCTTCGGGGAGGCAAGGACCTCCCGCAGCTCCTGGGCGAGCGCCTCCTTCTCGGTCTTCTCCCGTTCGATCCCCTCGCGCTCGAGCGCGGTGAGGCGCGCGAGGCGGAGATCGAGGATCGCCTTCGCCTGCTCGCTCGAGAGGAGGAATCGGCCCATCAGGCTCGCCTCGGCGGCCGCCGCGTCCCGGGCCCGGCGGATGAGCCGGATCACTTCGTCGATGTGGTCGATGGCCGTGAGGAACCCCTCGAGGATGTGCAGCCGCTCCTCGGTCTTGCGGAGATCGAAGGTCGCCCGGCGCGTGATCGTCCCGCGCCGGTGCTCCAGGTGGTGGGCGAGCAGCTCCTTGAGGCCAAGCACCCTCGGGCGGCCGTCGACCAGGCAGAGGTTGATCACGCCGAAGCTCGTCTCGAGCGGCGTGTGCTCGTACAGCCGGTTCAGGACGATCTCGGCCGGGGCATCCCGCCGCAGCTCGAGGACGACGCTCGTCCCCGATCGGTCGGACTCGTCGCGCAGGTCGGTGACCCCCTCCAAGCGCTTGTTCTTGACGAGGTCGGCGATCAGCTCGAGGAGCCCGGACTTGTTCACCTCGTACGGGATCTCGGTGATCACGATCTCGTCCTTGCCGCCCCGCTCGCGGGGCTCGGCCCGCCCGCGCAGGTGGAGCATTCCACGACCGGTCTCGTACGCCTCCCGGATCCCCTCCTGCGAGAGGTAGCCCCCGGTCGGGAAGTCCGGACCCGGGACGCGCTCCATCAGCTCGTCGAGCGACGCCTCCGGCCGCTCGAGCAGGAGCAGGAGCGCGTCGACGACCTCGCCAAGGTTGTGGGGCGGCATGTTCGTCGCCATGCCGACCGCGATCCCCGCCGAGCCGTTGATCACCAGGTTCGGGACCTTCGAAGGCAGGACGAGCGGCTCTTGGAGGGTCCCGTCGAAGTTGTCGGTCCAGTCGACGGTCTCCTTCTCGATGTCGACGAGCAGCTCCTCCGCGAGCGCGGAGAGCCGGGCCTCGGTGTACCGCATCGCCGCGGGGGCATCCCCGTCGATCGAGCCGAAGTTCCCCTGGCCGTCGACGAGCGGATAGCGGAGGCTGAACGGCTGCGCCATCCGCACGAGCGCGTCGTACACGGCGATGTCGCCGTGCGGGTGGTACTTGCCGAGGACCTCGCCGACCGTCCGCGCGCTCTTGCGATAGGCCTTGTCGTGCGTGGCGCCGGACTCCCACATCGACCAGAGGATCCGACGCTGGACCGGCTTCAGCCCGTCGCGGCCCAGCGGCAGCGCTCGGCCCACGATCACGCTCATCGCGTAATCGAGGTACGATCGGTGCATCTCCTGCTCGAGGGGCCGATCGCGCAGCCGCTCCACGACCGGGGGCGACGCCGCGGTGTCGCTCACGCCGCCGCCTCCCTAGGCTCCCGCTGGCGGGCGAGCTCCCGGTTCGCCGCTTCCAGGAACCGGTCGCGGGCGCCCGGAGGTATCGTCGCCCCGCTCGCGACCCGATGACCTCCCCCCTCGCCGCCGACCTCCCCGGCCGCCGCCCGGCAGACGCTCGCGAGGTCGAGGCCCTGCGCGACCTGGCGCTCGAGCCCGCGCGCGCTCACCTTGGTCGGGGCGGCCCCCATCTCCGAGAAGACGAACACCGGCAGGTCGCTCGGAAGGAGGTAGTTCATCGCGAGCCCGGCCTGGGTCCCGGCCAGCGGCATCTCGGGGCTCTCGAACCAGCGGAGCGATGCCATCGCACGAACGCCGTCCTCTTCGATGCGGCGCAGGCCGCGCAGCAATCCGGTCCTCCAGTCGGCCTCGGTCGCCCGCGCGCGGTCGGCGGCGCGCGGGTCCCCGAGGGCGTAGGCGACCCCGACGCCGGGGATCCCCGCGCGGCCGGTGGCGTTCTGGAGGTTCGAGACCTCCTCTGCGTCGAGCCCGAGCGACGGCACGTACCAGCGCTCGCCGCCGATCATCGAGGCGAACTCCGGGAGGACCCGGTCCCGCTCCAGCCGCCCGCGGATCGCGGCGGTGAGCCGGTCCGCCTCCGGGGGCGAGAGCTCCGTCGGCCGCCGCCCCGGGTCCAGACCTAGCTCCCGAAGGAAGGCGATCGCCTGCTCGGGGCGGCCGGAGAGTCCGCGGACGTACGGGTCGACGCTGCCCGCGAGCGCGTCGCCGAGCGAGCGGCCGAAGAGGGCCAGGCCGCGGCGCCGCTCCAGGAGCCCCTGGCGCGCCGCCTCCTCGGCAAGCGTCGCGTTCAGGCCCCGGAAGCCCCCGACGTGCTGCCGGTCGTGGATCGCTCCGGAGAGCCCCCAGGGGGCGTTGTCCCAGTTCGCTGGGTCGAGGAAGACGGTGAACAGCCAGGTGAGGGTCGCCGCCGACAGCTCGTTCATCCCGTCGACCCCCCAGTCGAGGGGGTTGACGAACGCGACGTGCGAAGGGAGCGGCGGCGGGGTCGGGACCCCCGGGTACCGGTGGTGGTCGAGGATCACGATCGGCTGGTCGCGTCCGGCGACGAGATCGAGCCAACTGGCGCCCGTGTCGGTGAGCAGGATCGGACCGGGAGTGTTGCGCGCGATCTCCGCGAACCGCTCCCGCTCGACGCCGAACAGCGGGGTCGCCTGGGCCGGATAGCCGAGCCGGGCGAATCCGCGCAGCGCGGCGGAGGCGGCGGCGACCCCGTCGCCGTCGTAGTGGTAGACCACGCGCCAGCGCCGGGGCTGCCCCAGGACCAGCGCCCGGGCCTTTGCAAACTCCTCGGAGTACCGGGGATCTGAGACGAACCGTTCCGGACCCGAGGCCATCACTCCACCTGGAGCGCCGCGCCGGCGGCGGAGTACCGCCAGCTCTCGGGGATCCGTCGACGCTGCCGGTAGTACCGGGCCAAGCGGCGGATCCGGGACTCCATGAGGGTGAGCCCCCGTCGGTTCGCCAGGTCGTTCGGGTGGGTCTCGAGGTGGCGCTGGAGGTGGACGACGCGCTTGAGGAGGGCCTGGAGGTCGTCCGGGATCTCGGGCCGGATCCCGCCGTCCGCGAGGACGGTGGCAAGGCGCTTTCCGGTGAGCAGTCGGACGCCCGGCACCCCGAAGCCGTCGCGGAGCGCGGCGCCGACCTGGGCCGCCGAACGGCCGCCCTTCGCGAGCTGCACCGCCTGGCCGGCGGCCTCCTCGGGAGCCACGGTGACCCACTCGGGGCGGGCCGCCGGGTACGGGCGATGGGAACCGGCACGGCCCTTACGCCCGGAATGAATGCGCGACACGGCCGGGCGAACGACAGGGGGGGCCTACTTAACGCTTGGCGCGCGGCGGTCCCGGCTCAGGCGATGCGGTCGGTCTTCTCGAGCGCCCCGACCAGGAACTGCTTGCCTTCCGGGGTGATCCGGTACCGCGCGCGGGCAGCGGCGGCGCCCGCCGGGGAGCCCAGCTCCGCGCGCACGAGGCCGTTGCGGACGAGGAGCCCGAGGGCGAGCGGAAGCTTCACCTTCTCCTCGTCGACCGCCCAGAACCGGCGCAACGTCTTCTCCAGGTCGTCGAGGAGCAGCGCCTGCTCTAGTCCGGCCCCCTCGTTCCGGGACTCCGCGCGGTTGAGCTGCTGCAGGATCGCGACGAACGTGGCCCGGACCGGGTCGGGGGCGGGCGCCTCGGGCATCGGCGCGGGTACGTCGGCTCCCCCTACATAGAGCCTCGCGCCGCCGTCGGTTCCCCAGGCCGTCCGGGACCTGGCGGACGCCGGCCGGGGTCCTGGCCCGGCGGCCCTCGGGCTTTTAGGGCGGGAGGAGAACTGGGGGGCGGCATGACCTGCACCTGCCGGAGCCCCGCCCGTTGTCCGATCTGCAACACGCAGGTCCGGGTACCGCTTTCCAATCTGGAGAACGCGGCCGGCGCCGCGATCCTCGTCGACAAGTTCGCGCGGCGGGACTCCTCGTCGTCGCGCGAGGGGCTCCGTCGCCTGATCGAGGGGTGGACGACCTGCCCGGCGTGCGGCCACTCGGTGCGGTTCGAGCACTCCCGGTTGTGTGTCTCCGCGGCGCTGGCCGCCGCCGGGGTCCCGCCGACGGACCGCGAGGCGATCCTCGCCCGCATCACCTTCCCGGAAGGCTGAGGCGCCGCGCGCGATGCCCGACACCGAGGAGTTCGTCGTCACCCCGTACGAGGTGCGCGGCCGCGTCGACTACGACCGCCTCCGCGAGATGTTCGGCACGCAAGAGCTGACCGGCGAGCTCCTGGCCCGACTGCGGCGCCTCGCGGGCGGGGAGCTCCACCCGCTCCTCGAGCGCGGGATCTACTACTCGCACCGGGACCTCGGAGCGCTGCTGGACGCCTACGAGGGCGGGCGCCCGTTCTTTGTCTACTCGGGACGAGGGCCGTCCGGACCGCTCCACACGTCGCACCTCGCGCAGTTTGACCTGTGCCGGTGGTTCCAGGAGCGGCTCGGCGTCTCCATGTACATCCAGATCACGGACGACGAGAAGTACTGGTCCCGCGCCGGCCTGAGCCGGGAGGAGACCGTGCGCTGGGGGTACGAGAACCTGTACGACATCCTCGCGCTCGGCTTCGACCCGAAAAAGACCCGAGTGTTCTTCGACTCCCGCTCGATCGCCGCCCTGTACCCGCTCGCGATCCGCGTCGCCCGCAAGATCCCCTACTCGAGCGTGAAGGCGGTCTTCGGGCTGGAGCCGTCGGCCAACATCGGCTGGATCTTCTACACGGCGCTCCAGAGCGTCCCGGCGTTCTGGCCGTCGTGGGCGGAAGGGAAGCCGGTGCCGTGCCTGATCCCGTGCGGGATCGACCAGGACCCGCATTTCCGCCTCAGCCGCGACATCGCCGAGGGGCTGGGCTTTCCGAAACCCGCGCTGCTCCACAGCCGCATGGTCCCCGGCCTGCTCGGCGAGGCGGCGATGTCCACGACCGGATCCTCCGCCGACAACGCCCTCTTCTTGGACGACCCGCCCGCGGTCGTCGAGCGCAAGATCCGCAACGCGTTCACGGGAGGCCGGGCGACCGTCGAGGAGCAGCGCCGGCGGGGCGCGGTCCCGGAGGTCTGCTCCGTCTGGGCGCTGTGGCGGACCCGGTTCGCGGAGTCGGACGAACGGCTCCGCCAGGTCACCGACGACTGCCGCACGGGCCACATGCTGTGCGGCGAGTGCAAAGGGATGCTGCTCGAGAGAGTCCACCGGTTCTACCGGGAGCACGAGGCCGCCCGAGAGCAGGCAAAGGCGTGGGCGGAAGGCGCGATCGTCACCGGCCCACCCGCCGGCGCCGGCGTTTAGTCCGGCTACCCGACCTCGGGCCGCGGAGGGGGCCGCACCGCCTCGGGGCGCAGGGGCCCGTCCGGTCCGGCCAGGGTCCCGGGCGGCGCCTCCCCGCCCTCGCCGACCGCCGAGAGCAAGCGGAGCATCGGGCGGAACAGGGAACCGGCGGCGCGCTCCGGGTCGAGGGTGTACGCTCGCTCGTAGGCCGCCACCGCCTCCTCCTGGTCCCCGAGGGCGAGCAGCGACAGCGCGAGGTCGAGCCAGCTCTTCGCCTCCCGGGCCCCTTCCCGCTCGCCTCCCTCGTCCCCGTGGTCGTCGGCGCGGGCGGCCCGGGTCGGGGCCGGACCCCGGCCGCCGGGGGGGGACTCCCGGGACAGCACGAGCGCCCGCTCGAACGCGGCGGCCGCCGCCGGCTCGTCGCCCGACTCGGCCAGGGCGACGCCGAGCCGGTGCCAGGCGACCAGGTCCCTCGGCTCTAGCGCCACCGCCCGGCGGTAGGCGCTGGCAGCGTCCGGCCACTCGTCCCTCAAAGCCCGGGCGACGCCCAGATGGAACCAGGCCTCGCCGTCCTGGGGGGCGAGCGAGACCGCCCGCGAGAGCGCCAGCTCCGCCTCCCCGGCCTTGCCGAGGTGCGTGAGCGCGATGCCGTAGCTTGACCACGCCCGCCCGTCCGACGGGTTCTCCCGGACGACGGAGGAGAACGCCGCGGCGGCGCGGTCGTACTCTCGGTGCAGCAGGTGCTGCACCCCGAGGCGAAACTGCTGGCTCATCCCGGGGTCCGCCGACGCCCGCCGCCCCCCAAAAGGCTACCGCTGGAGCCGCGCCGGCCACGCTTTTCGGCCGACCGGCCGGGAAGGGGCAGCCCGGGCGGCCCCGCCGGGCTTATATGCGCCGGGCGCGGTGGGTCGCTAAGGAATCCCAGAGCCGGCCCGATTCGAGCGTCCCGCCCGTCCTAATTTTGCGACGAGTGTTCGCACGAGCCGCGGTGGCTCGACGATTCCGAGAGACAGAACGCGAAACGCGAACGAGGCGACAAGAGACCATGGTGGACAAACCCCTGACGAAAGTGCGAGACCTGACGCCGAACTCGAAGCAAGTGAACGTGCTCGCCAAGGTGCTGAGCATCGGAGAGCCGAAGGAAGTGATGGGGAAGTTCGGCGACCCACGGAAGGTGTGCGAGGCCGTGGTCGGCGACGACACGGCAACGATCACCCTCTCCCTCTGGAACGAGCAGATCGGCTCGATCACCAAGGACGAGGTGGTCCTCATCGACAACGGCTACGTGTCGCTCGTGCGCGGCCACATGCGCCTGAACGTCGGCCGATACGGCAACCTGTCGAAGTCGACGGAGGCGATCGGCGAGATCAACCAGTCGCTCGACATGAGCCAGCAGGAGTTCGAGAGCGAGCGCCGCTCGTTCGGCGGCGGCGGCGGCTACCGTGACCGGGGCGGAGGCTACGGCGGCGGCGGCGGCCGGTACGGCGGTGGCGGCGGCGGAGGCGGCCAGGGCCGCGACCGCTCCGACACCTACAAGCGGTACTAGGCGTCGGCGCGCCGGGACCGACGGACCGCCGGACCTCCGGGGCGGCGAACCCCTTCCTTCCCCGCCGACCGCACGTGGGGGCGGTCCCCTAAATAGGGGAGACCGCTCGACACGGACGACGATGGCCGGCGAGGTCCGCGAGCTCACCCTCTACATCCAATCCAAGAAGGCGGTCACGACGTTCTACCAGCGGCCGCTGGTCGCCCCGAGCGTGGCGGGCGGCTTCGGCGCCGCGACGACCACGCGGGTCGGCGGGGCCCCCTCCGTTGCGGGCGACGCGGCCGCCACGAGCGAGGATCGGCCGGTGTACTTCCTCTCCGACGACCAATCCCGCGCGATGGCCCTTACCGAGGAGCTGGCCAAGCGCCGGGGCTACCGGCTCAAAATCGTCGACGTCGAGAAGGCGGGGCGCCTCGAGCGGCTCGTCACCGAGCACCTCCGGGGAGTCCAGACCTTGCCGGTGCTGGTCGGGACCGCCGACCTGCGGCTGGTCGGCTGCGAACAGTTCACCGAGGAGAACATCGCGGCGCTGATGCCGACGGAGCTCCAGAGCGTCCGGGCCCTCTCCTACCTCAAGGTGCACGGGGGCGACCTCGATCGGATCCGGCGGCTCCTCGAGGGGTTCCCCGAGGTGAAGGAGCTTCACTTCCTGACCGGCGACTGGGACATCCTCGTGGTCCTCGAGTTCCCGCCGACCACGACGAACAAGCGCCGGGTCCTTGACTTCGTGACCGAGCGGATCCGTGGGATCCCCGAGATCCTCGACACCTCGACCCTCGTGCCCGAGTACTCGGTCACGAAGTTCCCGTAGGCCTCAGCGACGGGAGGCGCCCCGCCCCCGCCGGCGCCGCGGCACCACCGGGATCCGCGGCGGTGTCGCCGGCGCGACCGCGCCGGGTTCGGGGCTCCCGTAGAGGGGTTCCACCGTCAACGGGTGCTCCTCCAGCCAGGCGACCCCCTCCACGTACGCGGAGAACGTCTCGAGGCTCGTGAACAGCGGGACGCCGAGCTCGACCGCCCGACGGCGCAGGACGTAGTCGTCCTCGAGCATCCGCTCGAACTTCTCCTGCGTGAGCGACGCCGGGACGTTGAGCAGCAGGTCGATCTCGCCCCGGTCGAGCGCCTCCGTCACGTTCGGGTGACGTTCCGGCTCCGATACCTTGTGGAGGATCCGGACGCGGCGCATGCCGTGCGACCGCAGGAACGCCCCGGTGTCCTCGGTCGCGGCGAGCCGGAGCCCGAGCCCGCGGAGCCGACGGGCGATCGGCACGAGCGCCTCCTTGAGCGTCGGGCCCCCCACGGACAGGAACGCCGTCCCGCGCCGAGGGACGAGCCGGACCCCGGTAGCGACCAGCGCCTTGACGAGGGCGTCCGAGAACGTCGGTCCGAAGCAGGCGACCTCGCCGGTCGACTGCATCTCGACCCCGAGCAGGGGGTCGGAGCCGGTCAGCTGCAGGAACGAGAACTGGGGAACCTTGACGCCGAAGCGGCCGTCCGGCAGCGGCGCGATCCCGTCCCGGGAGAGGGGCCGGCCGAGGAGCGCCCGGGCGGCCTCGCGGAGCAACGGGAGCCCGGTCGCCTTCGCGAGGAACGGCAGCGAGCGGCTGGCCCGAAGGTTGAGCTCGATGATCTGGTAGGCCCGGTCCTTGACCAGGAACTGGACGTTGAACGGCCCTCGGATCTTGAGGGTCCGGGCGAGACAGCGCGCGGCGGCGACCAGGTCGTCCTGGACCGCCGCGGGGGTGTGGCGGGGAGGCAGGCAGAAGATCGCGTCCCCCGAGTGGACCCCCGCGCGCTCAACGTGCTCCAGGATCCCGGCGACGAGGACCCGTCGCCCGTCGGAGATCGCGTCCAGCTCCACCTCGTCGGCCCCCTCCACGAACTTCGTGATCACCACCGGGTGCTCGGGGGAGACGCGGGCCGCCTCCGACAGGAACCGGCCGAGGTCGGCTCGGCCGCTAATGACCCGCATCGCTTGGCCGCTGAGGACGTACGACGGCCGCACGAGGACCGGGTAGCCTACCTCGTCCGCGAAGGCGCTCGCCTCCTCGACCGTCGTGAACGCCCGCCAGGCGGGCTGGGGGATCCCGAGCTGCTGGAGGAGGCCGGCAAACTGCGCCCGGTCCTCCGCGGCGTCGATCGAGGCCGGCGCCGTCCCGAGCACCGGGATGCCGCACATCGCGAGCAGCGGGGTCAGGTTCTGGGCGAGCTGGCTGCCGACGCAGGTGACCACCCCGCGGAACCGCTCGAAGTCGTGGAGGTCCCGGAGCCGCTCGAGGGTGATCTCCTCGAAGTAGAGGCGGTCCGAGCGGTCGTAGTCGGTGGAAACGGTCTCCGGGTTCGAGTTGAGCAGCGCAACGCCGCCGAGCCCCTCGGCCTTGAGCCCGTCGACGAGGTTCATCGTAGACCAGTCGAACTCGACGCTGGAGCCGATCCGGTACGGGCCGGCGCCGATGACCAACGCCGAGCCCCGGGGCATCGGGCGGACGTCATCGGCGTCCGCCCGGTACGTGAGGTAGAGGTAGTTCGTCCGCGACGGCCACTCGCCGGCGAGCGTGTCGATCATGCGAACCCGCGGCCGGATCCCGGCCCCGAGGCGACGTCGGCGCACCTCCTCCTCGTCCAACCGGGCCGCCCGACCGATCGCGCGATCGGAGAGGCCGAGCTCCTTGGCCCGCCGTAGCAGATCCGGCGGGAGCTCGCCCCCCGGTACCGCGCCGAGCGCCCGGTGGGTCGCCTCGATCTCGGCGAGCGCGTCGACGAACCAGCGGTCGATGTAGGAGACGTCGGAGATCCGCTCCGGGGAGAGGCCGGCACGAAGCCCCTCCAGGACATGGCCCAGCACCGCGGGGGTCGGGGCCGAGAGGTCCGCCACGATCGCCTCGGGGGAGCGGATCTCGGCCGGCGGCAGGAGGTCGACCCGGGGGTCGGCCATCCGGTACGCCTTCGAGACCGCCTCGGGGAACGACGCGCCGATCCCCATCGCTTCGCCGACGGACTTCATCGACGGCCCGAGCCGGGGGTCGGCCCGCGCGAACTTCTCGAGGTCCCACCGGGGCAGCTTGACGACCACGTAGTCGAGCGACGGCTCGAAGCAGGCGGTCGTCACGCCCGTGACCCGGTTCTTGAGCTCGGGGAGCGTGTAGCCGAGCGCGAGCTTCGCCGCGACGTAGGCGAGCGGGTAGCCGGTCGCCTTGCTCGCGAGCGCGCTCGAGCGCGACAGGCGCGCGTTGATCTCGATCGCGTAGTACTCTTCGCTCTTCGGGTCCAGGCAGAACTGAATATTGCACTCGCCGACGATCCCGACCTCGGCCACGGCCCGCAGCGCGGCCTGGCGCAGCATCTGGTACTCGCGGTCGGTGAGCGTCTGGCTCGGCGCGATCACGATGTTGTCCCCCGTGTGCACGCGCATCGCGAGGACGTTCTCCATGTTGCAGACGGTGAGGGCGTTCCCCCGGCCGTCCCGGACGACCTCGTACTCGATCTGCTTGAACGAGCCGACGTACCGTTCCAGGAGGACCTGGCGCACCGGGCTGGCCCGCAGGCCCCGCCGGACCACCTCCCGGAGCTCGGCAGGATCGCGGGCGACGCCGCCGCCTTTGCCGCCCAGCGTGAAGGCGACCCGCACGATCAGCGGAAAGCCGATCTCTTGCGCGGCCTGCTCGGACTCCTCGAGGGTGCGGACGGCCCGGCTCGGGAGCGTCGGGACCCGCGCCCGCGCCATGGCGCGTACGAACTTCTGGCGGTCCTCGGTCGCGCGGATGCCCCACAGCGGGGTGCCGAGGACCTTGGTGTCGGCCTGGGCCAGCACGCCGAGGTCGCTCAGCTGGACGCCGCAGTTCAGCGCGGTCTGGCCCCCGAAGGACAGCAGCAGCCCGTCCGGGCGCTCCTCGCGGAGGATCGGGGCGACGAACTCGGGAACGAGCGGCTGGAAGTAGACCTTCCCGCAGCGGGGGGGGTCGGTCTGGAGGGTCGCGATGTTCGGGTTGACGACGATCGCGTAGACCCCGTCCTCCTCGAGCGCCTTCAGGCACTGGCTCCCCGAGTAGTCGAACTCCCCGGCCTCGCCGATCTTCAACGCCCCGCTCCCAAGGAGGACGACCTTGCGCGGCAGCTCCGGCGTCATGCCCGGCGCCTCACCTTGCGGACGAACTCGTCGAAGACGAAGCCGGCCTCCTGCGGACCGGGGTGCCCTTCCGGATGGCCCTGGAGCGCCAGCAGCCGGCCGAGGTCGTCGCGGACCCCCTCCAGCGTGCCGTCGTCCGGGTTCGTCGCCCACGCGCGGAGGCCGCTCGCGGCGAGCGAGGCCGGGTCGACGGCGTAACCGTGGTTCTCGCTGACGATGAACGCCCGCCCGTCCTCGAGGCAGATCGTCTTGTTCTGCCCGCGATGGCCGTACTTCAGCTTGAACGTCCGACTCCCCCGCGCCAGGGCGAGGAGCTGGTGGCCGAGGCAGATCCCGAGGGTCGGGAGCGACCGGGTCGAGGGGCGTCCCAACTCTTCGATCGTCGCGGAGAGCCTGGCCGGGTCCCCCGGCCCGTTGCCGACGACGAGGCCGGCGACCCGCCGGCCCTGCCACGAGGTCGGGACCTCGTGCCCGGGCGGCAGCCGCAGGACGCCGGCCCCCCGATCGAGCAGGGCGCGGACGATGCTCGTCTTCGTGCCGCAGTCGAGCAGGGCGACCAAAGGCCCGCCGTTCCGAGGGAGCAGCGTCGGCTCCTTCGGCGCCACCTGGCCAACGAGGTCCTCGTCACCGTAGCGCGGCGCGCGGCGCAGCGCGGCGGCGAGCTCGTCGTCCGACGCGCGGCGTTCGCCGGCCGGCACGTCGACGATGCCGCGCAGCACGCCGTGGGTCCGCAGGTGCTGGGTGAGGCGGCGCGTGTCGATGCCGACGATCCCCGGGACCCCCTCGTCGTGCAACCATCGATCGAGGGTCCGGTCCATCGCCCAGTGGTGGGGACGGGTGGTGCCCCGCACGACGACGCCGCGGACCTGGAGTCCCTCGCTCTCGAGGAGCGCGAGCCCGTCCGGGCCGCGCTCGCCGCGGGGAGGGACCCCGTAGTTCCCGAGGAGCGGGTAGGTGAAGACCAGGATCTGGCCACGGAACGACGGGTCGGTCAGCGACTCGGGGTATCCGACCATGCCGGTGGTGAAGACGACCTCGCCGGCGCGGCGGCCGGGCGCCCCGAACCCCGCGCCGTCGAAGCGCGTGCCGTCCTCCAAATACAAGGTCCCCGCGCGGGAACGCTCGTCGGCGTCGGACGGCACGGGCCGGGGAACCCGAGGTGAGCGAGGCGGGGCCTTGACCATAAGATTTGCCGTCGCAGCGCCGGCCGCGTCGGCCGCGGGGCGACGCTGAGCCCTCAAATGCCGGCGCCCGATGCTCGCCGGGTGCCCGGCTTCCCCCGCCTGCGGGACGACTACGACCTCGTGATCGTCGGAGGTGGCCACGCCGGCCTGCAGGCGGCCGCGAAGGCGGCGCTCCTACGTCGCACGGTCGCGCTCATCGACCGGGGGCCGAAGTACTCGCGGTCGTACTATGCGCCGAAGATGGACAACATCCCCGGGTTTCCCGAGGGGATCTCGGGCCACCGGCTGCTCGACCTCCAGGTCGACGCGGTCCGGCGGCTCTCCGCCTGGGTCGACTACTTCACGCCGGCGCGCGCCACCTCGGCGGAGGCATCGCCGCCGGGCTTCACGGTCCGCTTCGACTGGCTCAAGCAGTCGCTCGCGGCGCGGGCCCGGGTCTTGGTGCTCGCCATGGGCGTGATCGACCGCATCGTGGAGATCGGAGGGAAGATCGATCCCATCTTCCCCTGGGCGAACCAAGCGCTCGTCGACTTCTGCCTCGTCTGCGACGGGCACGAGCTCACGGACCGGACCATCGGGGTCATCGGCCACGACACGCTCGCCGCGCGGACCGCTCTCGACCTCTTCGAGTTCGCCCCGCGGTCGGTCGAGATCCTGACGCACGGTCGCCGCCCGGAGTTCGGAGGCAGCCCGGAAGAGCGGACGGCGCTCGCGACGGCGCTGGCCGAACGGCAGGTCGGGATCGTGGAGGCAGCGATCGCCGGGTTCGACGAGATCCGAGAGCACCGGTTCGGGGTGCGGTTTGCCGACGGCAGCCATCGCTCCTACGAACGCGGCTTCTCGGCCCTCGGCTGGTACGACATGCATCGAGGGTTCCCCGAGGGTCTCGGCTGCCGGTTTGATCCTGAGGGGTTCGTCGACGTCGACGCCGACAGCCGGGCGCTGGCCGCCGCCGACGGCCGGCCGATCCCCGGCCTCTACGTGGTCGGCGACCAGAAGAGCGGTTGGAACCAGATCCCCGAGGCGTGGGGATCCGCCGAGCGGGCGGTCCTCCACGCGTGGGCCGACTACCTGTGAGCCTCGGTCACGCCGAGGGGGCGGGCGGGGCGACGGCGAGAAACCTCGCCAGCTCGGGGAGGTCTCGGGCGATCGCGCCCGCGCCGGCCCCGCGGAACCGGTCGGCGGCCGCCGCCGGATCGTCGCGCTCGCTCGGATCGGGGAGCACGGCGTAGAACCGGACCCGCGCCGCGGTCGCGCACTCGGCGTCCAGGGGATGATCGCCCACGAACAGCGCGCGCCCGACGGGCACGCCCATCTCCCCGAGCAGGTGCAATAGCGCCTCGGGCGACGGCTTCGCCGGCCCTGGCGCGCTCCGCGACCGGAGGTAGGCGAAGTGGGTCGCCAGGCCCGCCTTGGTGAGCGCCGCCCGGGCGAACGCCTCGGAGGCCCGGGTGAGGACCCCCAGCCGGAACCCCCGGGCGCCCAGCCCGCGCAAGAGCTCTTCGGCGCCGGGGCGGGCGATGGTCCGGGGGAGCGCCTCGAGCTCGATCGCGTCGATCGCCTTCGGGTACTCTGCCTCGAAGCGCCAGAGCTCTCCGGGCAGGCCGTTGGAGGCCCGCATCGCCTCCCGGGCCTCCTCGACGATGCGGTGGACCGGCTCGCGGACCGACAGGCGACCCGGCGGCACGCCATGGCGCTCGGCGATCCGGACGACCTCGGCTCGGATCCGGCCGAAATCGTGGTGCGAGAGCACGAGGGTCCCGTCCAGATCGAACACGATGCCGAGCAGTGGCTCGAGGAACTTCGGCGCGGAGGTCGACGACGCCATAGGGGGCCCCGCGCCGGGCGCTCCGGCCCGATTCCCGATAAGCGTTTGGTTGCAGGCGCGCCGGGCGAGCTGCCCCCGGCGGTCAGGCGGCCGCGCGACCTCGCGCCGGCCGCCGGAGCGAAACGACGGACTCGCGGAGCTCGAACGACCTCCGCTGGCCGCTGCGACGGGTGCGGGCCACCTCGACCCCGACGATCTCGAAGCCGAGGTCCGCGCCGAGTCGGGCGAGGATGAGGTCGCCGGGTACGTACGTGCCGGCGAGGAGGGAGTCGCCCACGACCAGGACGAACCGTCCGCCCGGCCGGAGCGCCCGCAGCACACCGGCCAGGACCGTCCGCAGGTCCGCGAAGTACCGGTGTACGATCGCGTGCATGTCGTCCCGTCGGTACGTCGCCTTCCGCGCCACGTTCTCGCGTACCCTCGCGAGGATCTCCGGCAGCCACGGGTCCGGGGCGGAGCCGACCTCGGCGTACGCCCGGGTCTCGGCTCGGGGAAGGTTGTCGCAGGCGACCTCGAGGCTGCGGAGGCGGCGCAGATCCGCGTAGCTGCGGGCCATCGCGAGCCAGGCCAGGTCGAGCTTGTAGTTCATCACGTAGTCCAGGCCGTTGACGTACGGCGGGCTCGTGATCGCAACGTCGACCGAGCCCGGCCGCACCGACAGGCGACGCGCGTCCGCGCGCTCCACCTCGGCGGTCGGCCCCCACCGCTCCGCTTCGGAGCGTAGCGCCTCGAGGTCCCCGGCCATCGTCGCAACGGCCTCCGCGAACCGGTCGCGCGGACTCCGCCCCTCCCCCGGGCCGGTGCGGCGGTAGCCGAGGCACGGCGAGCGGTGGAGGCGGCTCGACGGGATCAGGATCCGGCCGAAGGCGAGGCGGAGCGCCTCCGAGACCCCGGTCCTCCCTACCGGGAGGGCCGCCCGGAGCCGCAGGAGCTCGTCGAGCGCCGCGGGAGCGAACTGGCGTCGGGTCTCCCGGAGGAACGGCAGCGGGGCTCGCGGGCCGTGCCGCGAGGCTCGCAGCGTCGCCTCCGCCCGCTCGCGGAGCCCCCGGGGATCGAGCTCGAACCTCGTCTTGACGCGGGCCGCGAGCACCGCCGGCTCGAGCAGCTCGACGCCCAGCGCGTGGGCGCCGGCGCGTCGCGCTTCCACGAGGGTCGTGCCGCTGCCGGCGAAAGGATCGAGCACGGTCGTGCCCGGTCCGGCGTCCGCGTCGCCGAGCGCACCGCGGACGAACTCCGCAGAGAAACCCTGAACGTACGGCCACCACCGATGGACCGGGACCGTCTCGTTCGATCGGAACGTGATCGGTCCCTGGTACCGGCCGATCGCCACCCCGTTCTCGTGCTCGAAACGCTCCGTGTACGTGGCGGGCTCGACGAAGTCCTCCCGGTCGAGGAGAGTTCCGTACGCGCGGAGGATCCAGAGGCCCCGGCCCAGCCGCTGGACGGCGCCGGCGCGTTCCCACCGCTCCAGCGCGGCCTGCACCTCGTCCTCCGAGGCGCTCAGGACCGAAGCGAGCTGGCGGTGCGTGGCCCCGATCGGCCCGGTCGCATCCAAGGCGCGACGCAGCGCGAGCGTGTCGACCGGTCCCGGCAGTGCCCCCGCGGTCATGCAGCCCCCCGGGCCGTCGCCGCGGCCCGCTCGCCGCGGGCGGCGATCCGCTCGAGGGTGAGACGGACCGCGCGGCGGAGCTCCCGACGGACCTCCTTCAAGCGCAACGCCGGGACCGAACCGGCGAGGCCCTCCGGTATCGTCGCAACGGCCACGTCTAGGTCGTGGAGCCGGCCGAGCCGGTCCTGGAGGCGACGCCAGGAGAGGGGCGGGGGGTGGTTCGCGGTCGCCCGGGCGAGCCCCTCGAGGCTGGCGAGGTGACGCCACTGGCGGATTCGTATCCTCAGCCGGTGCAGCCGCTCGCCGGTAGGATCCCGGCGCGCCTTCCGCTGGGCCCTCCGTACCCGGGCCTGCCGACGCCGTCGTTCCTCGGCGAGAATGTGATGCAGGCCGCGGCCGGCGTCGCGGCGCGGGGCCGTCGCGAGCAGGCCCCGGGCCCGTTCGAACAGGCCCCCCTGACGTTCGGTCCGCAGGAACGCCCGGAGCAGCTCCCGACCGGTGTGGGAGTCTTCGCGGAGCTGACCGAGGAACTCGCGCCAGGCCTCGGGGGGAGGGCGCACACGGCCACCCCGAGAGATCGGCGCGAGGAGGGAGGCGGTGACGTCGCGGTCGCGGACCCGGCCGACCAGGCGCGCAAGCCGCCGGAGCCGGCCCGCCACCTCCCGCGCCTCGGGGTGCGTGTCGGCCGGCAGCAGTCGACCCCAGACCGTGAGGCCGCTCGCGAGCCGTCGGAGGTCGCGGTGCAGGTCGTGGACCTCCCCGGGGGTGAGCGGGACATGCTCGAGGGCGCGCTCGATCTGCCGATCGAGCGCCCCGAGGACTCGGACGAGCTCGCCGCGCAGCCGGCCAGGACCGGACGAGGGGGGCGCCGTCCGGGGTCGTTGCGGCACCGGACCTCCGACCGCGCCGCGCTAGTTATGGCTTCGGTGAGCGGCGACGGCCTCCCGCGGCCATAGACCTTTACCCCGGCCGGACTCTGGGCGCGCATGCGGGGCCCGCGAGCGAGCCCGGCGCTGGCCGCGGCGGACCGCGTGACGGTCCGTTCGCCGCTCGGCGTCCTCGACGTCGGCTCGAACACCGCGCGCTGCGTCATCTTCGAGGCGCATCCGGCGGGGGCGATCCGGCCGATCTTCGAGACGAAGGAGGCCCCCCGCCTAGGGCTGGGCACGGGGTCGGACGGCTCGCTTTCGGAAGCGGCGATCGCCCGCGGCGTACACGCCGTACGCCGGTTCGCCCGGACGCTCGAGCGGCTCGACGTCTCGCGGAAGCTCGGGGTCGCCACCAGCGCGGCGCGCGACGCCCCCAACGGTCCGGCGTTCGTGCAGGAGGTGGAGCGGGCAACCTCGGTCCGGCTCCGGATCCTGACCGGCGCCGAGGAGGCCCGGTACGCCTACCTCGGAGTCGCCGGCACGCTGGAGCTCCAGGACGACCTCGTCTGCGACCTCGGCGGAGGCTCGCTGCAGCTCGCGGAGGTGCGCGGCGGGGTGCTCGCGAACTCCGTCAGCCTGCCCCTCGGCTCCCTTCGACTGTCCCGTCGGTTCCTCGAGCACGACCCCCCGAAGCGCCGGGAACGCGACGAGCTGCGAGAGCATGCCCGCAGGGCCATTCGTTCGACGATGGAGGCGTTCGGCGGCCATCCCCGGCGGCTGATCGCGGTCGGGGGAACCGTCCGGTCGCTGGCGCGGGCCTCGATTGAGCTCACGGAGTTCCCGGTCCGGCGGGTGCACGGCTACCGGCTCTACGCCCGAGCGCTCGAGGCGATGGACGAGCTGCTCGGAGAGATGCCGGCGAGCCGCCGCAAGTCGGTCCCCGGGATCGGCTCCGACCGGGCGGACGTTGTCCTCGCCGGGATCACCGTCTTCGAGGAGATCGAGCGGGCCCTCGCCGTGGACCACCTCGTGGTCTCCGGCGCCGGGATCCGCGAGGGGATCGCCTACGAGGCGATCCGGGCCAAGCTTCCGGCGCCGGCGCAGGAGCTGGTCGATCGCTCGGTGGAAGCGGCGAGCGCATCGTTCGCGTTCGACGCCGAGCGCGGGCGCGAGGTGGCGGAGGTCGCCGACCGGCTGTTCGCCCTCCTCGCCCCGCGGTACGGGTGGACCCGCAGCGAGGGGCTGGCGCTGCGCGCGGCCGCCCGGATGCACGACGCCGGGATCGCCGTCGACCTGTGGAACCACCCGCAGCATTCGTCGTACCTCATCCGCAACTATCCGATCGGGGGCCTCGACCCGCGCGAGGTCCTCCTCGCGTCGATGGCCGCCTTCCTGCACGACGGGGACGATCCCCCCTCCGCCTGGAAGAAGCGGTTCCAGCCGCTCGTCGGCGGCTCCGAGGTCACGACCGCGGTGCGGCTGGGGGCGATCCTCGAGGTCGCGAAGACCGTCGCCGGGCCCCGCACGGTCCTCTCGCTCGTCAACGGGGGGGCGGCGCTGGCGGTGGGCTTTTCTTCGGGCTCCGACTCCTCGCTCTCGTCCCGCTGGCAGGAGAAGGTGCGCAAGGCGATGGGAAGGGTCTTCGACCTCGAGCTCCGGGTGCGCGATGGGTGAGGCCCCGAGCCCGGCGCACGGCTTTCCCGGGCGCCTGTTCGTCTTCGAGGGGCTGGACGGCAGCGGCAAGTCGACGCAGGCGGCCCTGCTCGGCAAGTGGCTCGCGGCCCAGGGGTACCGGGTCTTCTCGACGGAGTGGAACTCCTCGGAGCTCGTTTCGAGCGTGATCAAGCGCGGCAAGAAGAAGGGGCTCCTGACCCCCACCACGTTCAGCCTCCTCCACGCCACCGACTTCGCCGACCGCTTCGAACGCCGGATCCTCCCGCCGCTCCGGGCGGGGTACCTGGTCGTCTGCGACCGCTACGCGCACACCGCGTTCGTCCGCGACGCGGCGCGGGGATGCGACCCGGCGTGGGTGCGGACGATCTACTCGTTCGCGCCGCGCCCGGACCTTGCCTTCTACTTCCGGGTCCCCGTGGCGACGACCCTCAAGCGCAAGCTCGCCTCCCGGCAGAAGATCAGCTACTACGAGGCGGGCATGGACCTCGGCCTGTCGGACGATGTCGCCGAGAGCTACGAGCGGTTCCAGTCCCGGCTCCGGCGGGAGTACGAGCGGATCGCGGAGGCGGACCGGTTCACCGTGATCGATTCGTCGCGGCCGGTCGAGGAGATCCAGCGCGCCCTCCGCGACCACGTGCGGCCGGTGCTCGAGAACTTCCCGACGGGGGCGGCGCTCACGCATGACGGCTAGAACGTACGGGACGCGCCCCCCCGGCATGCCGGCCGGGAGCCTGCCCGGACGGCTGATCGTGATCGAAGGGGCGGACGGCTCGGGTCGGACGACCGAGGTCGCCCAGCTCAAGGAGCGGCTCGAGATCGAAGGGCACGCGGTCGTCGATACGGGCCTCCGCCGCTCGGATCTGGTGAGCGCCGAGATCGACCGCGCCAAGCAGGGCCACACGCTCGGCGCTTCGACGATGGCCTTGCTGTACGCCGTTGACTTCGCGGACCAGCTCGAGAACAAGATGGTGCCGGCGCTCGCCGCCGGCGCGACCGTCCTTGCCGACCGGTACATCTACACGCTGATGGCACGGGCGGTCGTGCGCGGCGCTTCTCGGGCATGGGCCCAGGAGCTGTACGCGTTCGCCCTCCGCCCGGATCGGGTGCTGTTCCTCGAGGCGCGCCCGGAGATCCTGTTGCACCGGGCGATCGCGAAGTACGGCAGCCTCGACTACTGGGAGAGCGGCATGGACCTCTGTCTCTCGCGGGACCTCTTCGAGAGCTTCTTCCTCTACCAAGAGCACCTCTCGCGGGAGTTCGAGTGGATGCGCAGCGCCTACGGCTTCGAGGTCGTCGACGCGAACCGCGCCCCCGAGCAGGTCCACGAGGACGTGGTCCGCCGGGTCGCGCCGCTGTACGGCGGGCCCCTCGGGACCCCGGCGCCGCGTCGGCCGACTAGGCGTCCCGCTTCGCCAGCTGTTTCCGAGTGAACAGCCAGACGAGCCGTCCGGCCCCGGGCTTGACGCCGCCCGGAAAGTCGAGGCAAGCCGCCCCCCCACGGGTCAGGCGGACCACCGAGATCCCGTCCCCGACGAGCGCCATGCCGACGAACTCCGCGAGCGTCGGCTCGTGGCCCACCAGGACGACCTCCTGCCCCGGGCGCGTCGAACGCCGCAGCCGAGCGAAGATCGGGTCCGGCAGGTTCCCCGGTGCCAGCTCCGGCCAGACCTCGAGCGTCGGGGCCGAGGGGAGCTCCCCGGCCACGATCTCGGCGGTCTTGGCGGCTCGGTCCGCTGTGCTCGTCACCAGCCGATCCGCCGGGGAGACGATGCGCGCGAGGCCCCGCGCCGCCCGCCGCGTCTGGCTCCGACCCTTCGAGGTAAGCGGCCGGCGGTCGTCGTTAGGCCACCGGGCGGGGTCTCGCGGCTCCGCGGGCCCATGCCGCACGACCACGATCCGAACGTTCCGGGGGGAGCGGCTTGGGCGGTGCACGGGCTCTCGCGGGGGCGCGCCTTGGGCCGTGCGGGGCTAAAACCCCTTCGACCCGCGGCCCTCTACGAAGTAACCTTACTCCTCGAGTCGCGACGGCCGTTCGGGGCCCGGGCTCGCGCGGGGGCCCGCGGGGAGGCCGCCGGCGCCGTGCGCCCGGACGGTGGCACGGTCGAAGTACGCCTGGGCGATGTCCTGGCTGTAGGCGATCGTCCGGGAGATCGCCTCCACGGCCCGCGCGACCGCCGCCGCCGACGCGGGGGACATCGCCCTCCCCTCGACGGCCGGCAGCAGCCGTTCGGCCAGCGTGCGCCCGCCCGCGGCAAGCGCCTCGCCGACGTCCAGGAGATCGTTCGCCCGGTCCGCGTCCGACCCGCGGAGCACCGCCTCCAGATGGTCCATCGCCTGGCGGTGGAACTGGCGGAGCTCCCGCAGCAGGCCCCCGTCGGCCCCCAGGTCTGCGAGACGAGGCCCGACCTCCCCGAGGGTGACGGCATGGTCCGCGATCCGCTCGAGGCTCCGCGCGACCGTCCAGAGCGCGGCGGTCTCGCCCCGGGTCCGCGCGGGGGTCCGGTCGAGCCGGGAGACCTCTCGCTCGACCGCCCACGCCTCGCGATCGACCTCGTCGTCGCGGCGCTCCCAGAACCGCTCGTCCCCGAACGGCAGCAAGGTCCAGCTCTCGGCGGCCTCGCGATGAAAGGAGAGGACCTTTTCGCCGAGCTGACCCAGCCTCACGTCGAGGGGTGCGGCCCCTTGAGGGTCGAGATCGACGAGCTCCAGGGCGTCCGGCTCCGCCCGGACGAGCTGGGGGCCCGAGGTCCGGCGGCAGAACTCTCGGACGATCTCCCGGGTCGTGGGAGAAAGACCGCGGCGCTCCCGGACCTCGAAGTCCGTGGCCCCGCCGAGGTAGGCGGAAAGGAGGGACCGGAACAGATGCTCCGGGGGTGCTCCCGGCGCGACCGTGACGACGGAGCGCGCGAACGGTCGGGAGACGGCGGGCGGGATGCCTAGGCTCCGGCGGTCGGCGGGGGTCGGCGGCTGCCGGCCCGCGGAGCGGCCCGGCGCCGCGAGGGCCGGCGCTCGGCCCAGCGTGCGGTTCGACATACGCCGGCATCATCCGGTCGGCAGGATATATGGAAATCTGATGTAGACTATGTATTAGTGCATACTTACTCCCGCGAGGCTCTCGAGGGCCGGCGCGGCGGGGACCGGATGGGCCGGGGCGGATTCGAACCGCCGTCCTCCGCGTTGTAAGCGCGGCATCTTCACCGCTCGACTACCGGCCCGCCCCGGGTCACGGTCCGCCCGTCTTGGCGGTGTCGGCCGGCGCGTGGCGCCGGTGCCGGACCCGGACCGCGAGCCCTCGGCGCACGTCCCCGAGGAGCGGCCCGGGCAGCGCGGCCTCGCCGACGGCCGCGAGCCGCCCGTCCTGGAATATCCCGACCGAGTCGCCGATGCGGACCGACGGGTCCGCGCCCCGGACCCCCGGGGCGAACAGGTCCCCCTCCAGCGAGAGCGCCGGGTCGGCGTCGACCCGCGGAACGGTCGGGCCGAGCCGTTCGGCGCCGGCGACGGTGAGGTGGAAAAGGCCGCGCTCCTCGCGCACGGAGGCGAGGTCCCGGTGGCCGTCGGTGAGCCGCTGGAACCACGGCCGGCCCGCCAGGCGGAGCGGCGGGGCGAAGAGCCGCCCGGCCGCGGCCCGCCCGAACTGTACGCTGGCGAGCTCGCGGAGTTCCTCGGCGACGACGGCGAGCGGGCCGGATCGCTCCGCCGGCCCCTCCGCCAGCGCCTCCTCTAGCCCGACCCGCAGCTCCGCGATCGCCGCGGGAGAGGTGGTGCGGCCGTCCGGACAGGTCTGCCGCACGTCGACTCCCGGCGGCAGCGCGTCCAAGAGGAAACGATACTCCGCGGGGTCGAGGTGCACGAGGACCCGGCGGTACGTGCCGGACTCGAGGAGATGACGGACGCCCCGCACGACCGGCCCGCGCTCCTCCTCGCTCCAGTCGCCCGTGACCGGGACGTCGTAGTGCCGGGCCGGCGGGACGTCCTCGAGCTCCCGCGGCACGACGCCGATCGGCGAGCTCACGGAGACGACGTGGACGGCGGTCGACCCCGGGACGCCGTCCCAGGCCTGCGCGAGGCGGCGGTGCGACGGCGACCTCCGGTACGGCTTGGTCCGCGAGCACGGGACGAGCAGGAGCACCGATTTCGACGGCGGCGGCCGGTACCGCTCGATCAGCCGGTCACGGAACCGGCGCATCTCCGGCCGTCGCAGCGACTCGGCGAAGACGTACGAGCGCACGCCCTCCCCAACCACCGGGGCGCGGCCCTCCAACAGGCCGGCGAGGTCCCGGTCCGCGTACCGAAGCATCTCCGCGAGCGCCGGCTCGGCGCCGAGGCGGGCCTCGACCAGCTCGCGCAGGGCGTGCCGCCGAAGCGCGGCTCGGAGCTCGAGGAGGGCGCGGCGACCGGTCGCCCGCGCGTGCTCGACCAGGTCCCCCGAGCCGTTCGGGCGGCAGGCCGGGCAGTCGCATCCCCGGGCCGGCCCCGGCCCGGGGTCGGGGCGCGGGCCGAGGCTCGCGTCGAGGAACTCCCCACCCGCAGCCCGGAGCTCCGCCTCTGTTGTGTCGACGAGGTCGATGCCGAGGTAGGCCAGCAGCGGCAGTCGGTGCGGGAGCCCGACCCTCGGAGCCCAGAGCAACGGTTCGGCGCCGACCTCGGTACGGAGCTGCCCCACGGCTCGCACGAACGGCTCGCCGTCGCGAAACAGCGCGCGAGCGTTCCCAAGGATCAGGAGGTCCGGGCGTGCGTGGCGGAGCTCGCGGAGGGCCTCCCCGGGTATCGGGGCCCGCAGGAGGTAGGCCCCGGGCCCGACCGGGTGGACGCCCGAGCCGCCCGCACCGATCTCGGGCGCGAGGACCGGGAGCTCGAGCCGAAGGCGATCCGACCCGGCCCCGACGACCAGCCGACGCAGGCCCGCCGCCGCCGGCTCCCACGCCACGGTCGGGCGGGCCTCGTCCACCGCCTCACCGGCCGGTTCGAGGAGGGCGGGCAGGTCGAGACGGACCGGTCCGGCCGTCCCCTCCCCCGCGAGCGCCAGCCCCTCGAGATGCGTCGTTGCCCTCATCGGTCCCCGCCGAGCCCAGCCTCGGGGAGCGGCGCCCCTCCGCTCCGCCCGGGCACCGAGCCGGCCGCCCGGGCGGAGGAGACCACGCCGGAGGTTGAGGCCATCGCCGGCCCGGGGACCGGGTGGCCCTCTTTAGCTCCGCCGCGGCCCAGCTCAGAGGGGCGGAAGGAACAGCGCCGCCGCGACGCCGAGCAGGAAGACCGCCGCGAGCACGAAGTGCTGGCGGAACGCGACCCGTACCTCCGAGGGGTCCCGGGCGAGGCGATGGTCGATTGCCGCGACCCCGATCGCGATCGCGACGAGGGCCCCGAAGTACGGCCACGCGAGCTGTTCGGCAGCGCCGAACGCCGCCAGGAAGCCCAGCGCCAGGGCGTGGAGTGCCGCCACCCAGCGCACGGCCCGTCGGGGGCCGAGCCGCACCGGAAGCGAGCGAAGCCCCAGTCGGCGATCGCTCTCGAGATCCCCGAGGCTATGCACCGTCTCGAACGCCGTCCCCCAGGCGAGGACCCCGGCGACCGCCAGGAACGCGGCGAGGGGCAGCGTCCCGGTCAGGGCGACGAACGCCGCGGCGGGGGTGATCGCCTCCACCAGGCCGAGGAACACCGTGGTCAGGGCGGTGAACCGCTTGGTGTAGCTGTAGCCGAGCACGAGGGCGAGCGCCACCGGAGACAGGGCGAGCGCGAGGGGGTTGAGGAGCGCGGCCGCTCCGACCAGGACGGCCGCGCTGATCCCGGCGACCGCAAGCGCGAACGCGGGCGAGAGCCGGCCGGCGGCCACGGCCCGATCGCGGGTGCGTGGGTTGTTTGCGTCGAGGTGTCGATCCGCCCAGCGGTTGAAGGCGTGCCCCGCGTTCCGTGCCGCGACGAAGGCGACGACCACCAGCAGCAGCGGCTCCCAACGGGGAACGCCACGGCTGGCCACGAGCACGAACGCCAGCGCCAGCGGAACGTTGAGCCCGAGGTTCTGGATCTCGAGGAAACGGCCGAGCTCCCGGGCCCCCGGGCGCGGGGCCGGCGGGTCGCTCACGGCTTAGGCCGCGGCACGAGCCGCGCGAGGGCGGGCTCCGAGCTCAAGAGCCGCTCGGCCGCCTCCGCCGCGGCCGGGTCCGAGCGGATCTCCTCCGGCCAGGGCCTCGGAAAGCCGTCGTCGGGCCCCTTGCGGGTCGCGTCGATCCCGACCTTGCCGCCGTAGTTGGGGAGAGGGTTCGAGATCGACAGCTGATCGACCGGGCCCTCCACCACCTCGAGGTCGCGCGCCGGGTCCGCCTGCAGCCCGACCCGGTACAGCACCTCCGAGAGGTCGTGGACGTTCACGTCGTGGTCCACCACGATGACGTACCGGACGAACATCAGCTGCCCCAGCCCCCACAGGGCGTGCATCACCTTGCGGGGGTGGCCCGGGTACGCCTTGCGAACCGAGACGATCGCGACGTTGATGAACAGCCCCTCGCGCGGCAGGTTCAGGTCGACGACCTCGGGGAGCACCAGGCGGACGACCGGCAGGAAGATCCGCTCCACCGCCTTTCCGAGGACGGCGTCCTCCGTCGGCGGCTTGCCCGTGACCGTCCCCAGGTAGATCGGACGCGCCCGGCGGGTGATCCGGGTCACGTGAAAGACCGGGAACCGCTCCGGCGCCGAGTAGTAGCCGGTGTGGTCGCCGAAAGGGCCCTCGATCGCCCGCTCGTCCGGCGGCACGTGGCCCTCAAGGACGATCTCCGCCGACGCCGGGACCTCGAGGTCGACGCTCCGGGCCTTGACCAGCTCGACCGGGGCCGAGCGGAGGAGGCCCGCGAAGGCGAAGTTCGAGATCCCTTCGGGGACCGGCGCGAGCCCGGAGAACACCGTCGCCGGGTCGGCCCCCACGATCGCCGCGACCGGCATCGCCTCGCCGCGAGCCGACCACTTGCGGAAGTTGCTGGCTCCGACGCGATGTACCTGGAAGTGCATCCCGAGCGTGGTCGGACCGTACTGCTGGAGCCGATAGATCCCGGCGTGGGCAAGACCCGTTTCCGGGTCGCTCGTAACGACGACGGGGAACGTTACGGTCCGGCCCCCGTCCTTCGGCCAGCAGCGGAGGATCGGGAGCCGGTCGAGGTCCACCTCCGCCTCCTCGACCTCCTGGCACGGGCCGGTGCGCACGCGCTTCGGGGCGAGCGCGCGGAGGCTCGATAACGTCGAGATCGTGCCGTCCAGGTCGCGTAGCGCCCCGAGGAGGCCGGCCGGGGGGCGCAGCCGGGTGAGCTCGGCGACCCGACCGGCGACCTCGTCGAGCGACGCGGCGCCCAGGGCCAGGGCGATCCGGCGGGGAGAGCCCAGGACGTTGGTCGCGACCGGCATCGAGGCGCCGGGCACGTTCTCGAACAGGAGGGCCGGTCCGTCGGCCCGCACCACCCGCTGCGTCAGCTCGGCGATCTCGAGGTCCCGAGCGACCGGCGCCCGGACGCGCACGAGGTCGCCTCGGGCCTCCAGCGCCTCAAGGAACTCGCCGAGCGAGCCGAACGCCACGCCGTGCGTCGAGCCGGGCTCCGTATTTATTCCCGCCGCGAGCGGCGATGCCCAGGGTTCATAACGGAACCTCGCCATCGCCGGGCGATGCAGACGGTGACGCTGCGGTTCCGGACGGAGGACCTGGTCCGTCTCGGGGTCATCCCGGACCGGCTCTTCGAGAAGTTCGAGGAGGTGGAGCTGGTCGAGACCCTCCGGCTCGAGACGGGGTCCCGGCTCGAGCTCCTCCGGGTCCGGCGGAAGGGCCCGGTGCGGTCGGCCGCCGAGCTGGAGCACGACGCCCGCCGGATCCGTGCCCTGTACGGGCTCGCCCAGCTCGAGGTCGTCGACGTCCGCCCGAGGACGCGGGACTACGTCGTCCTCGTGCGCCAGCGGAACCCGGAGCGGCTGCGCCGTTGGCTCGCGCTCGCCGGCGGCGGCATCACCCCGACGGCGCCGTTCCGTCTCGGCGAAGAGGAGACGATCGCCTCGTTCCACGGCGAGGAGCGCGCGCTCCGTCGGGTCCTCCGACGCCTCGACGAGGAGGAGTTCCCGTACCGGGTCGTCCGGGCGAGCGCCCGGATCCCGGTCGCCGACCGCGCGACGAGCGAGCTCACCCCTCTGCAGGCGCGGCTCCTCGCGAGGGCGTGGGTGCTCGGCTACTACGCGATTCCCCGGCGGGTGACGCTCACCCGCCTCGCCCGCTCGACCGGCCGGAGCGCACCCGGGCTCGGGAAGCTCCTCCGCCGCGCGGAGGGGCGCCTGGTCGCCCGCTGGCTCGCCGCGCGGGGCGATCTCGCGGGGGCGCTCGCCCCGCCCGAGGCCGGCCGCGGGGCCTAAAGCCCCCGGGAGCTGGCCCGCGCGTGGGCGGGAGGGCCGCGAAGGTCCGGTTCGAGATCCTGCCGGAGACCCCGGCGGCGCGGCTGCCGGCGCGCGCAACGGCCGGCTCGGCGTGCTTCGACCTCGCGGCGGCGGCCCCCGCGGTCCTGGTCCGCGGCAGGGTCGAGCTCGTCCGGACCGGTCTCAAGGTCCGCTGCCCGGCCGGGACGTTCCTCGAGGTACGGCCCCGGAGCGGACTCGCAGCCAAAGGCGTCCTGATGGTGAACGCCCCCGGCACGATAGACCGCGACTACTCCGGCGAGGTCCGGGTCCCGCTCACCTACCTCTTCGACGGGAGCTACCAGATCGAGGCCGGCGACCGGATCGCCCAGGTGCGGCTGGTCGCCGAGACCCCTACGGCGCTCGAGCGCGGCACGGTCGCGCCGGTCGCGTCCCGCCGCGGAGGCTTCGGGAGCACCGGCCGCTAGGGGAACTCGGACAGCAGCCGCTGCACCTTGCGGCCGGGAGGGGACGGAGGGGCCGTCCCCCCGGCCGTCTCCCGTTCGACCTTCTCCAGCATCTCGTGCATCCGCCGCTCCCGGGCGAACGCCGAGCGGTGCAACCCGACGTCCCGGGTCCCCTCGGCTACGAGGACGACCGCACGGCCGGCCCGAGCCCGGCCGGTGCGACCGCGGCGCTGGATCGTCCGGATGACGTCGGGGATCGGCTCGTAGAAGACGACCAGGTCGGTCGCCGGAATGTCGAGGCCCTCCTCGGCCACCGAGGTGGCGACCAGGCAGTTCAACTCGCCGCGGCGGAACCGATCGAGGACTCCAACCTGCTCGCGTTGGGTGAGCCCGGGGTCCTCGCCATGGCTCGCCTGCCCGACGAAGCGGGCCGCCCGGACGGCCGGGTCGTGGAGCGCGTCGAGCTCAGCGACCAGCCGGTCGACCGTGTCGCGGTACTGCGAGAAGACGATCGCCCGCGCGTCCGGTGTGCGGGCCAGCTCGGACCGGACCCGGGTGACCGCCTCGGCGATCTTTGGATGCTCGAGCGTGATCGTCGCGAGGCGGCGCCGGACCTCTTCGACGTCCGGGTCGCTCAAGAAGGCGCGCTGCGCCGGCGTCGCCCGACGGCCGGCGTTCGTCGCCTGACGGCCGAGGAACTCCCGCAGCGCATCGACCCCCTGGCTCTCGATGAGGTCGAGCGCGTGCAAGCCCTTCATCACGACCGACTGCGCCGTGACCGCCTGCCAGAGCCCGGCCGAGGACGCCCCTCCCTGGGTCCGCTCGATCGGGATCCGTCGGTGGAGCTGATCCCCGAGCGCGAGGACCGTGCGGCGGTTCACCTCGCCCGCCCCGAGCAGGCCGAGGCGCTGCAGGGTATCGGCCGCCCGGCCCACGGCCGCCCGGAGGAGGATCGCTAGGTGGCGTACCTCCGGGGGGACCGGCACCACCACGGTCTCCACGCCGACGCCGTGGAGGTACGGAGCGACGTCCGCGCTCTCCTCCGTCCGGTACTCGAACCGCTCGATGCCCAGGTTCGTCCAGACCGCCCGGATGTGCGGCAGGGTACCGCCCGGCGAGGCGGTCATTGCCAAGACGCGGACCCGTGGGCCGTCCCGGTTCGCCCGGCCGATCTTCACGTACGGATAGTCGCCGACCGCGCGGTGGGCCTCGTCGAAGACGAGCAGCGAGAACGTGTCGAGAGGGATCCCCCCGCCCGCGAGGTCGTTCGCGACGACCTGGGGGGTCGCGAGGACGATCTGGGGAGGTCGCAGGAGCTCGGCTCGTCGGTCGGGGGCCACAGCACCGGTCAGGGTGAGTGGCGGGGGCGCGAGCAACAGTCGTTCGGCATCGCGCGCGTGCTGGACGACCAGCGGACGCGTCGGGGCGAGGAGGAGGATCGAGCGGGTCGGTTCGCGGAGGAGCGACGCCGCCGCCACCCGGAGCGCGATCGCGGTCTTGCCGAGGCCGGTGGGAAGCACGACGAGGGTGTTGTGCTCGAACGCCTCGCTCGCGATCGCGGCCTGGTAGGCGCGCTCCTCCAGGAGGCCCGGCCGGATCCGAGGGTGTTCCACGGTCGCCACCGCCGGGGACCCCGCGCGCTCCAGCGACCGCGCCTTTATCAGGAGCCGGCATCGCCGGCGGATGCTCGCGGGCGGGCTGGTGGTCGCGGCGGCGGTCGCGGCCGTCGTCGTCCTCCTCTACCAGGGGGCCGCCCTCTGGCTCGCTCGCGGGATGCCCCGTCTCGACCCGCTCCCCCCACCGGCGACGGACGAACCGCGGCCCGGGGTCGGCGTCGTGGTCGCCGCCCGGGACGAGGACCAGGACCTTCCCGAGACGCTCGCCTCGCTGCGGGCCCAGGACCTGCCGGGACTCGAGGTGGTGGTGGTCGAGAGCCGGTCGCCCGGCGCTGCGGTCCGGCCCCCGCCCGCGTCCGACCCGCGCGTCCGATGGCTTGACGAGCCGCCGTTGCCGGCCGGCTGGGTCGGCAAGAACTGGGCCTGCTGGGTCGGCGCCCGCGAGGTGCGCGCCCCCTGGCTCTTGTTCTTGGACGCCGACGTACGGCTGGCGCCGACCGCCGTCCGGACGACCGTCGCATGGGCCGCGCGGGAAGGGGCGAGCCTCGCCACGATCGCGCCCCGCGTCGAGATGGCCAGCGCGTGGGAGTGGACGGTCCTACCGTTCTACGTACAGATGGTCCTCACGTACTTCCGGGCCCCGCACGTCAACCGCGACCGCTCGCGTGCCGCGATGGCGAACGGGCAGTACTGGCTCGTCCGTCGAGCCGACTACGAGGCGGTCGGCGGCCACGAAGCCGTGCGGGGGCAGATCCTGGAGGACGTCGCGATCGCGCGGAGGTTCCGGGCCGCCGGGCGCAAGCTGCGGCTCGCCTGGGCCCCGGAGCTGGCGTCGACCCGCATGTACCGCGATCGGCACGAGATGTTCGAGGGGCTCCTCAAGAACGTCCACGGCACCGAGTTCTCGGCCTGGCGACAGCTCGCGTTCCTGGCCGGTCTGGTCGGCTTCTTCTGGCTCCCGCTCGCGGTACTGCCGATCGGCCTGCTGGCCGGGAGCCTCCCCCTGGCGGCGATCGGCGCGGTCCTTGCGGTCGCGCTGTTCGCCAAGCACGCCGCGTTCGCCCGCGCGGTGGGGGCCCCGGCGCGGTACGGCCTCCTGTTCCCGGTCGCCGTGGGGTTCTACGTCGCGCTCGTCCTGACCTCCCTCGAGCGGGGCGTGCGGGGGGGCTCGGTCACTTGGAAGGGCCGGTCGTACCGCCTTGGACCGCGATCCCCCTAACCGCTATCTGAGCGCCCGCCTCGACCGGTCCGATGGCGGCGGACGCGACGTACGGGCTCGTGATCGGAGGCGTCGAGTCCGAGGCGGCCGAGACCGAGGCGCTGCTGGACCCGTCGACCAACCGGCCGATCGCCCGCGTCGCGGTCGGCACCCCGGAGGACGCCCGGCAGGCGATGGAGTCCGCCCAGGCCGCCTTCGAGAGCTCCGACTGGGCGGGCGGCGACGGCACGAAGCGCTCGCGCGCGCTGCTTCGGCTCGCCCATCTGCTCGAGGAACAGCAGGAGGAGTTCGCCCGGTCCGAGACGCAGAACATGGGCAAGACCCTGCGCGAGTCCCGTATCGACGTGGGGTTCGTGGTCCGGACCCTCGAGTACGTCGCCGGACTGGCCGACAAGATCCAGGGCGAGACGATCCCGGTGCCGGGGAGCCGGTTCAACTACACCGTCCGCGAGCCGCTCGGGGTCACCGTCCACATCGCGCCGTGGAACTACCCGCTCCTGCTCGCGATGCGGTCGGTCGCCCCCGCGCTGGCGGCCGGCAACACGGTGGTCCTGAAGCCCGCGAGCCTCACCCCGGTCACCGCCGTTCGCCTCGCCCGCCTCGCCCGGGCGGCGGGGATCCCCGACGGGGTCCTCAACGTCGTACCGGGCCCGGGCGGCCGTCTGGGCGCGGCGCTCCTCCGAGACCCGCGATGTCGGTCCGTCTCGTTCACGGGCAGCGGCGAGGTCGGGCGGACGGTCGCCGCGCTCGCCGCCGAGCGCCTGCTCCCGGCGATGCTCGAGCTCGGCGGCAAGAGCCCGGTCGTCGTGCTGCCGGACGCCGATCTCGACCGGGCGGCCCGAGGGGTGGCGCAGGGGATCTTCGGCAACGCGGGCCAGATGTGCTGGGCCGGCTCGCGCCTGATCGTGCACGAGTCGGTCCGCACCCCGTTGCTCGACAAGCTTCGGGGGATCGCCGAGGCGATGCGCCTCGGGCCGGGCGCCGAGGAGGGTTCCGAGATGGGGCCGCTCGTCTCGCGGGGCCAGGAACGCCGGGTGCTCGAGTACGTCGAGGTCGCCCGAGCGGACGGCGGCCAGATCGTCACCGGGGGGACGAAGGCAAGCCGGGCGGAGCTCGCCGAGGGGAACTTCGTCGCGCCGACGGTGGTCGCCGACCTGCCGGAGGGGTCCCGGGCGGCGCGGGAGGAGATCTTCGGCCCCGTCCTCGCCACCTTCGCGTTCCGCGAGGTCGAGGACGCCGTGCGGCTCGCGAACCAGGGCCCGTACGGTCTCTTCGCGGCTGTCTGGACCCGCGACCTCGCCACCGCCCACACGTTGGCGCGTCGCCTGGACGCCGGCATGGTGGTGGTGAACGAGCCGCCGCTCACCTTCCCCCAGACCCCGTTCGGAGGGTTCAAGGAGAGCGGCCTCGGCTCCGAGCAGGGCTCCCACGTCGTCGAAGGCTACACCCGGGTGAAGAACGTCCTCGTCAACGTCGGCCTGCCGAAGAGAAAGGGGTAGGGTTCCGGCCGCGGTGGGGGCCACCGCGTTCGTACGAAACCCCAAAAGCCCGGCTCCCGGCTGGTCGGCGGGAACGACCGTGGGCGCGGCGACGGCGGTCTGGGGCTCGTGCCGGTTCTGCGGGACCGCCGTCGCGCCGGGGGCCGCGGTGTGCGGGATCTGCGGGGCCGACGGACCGGTGCGGGCGGGGACGTTCGCCCAGGCGCCCCGGTCCGTCCGCCGACGCATCGTGCTCACCGGCACGCTGCGGACCCTGATCGTCGTAGGGGTCGCGGTGGCCCTCGCTTACACCCTGATCGCGAACGCGCTGAGCGGACCGCCGACCGTCGCCGACCCCCTCACGACGAGCGGCACGTACACCGTCGGACCCGGTCAGGCCGAGATCCTCCAGGGGGCCGTCACCGGGGGCGACTACATCGTCGGGAACTTCACGAGCGTTCGGCCGTTCGGCGCGGACATCGCGTTCGAGGTGTACAATTCGACCGAGTGGAACCGAACCCTCGCCGGCGAGAACGCCTCGATCGCCTACACGACCGGGAACGAGAGCGCCGCGCGGATCGTCTTCTCCGCCGAGTATACGGACAACTACACCTTCGTGCTGGTCAATCCGTACCCCGCTTCGAGCCACCTCAATATCACGGTGTACGTGGCAACGCAGTACGAGTCGAACGTCGGGGACGACGGCTTCGGCTAGCCCGACCCGGACGCCCCGTCGGGGACCGGTTCGGAACGGCGGAGGAGCTCCGCCGGAATCCGGTCCGCGAGGTAGACCGTCTTGCCGGCCTGCATGATCACGATCCCGTCCGCCTGGGCCTTGCGCGCATCGACCTCGAGCACGATCGGCTCGGGGGTGCGGACCTTGCCCGCCGCGACCGCGTCGGCGGCGGTCTTGGAGAGATGGACCTTCTTGCGGTCGGACGGCCGCAGTCCGACCTCGAGCACGATCGCGGCCTCGTCCGCGGTCACCGGGTAGTACAGGTGCTCGGGGATGTTCGCGGTCGGCAGGTCGAGCTCGATCTCGAGGGTGTGGCCGTACGTCGCCCGGATCCGATCCTCGCGGACCTCGTAGCGGCCCTTGCCGTCGGTCTCGGCGATCGCCACCAGGTGCTGCGGCCGCAGCCACCGGTAGACCGGATGCCGCTGGGTGATCGCCCGCGCGATCGCCGAGAGCTCGATCCATCCGTGGGGATCGACCGAGAGGCCGTACCGGTCGGGGAAGTGCCGGAGGATCCCCGTCAGGACCCGGCCGAGGTGGTCAAGCTCGCGGTCGTTGAGCACGAACCGGCCACCCTGCCCGCAGACCGGGCAGCTTTCGGCACGGAAGTAGCCGTGCTGGGCGCACTCCTTCAGCATCGGGACGGTTCGGCCGGTCAGGCCTTGACCTTGTCGGCCTTCTTCTCGAAGTCCGTCAGGAGATCGTCGTACAGGTCGGTGAGATCCTTGAGGACCCGCTTCAGGACCTGCTGCGGCTTCTCGCCCTTCGTGCGGAGCTGAAGGCTCGGTCGGTCGAGGAACGGGTGGCCCAGCAGGTAGCGGGCCTCGACGACCTTCTCCTCGCGCTGCAGCGCTTCGACCAGCGGCACCAGCAGCGTCTCCTCTCCCTTGGGGAACTCGACGCGCAGCAGGTCGTGCTCCTTCTCGATGACGCGCAGCTCCATCGGAGGATCCGGGAGGACGGCCCACCGGGGTTGGCTTCTTAAGGGTAGCGCCGCGGTCCCGGCACCGGAGCGGTCCGTCCGTCGGGCGGTTCCGCCGGACCTTTAACCTTCGGGACCTCCGCGGGCGCCGTGACGCGCTGGCTCGTCGTCGGGGGCGGTGCCCGCGAGCACGCGATCGGCCGGGCGCTCGTGCGCGCCGGCGCCGAGATCGTTGTAGCGAGCCCGAACGCGAACCCCGGCCTCGAGCGGCTGGCGGCGAGTTCTCGCCGGCTAGCGCTCGACGAGCCCGAGAAGCTGGTCGAGTTCGCCACCGCGGCCGGCGCTTCGGCGGCGGTGATCGGGCCCGAGGCGCCGCTCGCCGCCGGCGCGGCCGACGCGCTTCGCGGCCGGGGGATCCCGACCGTGGGACCGGACCGCTCGACCGCTCGTCTGGAGGCCTCCAAGGCGTTCTGCCGGGAGCTGCTCTCCCGCCACGGGGTCACGGGCCAGCCGAGCTTCGTGGTGCTCACGGCTCCGGAGGAGGTCGAGCGGGCGATCGCGGAGTTCGCGGGCCCGCTGGTGGTGAAGCCGAGCGGCCTCACCGCGGGCAAGGGGGTCTGGGTCGAGGGGGTGGATTTCCCGGACCGTCGGGAGGGCGCGGTCTACGCGAAGTCGCTCCTGCTGCAGGGCAACGCCGTCGTGCTGGAGGAGAGGCTCGACGGCGAGGAGTTCAGCCTGATGGCGTTCGTCACCGACGACGGGATCGCACGCATGCCCGCGGTCCAGGACTTCAAGCGGGCCCTCGAGGGCGACCGGGGAGCGAACACGGGCGGGATGGGCTCGTACTCCCAACGGGACCACCTCCTGCCGTTCCTCGGCGCGGCCGATCGGGACCGCGCGCAGGCCATTCTCGACGGCGCGGTCGCCGCCCTGCGGGCCGAGGGCCTCCCCTACCGAGGGGTCCTCTACGGCGGCTTCATGCTCACCGCCGCCGGGCCGCGGCTGCTCGAGTTCAACGTGCGGTTCGGCGATCCCGAGGGGATCAACGCGCTGACGCTTTACGAGGAGGGAAACCTCTCCGACCTGCTGCTCGGGATCGCCTCCGGCCACCTCGAGCCGAACCTCGCGCGGTTTCGGCTCCGCGCGACCGTCGTCCGGTACCTGGTCCCGCCCGGCTACGGGAGCCGGGCGGTCGCCGGCGGCCTGCTCACCCTGGACGAGCGGGCGATCGAGGCCGAAGGGGTCCACGTCCTGTACGGGAGCGTCGAGGCGGCGGGCCCGGCGACGGTGCGGCTCGGCAGCGGCCGCGGGATCGCGCTGGTCGGGGAGGCGAGCGCGATCCATGAGGCCGGCGCGCGCATCGAGAGCGCGCTCAAGCACGTCCGCGGGGAGTTCTACGTCCGGCACGACATCGGCACTCAGGCGGACCTCACCCGCCGCTGGGAGCACATGCGCCAGCTCCTCCGCCCCGGCGCGCGCCCGTCGCCGCTCCCGCTGAGCGTGGCGCCGCCGGACGCCCCGCCGTCGAGCGCCGGGCCACCGGCCCAGCTCACCGGGTAGCCGAGAGCCCAAGCGGTAAAGAGCCCCGGCCCGCTGGCACGGTCCTGCATGTTCTGCCCGAAGTGCAAACGCCTGATGCGCCCGGACCGGGAGCGCCACGTCTGGCAGTGCTCCGGCTGCGGCCACACCGAGCCGCTCGGGCGCGGGGTCGAGGTCGGCCGGTCGACACCGCAGGGGAGGGAGGTCGCGGTCGTCGAGACCAAGACGGTGACGCTCCCGAAGGCCGAGGAGACCTGCCCGAAGTGCGGGAACGGGGAGGCGTACTGGGTCCTGCGGCAGACGCGGGGCGCCGACGAGCCCGAGACCCGGATCTTCGAGTGCACCAAGTGCGGGCACAAGTGGCGGGAGTACCAGTGAGCCCGGAGCGGTTCGCGCCGATCCGCGCGGCGTTCGGGCCCGAAGCGCTCGGCCGCCCGGTCCGGGTCCGAGGGTGGGTGCTGCGTTCCCGCTCCTCCGGCGGGATCCTGTTCGTCGTGCTGCGCGACCGGACCGGCTCGGTCCAGGTCACCGGCCGCCGCGACGTGCTCGGGGAGGCGGCGTTCGAGGCGGCCGAGCACGTGCAGGCCGAGGGAGCGATCGAGGTCGAGGGGCTCGTCGCCGAGGACCGTCGGGCCCCGGGGGGCCGCGAGGTCCGGGCGTCGGCGATCCGCGTCGTGGACGCCGGGCAGCCGTTCCCGATCTTCGCCGACCAGACCGAGGAGTTCCGCCTGGACAAGCGGCACCTGGTCGTCCGCTCCCCGGAACACGTCGCGACGTTCCGGGTGAAGGCGGAGCTCCTCCGCGCCCTCCGGGAATTCCTCGAGCGCGAGGAGGTCCTCGAGACCACGCCGCCGATCCTCTCGGGGAACGCCGCGGAAGGCGGGGCCGAGGCGTTCCAGATCGACTACTTCGGGCGCCCGGGGTACCTCTCGCAGACGGCGCAGCTGTACCTCGAAGCGCTGCTGTTCCCGAACGAGAGGGTCTACGCCCTGACCCCGTCGTTCCGCGCGGAGAAGTCCCGGACCCCACGCCACCTGACCGAGTACCTCCACCTCGAGGTGGAGCTCGCCTGGTGCGACCTTGCCGGGCTGCTGGAGTTCGAGGAGCGGATGGTCGTCGGCGCCGCGCGCGCGCTCGCCGAGCGGTGCGCAGAGGAGCTCGCCGTGCTCGGCCGACCGCCGGACGAGCTGCGCGCGCTCGCGGCGCCGTTCCCCCGGCTCCGCTACGCGGAGGCGATCGACCGGCTCGCCGCCCAGGGGTTCCCCGTCCGGTGGGGCAGCGACCTCGGGACCGCGGAGGAGCGCGCGCTCACCGTCGAGGAGCGCTCGCCGGTGTTCGTCACCCACTTTCCGAAGGAGCTCAAGGCGTTCTACATGCTCCGTTCGCCGGACGATCCGCGGACCGTCGAGGCGGCGGACCTGCTCGCCCCCGAAGGCTACGGCGAGATGATCGGCGGCTCCTGCCGCGAGACCGACGTGGATCGGCTCGCGGAGCGCCTCCGCGCCTCCGGCGCTTCGGTCCCCGAGTACGAGTGGTACCTCGATCTCCGCCGTCACGGAAGCGTGCCGCACGCGGGCTTCGGCCTCGGCGTCGAGCGGATGCTCCGCTGGATCTTGCGGCGGGAGCACATCCGCGAGACCACCCCGTTCCCGAGGACGCCGTCCCGCCACACGCCGTGAGCGACCACCGCGCGACCGCGTGCGGCCCGGCGTGAGCAAGATTCAAGAGCGCGCGAGCGCCTTGCGCGTCCGCTCGCACATCGGGGGACCCAGCGTGGCAACGGAGCAAGGGTCGGACCGGGGGGGCGAGCGCACGCCGACCGCGGCCGAGAAGCCGGCGGCGGAGACCGTCGTCGACCGGGTCACCCACCTGGATGTCCCGGCGATCTGCCAGCTGTACAAGAAGGTCTGGGAGTCGGAGCCGCCCGGGCTGCCGGCGGAGCTCGGCAAGTCCTGGCAGCCCACGCCGCTCGAGTTCACCAGCCGGATGGAGGGCGTCACGTTCTTCGCGGCCCGGCGCGGCGGGCATCTCATCGGGGTCTTGGGCTGCGAGCTCCGGCAAGGCTCCTGCCACTTGGTCCACCTGGCCGTCGATCCGGAGGGCCGTCGTCAGGGGGTCGCGACCGCGCTGGTCGCGGCGGTGGTCGACTGGGCGCGGCGGGCCAACGCGACCGCCATCTGGGCCGATCCGCTCGGACGGTTCCAGGCCGCCTCCGCGCTGCTCAAGAAGCTCGGGTTCGCGGAGAGCGGCGTGCTCCACCGGCACGCGTGGAACGAGGACGTCCGACTGCTCGAGCGCGTGCTGTAGCTCGCATCAGCCGGCCGGCGCGGGCTCCGCGAGGCCCCGCGCGTCGCGCAGGGCGCGCAGACGTCGGCTCGCCTCTTCCACGTTCCCTTCGACCAGCGCCCGGGCGGCCACCGCGAGCTCGCGGACCTCCTCGGCCGGCGGCGCGGCCCCTCCCCCGCGCGCGGCGAGCCGATCGCCGAGCTGACCGATCCGCTCCGGCAGCGCCTCGGCGGCACGCTCTGCCGCGCGCGAGCGCAGGACCCGCAGCTGTTGCTTGAGCGGCGCGAGCCGCCCGGCGCGCAGTTCGGCTTCGAGATCGGCGCCGGTTTCGCCCGGTTCGGCGGGGTCAACGATGCCAAGGGCCCCGAGGTCGCGCAGGAACCCGAGCAGCCGTTCGAGCTCGCCGCGCGCCTGGTCGAGATGCCGCTCCTTGAGCGCGACGACCCGGTCGACCTGCTGGAACGTAGCCAGCGCCTGCGCGATGTCGCCGACCTGGGCGGCGTGCAGGGCGTCCTCGACCTGGCCCCGTTCGAGACGGCTGTCGACCGAGTAGGCTTCGAGACGACCGATCCGGGCGGAGGTCCGCTCCTCCCAGCGCTCGAACGCGGTGGAGATCCGCCGCTGGGCGAGGCGCTCGACGCCGCGGACGACCTCGGCCCACGGCTCCGGCGTGCGCGAGCGCGCGGCGGCCTCCTCGGCCCACGGGGGCAGGCGGGGAAGATCGATGCCGAGCGGCTCCGCCGCCTCGCCCCACTGCGCGAGTCGGGCCAGACGCCGGCTCAGCTCGGCGGAGAACGGGTTGTCGTGGGCACGGCTCACGACCGAGGGCTGAGGTACGCCCCCGGCGCGGCCGTCCGGAGACGCGGGGGCGCGCGGCGCGGCCTCTCGCCCCGGGCCGGCCCGGGCGATCGCCGCGCGGCAGACCGGGCACGTCATCGTTCCCCACGGCACCTCCACGCCGCAGGACGGGCAGGTCGACGGGCCGCTCGCCATCGCCGAGGGTACGAAGGCAGCGCCGGGGCTTAAGGTCGGACCTCCGCGGGGCCTCGGCCGGCGCGCGGGAAAGTGCAGGGGGTGAGATTTGAACTCACGAACTCCTACGAGACCAGGACCTCAACCTGGCGCCTTTGACCAAGCTGGGCCACCCCTGCGCGTCCCGTCGCGCGGCTACGGGACCCGGCCGATAACCTTTGTGAAGCGCCGACGCCCGTCGCGTCGGGGTGGCACCCCGACTGGACCCGGGCGATCCGGGTCCCGGCGCGCCGTCTTCCATCGACAAAGGCCTTGTAGGGCGGCGCGGTGGCGCGCACCCATGCCCGAGCCCGCGACGCCCGGTGCCACCGTCTTCATCGGGTTGAAGCCGACGATGACCTACGTCTTCCAGGTCGTCACGCAACTCAACTCCGGTGCCGGGCCGGTGATCGTGAAGGCGAGAGGGAACGCGATCGCCAAGGCGGTCGACGTCGCCGAGGTGGTGCGGCGCCGTTTCCTCGAGGGTCAGGTGGAGGTCGGGCCGATCTCGATCGAGACCGAGCGGCTGACGAACCGCGAGGGACGGGAAGCGAACGTCTCCTCGATCTCGATCCCGCTCACGCGGACCGGGCCCCCGCTGCCGGCGGGCGCGATGGGCCCGGTGCCGCCGGCGGCGTAGCCCGCACCACCCACGTCTCCGCCCAGAGGTCCCCGAGCCGCTGGCGCTCGGCCGTGAGCAGCATCACGAGCACGCCGATGATCCCGGCGATGCCGACCCCCACGACGATCGCCACGGCGAGGCCGAGCAGGGCGAGGGTGCCGGTGCCGAGGCCCAGGAGGGACGCGCCGGCGATCGCGGAGCCCCGGAGGCCGGCCGCCACCAGGAGGGCGAGCCCGATCCCGAGCAGCGTCATCGCCGGGAGGAGCGGGGCGTTCCGCAGCATGGAGGCGACCCCGTCGATCGGGCCGAGGTCGCGGGTGCGCACGCGGAGCCCCAGCAGGTACTTGCCGACGGTGGCTCCTCGCCAGAGCTCGAGCAACGCGAAGTAGAGCAGGGCCGCGGCGACGAAGGCATAGATCGCGGTGTTCAGCGCCAAGCCCCCGAGCACCGTGGCAAGGTCGCCCGGGGTCCGGGCCACCGCCAGGGCGAACAGCGCCGCCCCGGCGCCCCCGAGGATCGCGAGATCGATGCCGAACGCCGCCAGCCGTTCGGCGACGCTCGCGAAGCGGCGCCGCCCCAGCTCCCGGCCGACCGCGACGAGCGAGCGGGCGGTCAGCCACGCGCGGAACGCCTCCCGCGGGTCGGCGGTCCCCGACCGGCCCACGCTCTCGAGGTTCGCGAGGTCGCTGACCACCCAGCCCGGGACCGGTAGCCCCTCCCACGGCCGGAGGTCGGGGGCCCGAGGCCGACCGAGCAGCCGCTGCGCTTGCTGCGCCGCTTCCCGGGCGGCGCTCGCCGACGCGGCCAGGGACGCTCCGAGCGAGCCGTCCACGCCGTGGCCGTACGCCTCCCGGAGCCTCCGGATCGGGTCGGGGATGCCGTCGGTCGTCCGGCGCCCGACCGGCGCGAGGCTCCGGCCCGCCAGGCGGTGGGTAGCGAACGCCCCCAGAAACCCGAGGAAGGACGACAGGTAGACCAGGTCCAGGACACCGGCCCCGCCGATCACGTACAGCCCGGGGGCTCCCGTGCCATACAAGGGGGGTTGGCGGAGGACGTCCGCGCCGAGGACCACGCCCCAGCCGGCCGCGAGGAACGAGACCGGGATCGCGAACGCTTCCGCGCCCGGAAACATCCGCGGCGCCGCGGCGACCGCCACGATCCCCACGAGCAGCGGCGGGACCAGGAAGTACGGGAACGTCTCGACGATCCCGACCCCCGGGATCGCCTGCGAACCGGCGAACGTCAGAACCGCCACGCCGCCGATCATCGCGAACGCCGCGGCGACGGCCCGTCGGGCCGGGTCCCCCGAGGCCTCGGCCCCCGCGAAGACTCCCGCGGTGATCGCGCCCGCAACGAGCGTGACGAGGAGGATCTCGGCCGCGTTGGGGCTGACGCGCAGGGCTGCGGCGAGGCTGTCGAGGGCACCCGCTCCGGCCAGGAGCACGACGCCGAGGAGGACCAGGAACTCGACGGTTAGCAGCACCAGCAGGGTGCCGGCCGAGCCGCGCAGCGGGGGGGCATACCGCTCCAGCGTCAGCAGACCCACCGCGAGCGGGAACACCGCGCCGGCGAAGCTGACGGCCATGACATCGTTCGAGATCGGGGCGATCGGGAGGAAGGCGAACGACGCGAGGAGCGAGCCGGGCAGCAGGAGCCAGAATTCGCGGCGACCCAGGCCGAGGCTCGCGGAGAACGCCGGGCGCTGCCAGGCTAGGAAGAACAGCACCGCCCAAGCGATGCCCGGCAGGGCGAGCGACACGGCGATCGCGAAGATGTCGGAGGCGACCGCCGGGGGCGCGACCATCGTGCTGAGGACCCCCCGGGGACTCCCCTAGCAAGGCGGTCCCCCTAATCCGTTTGGGTGGGCGCCGTCCCTCGGCCTCCGACGCAAGGGGTTGGCCCGCGGTCCCCCGAGGAGCCCCCGGCAGGCGCCTCCGCCCGCGGGCCGCCGGTCGGGGGGAGGGAGCCGCCGAGTGCCGAAACGTTTTCTCGCGGACCCCTCTCCGCTCGCCCATGGCGAACACCCGGACCGAGACCGATTCGCTCGGTCCGCGCGAGGTCCCCGCTTCCGCCCTCTGGGGCATCCAGTCGCTGCGGGCCCGCGAGAATTTTCCGGTAAGCGGCCTGACGACCTCCCGGCACCTCCGACGCGCCTACGCCCTCCTCAAACTCGCCTGCGTCCGGACGAACGTGGAGAAGGGCGGCCTCGACGCGGAACGCGGGAGGGCCCTGGAGCAAGCCGCCCGCGAGATGGCGGAGGGTCGGTTCGACGACCAGTTCGTCGTGGACGTCTTCCAGGCGGGGGCAGGGACCTCGCTGAACATGAACGTCAACGAGGTGCTCACGAACCGGGCGCTCGAGCTCCTCGGCAAGCCTCGCGGCGACTATGCTACCCTCGGCCCGAACGACCACGTCAACCGGGGCCAGTCGACCAACGACACCTTTCCGTCCGCGGCCCAGGTCGCCGCGCTCCTCGCGCTCGCGGAGGTCCGTGCCGCCGCCGGGCTCCTCGCCCGAAGCCTTCGGGCGAAAGGGGTCGAGTTCGCCGAGCTGGCGAAGGCCGGCCGCACCCACCTCAAGGACGCGATGCCCGTGTCCCTCGGCGCGGAGCTGCAGGCCTACGCCTCCGCGATCGAGCACGTCCTCGAGGCGCTACCGGCGGTGGAGAAGGCTCTGGCCGAGATCCCGCTCGGCGGAAGCGCGGTCGGCACCGGGGTGAACTCGGTCCCCGGGTTCCGGATCGGCGCGGTCGCGGAGTACGCACGGTTGACCGGCCTCCCGCTCGCGGTCGCCCGGGACCCGTTCGAGACGATGCAGAGCCGCTGGCCGCTCGGCTTCGCCTCCGCCTGGCTCCGGACGCTCGCGCTCGAGCTGGTCCGGATCGCCAACGACCTGAGGCTGCTCTCGAGCGGCCCGGCGACCGGGCTTGACGAGCTGCGGGTCCCCGAGATCCAGCCGGGGTCGTCGATCATGCCGGCGAAGGTCAACCCGTCGGCCGCCGAGTGCCTGACGATGGTCGCCTTCCACGTACTGGGGGCGGACGTCGCCGCGTCGTACGCGGTCCAGGCCGGCCAGCTCGAGATCAACGTCATGATGCCGCTCGCCGCGTTCGAGGTTCTCTTCTCGGCAGAGATCCTCGCCAACTACGTGCCGGTGTTCTCCCGGAGCTGCGTGGACGGACTGACCGCCCGCCCCGAGCGGCTGGAGCAGTACCTTCTCGGCTCCGCCGCGCTCGCCACCGTCCTGACACCGCGGCTCGGATACCTCGGGGTTGCCGAGGTCCTGCACGAGGCCGAGCGGACGGGCCGGCCGGTGCGCGAGGTCCTGATCGCCCGCCGGCTCGTCACCGCGGAGGAAGCGGACGCGCTGCTCGGACCGGAAGCGCTCCGGCGCCTCACCCGGCCCGTCCCCTGATCGGCCGGGCGGGGGACTAGATTAAGGGCCCCCGGCGCGGTGGACCGGCCCACCCGATGAGCTCCGTCGAGGAGACCGCGGTGGCCCTCGGGAACCCGACCAGCGAGGAGTTCCGCCGTGCGGTCGGCGTCCTCGGCAAGGTGGGCCTCACCCAGTACGAGGCCCGGGCGTACATCGCCCTGGTGGCGCGCGGCGTCGGGGACGCCGCCGGCCTCGCGGCGGCGGCCGGCATCCCCCGGACGAGCGCCTACAAGGTCCTCGAGTCGCTCGCCGCGAAGGGGTATGCGCAGCCGACGGGCGGCAAGCCGATCCTCTTCCGCCCCACGCCGCCGTTGGACGTGGCGGAGACGCTGAAGGGAGCGATCCAGGAGGTGTTCGAACAGCTTGCGCAGCTCCACCGGGTCGTCGCGGAGCACGGCGAACCCCAGCTCGTCTACCTGCTCTCGGACCGGGAGAAGGTGATCGCGAAGATCGGGGAGCTGCTGGACCAGTCGAGCCGGACGTTCATCCTCACCACGCCCTTGGTCGCCGACCTCCGGGACGGCCTAGGCAAGAAGATCCAGAGCGCGGTCAAGCGCGGGGTGCACGTGACGTTCGTCACGGCCCCGCTGCAGCGGCTGCCGGAGGGGGTCGAGCACGTGCCGCGCGAGAACCTCTTGGCGACCGAGGTGCTGGCCGACGGCGAGCACGCCCTTCTCGCGGCGCCGGGCCTGGACGCGTGCGGATTCACCGACAATCCGATCCTCATCGCCCACCTCAAGCAGTTCCTCGACGTCGTCCTCGAGAAGGGGGCGCCGACACCGCCCCCGTAGCCCCGGGACCGATGACCGGCCGCCCTCCCTCGCCTGCGGAGAGGGTCCGTGCGCGCCTCCGGGCGGCGGCCGGTGCGCAGGTCGCCGGCGCCATGCCCCGGGGGTACCAGCGGATCGGTACCGTGCTCCTCCTTCGCCTGCCTCCGAAGCTCGCCCCGTACCGCCGCCTGCTGGGCGAAGCCTGGCAGGAGGAGCTCGGGGTGGAGACGGTCCTAGCCCGGACCGGCCCGATCGACGGAGAGCTCCGGCACCCGCGGGTCGAGCGGCTCGCAGGGGACACCACGGTGACCGAGGTCGTCGAACACGGGGTCCGGTGGCGGCTGGACGCCGCGCGGGTCATGTTCGCGGCCGGCAACCGGACCGAGCGCCACCGGGTCGCGGGGCTCGTCCGCCCCGGGGAGCGGATCGCCGACCTGTTCGCCGGGATCGGCTACTTCGCAATCCCGGCCGCCCTCGCGCTCGCCCGCGTTTCGGCGGTCGAGAAGAACCCGATCGCCTACCGCTATCTTGTCGAGAACGCAGCGCGGAACGGCGTCCAGGAGCGGCTGGAGCCGCACCTCGGGGACAACCGCGACGTGCCGCTCCCCCGCGGGGCGTACGATCGAGTGTTCCTCGGCTATCTTCCGAGCGCGGTCCCGTGGATCGGGCGGGCCCTCGAGCTCGCCGCTCCCGAAGGGGCCACGCTCCATGTCCACCTCGTGGTCGACGCCCGGGGTGCCCTGCCCCGAGCCCGCGAAGAGGTCGCCGCCGAGGTCGCGCGACGCGGGGCCCAGAGCGCCGGACCTGCGCGCGCCCGCGCGGTGAAGCCGTACGGGCCCGGGCGTACCCACGTAGTGGTCGACGCGCCGGTCCGCACCGGTTAGCGGGCCGCCACCGACCGGGCCGAGAGGGTCCGCATCACCTCGGGGAACGCCCGGGCGAACCGCTCGATGTCGGACGGCGGATTCGAGAACGAGACCCGAACGAACCGGCCCCCGTGCGCCGGAGAGAGGTAGTTGCCCGCGCGGACGAACACGAGGTGGCGCCGCAGGAGTTCCTCCTGCACCGCTTCCGGCCGCAGGCCGGTCTCGGCGAGGTCGATCACCGTCATGTTCGCGCGGGACGGGCTCACCGGTACCGAGGTCCCGGGAACCTCCCGAGCGACCTCGTGGATCCGGCGCCCGTTCGCTCGCGTCCGGCCCACGACCTCGCCGATCCACGTGCGCTTGCTCCTCAGCGCCGCGCGGGCCGCCATCTGGGCGAGGATGTTCACCCCGAGGTCGTTCGTGTTGAACCGCGCGATGCGACCCGTGAGCTCCGGCGAGGCCGAGAACCCACCGATCCTCAGACCGGCAAGGCCGCAGTTCTTGGAGACCGACCAGACGGTGATCGTCTCCTCCGGCGCGAACTCGGCCGCCAGCGCGTGGCCCTCGGAGAAGTCCCGGTACGTCACGTCGTTGAGCAGGAGAAGGTGCCGGTCGTGGGCGATCTCCGCGATCGCGCGGACCTCCTCGCGGGGGTAGCCGGAGCCGAGGGGGTTGAGCGGGTCGATCAGGAGGATCATCCGCGTGCGCGGCCCGATCGCCGCCTGCACCGCGTCCGCGGTGAGGCGGAAGGGGGAGCGGTAGATGTCCAGGCAGTTCGGCCGGGCCCCCGAGAGCTCGACGAACCGGTGGATGATGAGGTAGCTCGGATCGGAGGCGACGACCTCGTCGCCCGGCCCGAGGGTCGCGCGCGCGACCATGTAGAGGGCCTCCGTCCCACCGGACGTAAGGAACGGCTTTGCCCCGGGCAGCCCCAGATCGGACCGGACGAGCTCGAGAAGCTCCGGGTCTCCGGACGCGAGCGGATACCCCTCGTACCGGCGTTCGGCGATCGCCTCGTCGAGGGCGGCCCGCACGACCTCGGGAGGGACCAGATGGTTGGTGTTCTGGGAGAGCCAGGCGACCTCCCGCCGGTGCTCGTGCGCAAAACGGAACGCGTCGAACGGAGCGCTCACGCGGTCCGAGGGGGCCCGGCTCGCTTAACCCCTTTGGCCGCGCGCCGGCGCCTCCGCGAGGTAGGCCGTGACGATGCCCATGGAGATCGGTCGCGCCACCGCCCGAACGAACCCGGCCGCGTCGAGGATCGTCACCACCTCGCGAACCGACGGGAACCGTCGCAGCGACTCCGGCAGGTACCGATACGGCCCCTCCCGACCGAACGCACGCCCGATCATCGGGACCACGCGGTCGAAGTGGGCGTGGAACAGCCGACGGACCGTCGGGGACGCCGGCTCGGACACCTCGAGGGTGAGGAGCGAGCCGCCGGGCCGGAGCACCCGGCAGAGCTCCCGCGCCGTCCCGCGAAGGTCCGCGAAGTTCCTCGCCACGAACGCGCTCGCCACCAGGTCGAACGTCCCGTCGGCGAACGGCAAGCGGCTCGCGTTCGCGACCCCCAGCGCTCGCGGGGTTCTGCGTCTGCGGCCGGCGGCGGCGACCATCGCACGGCTGAAGTCGACGGCGACCACCTCGGCGCGGGGATAGCGGTCGGCGAGCCGCCGTGCCAGTCCGCCGGTCCCGCAGCCCACGTCCAGGGCGCGCCGGACCGGGAGGTGCCGGTACCGGTCGAGCTCCCAGAGCGCCCGGGGGCGCCAAACCAGGTCGAGCCCGAACGTGGCCAGATGGTTGAACGCGTCGTAGCGGTCCGCGATGGAGGCGAACATCGCGCGGACCTCCCGCTCGAACGTCGGGCGGGCGCGGTCCGGATACGGGGAGCCGTCCCGCGCGACCGGGCCGTCGCGGTCGGGGGCCACCGACGGCCGGACCCGAGCCGCCCCTTAACCCGGCGGGTCCGCCCCGGCTCCGAGCGCGGCGTCCAGCTCGTGCGCGTCGTCGGCGAGGTCCCCGCGCAGGTCGTCCAGGCCGCACGCCCGGGCCTCGGCCAGAAGCTCCCGCGCGGCCCCGGGGTCGCCCCGCTGGCGCGCGAGGCGGGCCCGGCGGAACAGCATCTCGGCGATCTCGCCCCTCAGCCCCATCCCCCGGGCGCTCTCGAGCGCTTCGCCGAACGCCCGCTCGGCGTCGTCGTACCGCCGCTCGCGCTCGGCGATCATCCCGCGGATCATCTGCGACTGTTGGAGCGCGAGCCGATCGCCCGTGGGCGTGAGCAGTCGGTCCGCCCGTTCGATCGTCTGGCGCGCGAGCTCGGTCTTGCCGAGCTCGGTATGCCACTGGGCGAGGTTGATCAGGCAGTAGCCGATCCAGACGGGCGAGCGGGAGCGTTCCGCCGCGTCGAGCGCCCGGCCGATGTCCCGGAGGGCGTCGTCGATGCGGCCGATCCGGTGCTCGAGGACGGCCCGGTTCATCAGGACCCGCGCCACCGCGTTCGGGTCGTCCTCGCGGGCGAACAGCTCGGCGGCCTGCTCGTAGAGCGCGAGCGTTGCTTCGACGAACTCGGCCCCGCGGGGGATGAGGGCGTTCGCGACGTCGATCAGCGCGTGGCCCCGCTCGTGCGGAGTGCCGTCGCGCTCGGCGATCGCCAGCGCGGCCCGCTGGTGCTTCTCGGCGAGATCGAGATCGGACCGTCGCCAATACAGGGTCCCGAGCACCCGGTGGGCGGCGAGCAGGTCTCGGGGGTTCCCGGCGCGCTCCAGGAGCGTCGCCGCTTCGAGGGCGAGCGGCTCGGCGGTGGCGTACTCGCTCTGCTCGATGCCGACCCACGCGAGGCCGAGGAGGGCCCGGCCGAGCGGACCTTCGAACTCGGTCTCCCGCCGCGCGAGGCCGACCGCCTCCGTCAGCGAGCGGGCGGCGCCCGTCAGGTCGCCGGTCTCGTCGGTCAGGCGTCCGATCTCCGTGAGGAGGCGGACCTCGAGCCGGGGGTCGGGGGGAGGGAGTCGCCGCCGCGCCTCGAGCGTCTGCCGAAGCAGGGTCAGCGCGACGTCGAAGGCGTACGCGGCGGCCGCCCGCTCGGCCGCGCGCGTCCCGAACTCGATCGCCTTCGGGTCGTCGCGGCCCAGGTAGTAGTGGCGGGCGAGCTCGAAGTCCGTGGTGGCCGGCTTCCCCTCCAGCGCGTGGCCGATGCGGCGGTGGAGGATGGCCCGGCGGGTCTCGGTGATGCTCGCGTACAGGCTCGCGCGGAACTCCTCGCTCACGAACTCGTAGACCTCGCGACCCCGTTCGCGAAGGATCCCGCCGCGCACCAGTCGGTCCACTGCCTCGGACAGCCGCTCCTCGGGGAGGTCCACGACCGAGCGAAGCCGCGCGAAGGCGAACTCGCGTCCGAGGACGCTGGCGTAGGTGAGCACCCGCCGGTCGACCTCGTCGAGGACGGCGGCCCGCCCGAGCAGCGCCTGGGTCAGGTCCGCCGGCGCCGTGGCCGACCGGTCCGCGTGCCGCGAGCGGCCCGCCGTCGACCGGACGAGCAGCTCGACGAACAGCGGGTGTCCCTCCGTCTCGGCGTGCCACCGAAGGACGTCCTCCAGGGACGGCGGAGCCCCGTCGCGCAGCCAGGTGGCGAACTCCGTGACCTCGCTGGTCGTGAACGGACGGATCGGCACCACCTTGAACGCCGGGTCCCGCAGCAGCGCGGCGATCGCCGCGCGCGCCCGTTCGGGGACCCCCGGCCCCGGATCGACGGTGGCGACGAACGCCACCCCTCGGGAAGGCCCCTCGCGCGCGAGCGCCTCCACGAAATCGAGCGAGAGCCCGTCCGCCAGGTGCAGGTCATCGACCAGGATCGCCTCGGGCTGCCGGGCCGAGAGCCGGAGGAAGCGGTCGAGGAACCGCGCCCGAGCCGCCTCCCGCTCGGACGCCAGCCCCTCCACCGAGGTCCGGCCGAGCGGGGCTAGGAGGCGGTCGAGATCCTCCTCGGCCGCCGGGCCGGTGGTGGGCGGCGGGGTTCGACGCGCCGGGTCCGGCAGCAGGTCGGTCGGCTCGGGTTCGCTGTCGTGCTCCTCCGCGTCGGTCCAGAGGTCGCGCGCGAGGCCGAGCGGCACCGCGAGATCCCCGGGCAGACCCCGGCCCCGGATCGCCGTGAACCCCCGGCCCTCTGCCCGTGCGGCCGCATCGTCCAGGACCACGCTCTTGCCGCTCCCGCCCGCACCGGCGAGCAGCAGCGCGCGGCCTCGGGAGGATCCCACCTCGTCGAGCGCCCGCTCGACCTCCTCGATCACCTCCGAGCGACCGAACAGCGGCCGAAGGGGCCCGCGCCGGGCTCGGAACGTCCCGTCCATGGTTCGTCGCTCCGCCGGGGACCTACGCCGGCGGAGGATCGGCGCCCGCGCCCCGCCTCGGTGCGCCGGCGCGGCTCGGATCGGCCGCGACGACCTCGGCGGCGAGCTGCCGTTGGAGCTCCGCGTACGCCCTCTCCAGTCGGGGCGACAGCTCGGTGACCTTCAGCTCGGTCGCCCGGCCGAACGCCGTTCGGGCCCCGTCCACGTCGTGGTTCTTGTAGCGCAGCCGGGCCAGGTAGAGCTGGGCGTCGGCCTCGTCGGCGGTCAGTCGCAGCGCGCGGGCGAGCTCGGCCGCCCGCCGGTACGCGGTCTCCGCCTCCTCCCATCGGCCCCGCTTCTCGGCGATCCGACCGCGGTTGAGGACGACCTGCTCGCAGCCCAGCTCGTCGGCGAGCCCTTGGAGCAGGCGCCCGGCCTGATCGTTGTCCCGGTCCGCCTCCTCCAGCTGGCCAAGCGCGACTCGCAGCTCGACCCCGGACAGGAGCGCCCGGCCGATCGAGCGGGGGTCATGCCCCTCGGCGGCCGCGTCGCGTGCCCGTTCCAGGAGCTCGAGCCCCTCCTCGGGCCGGCTCTCGCCGACCGCGCTGCCCAGGTTGTGGAGCGCCCGCGCGAGCTCCGCGCGGTTGCGGGTACCGCGCAGCCGTTCGACCGCGCGGCGGTACCACTCCACCGCCACCGGGCGCACGTCGTCCCCCAGCAGCGTGAACGCGTTGCCGATGTCGATCGAGAGCTGGCCAAGGGTCTCGGGGTCGGCGTCGCTCGGGAGCGCTGCCAGGGCGCGCATGGTCTCGTCCAGCGAGTCCCGGTACCTGCCGAGCTGAAAGGCCACGCGCCCAAGCAGGCGGTAGGCCTGGGCGGCGCCGTACGGATCCGGGTCGAGTTCGAACAGCTTGAGCGCCAGGTTCGCGCCGTCGACCGCCCCCGCGCTGTCGAGCCCCTCCCGGGCCACCTCCGCCCGCGCCAGCAGCAACCGGGCTCGGGTCCGGGGGCGCTCGTGCTCGGCGTCGTCGAGCGCCTCGCGGTAGTACCGGTCGGCCGCCCGGAAGGATCCGATGGAGAACGAGAGATCGCCGAGGGTCTCGGCGAGCCGCGCCCGCTCGGCCCGGTGGTGCCCGGGCAACGAGCCGAGATCGACCAGCGCCCGCTCCAGCGCCGGGATCGCGGAAGGCGGATCCGGTCCCTCCCGGGCGATATCGCCGGCCCGGCGGTTGTAGCCGTACGACCTCTCGGGGACCTTCCCTAGGAAGTAGTGCCGCCCGAGCTCGGCGACGACGGCCCCGGTCGGCTCGGGGTGCTGCTTCTCGAGCGCTCCGGCGATCTTGCGATGAAGGACCCGGAGCCGGCTCTCGGTCATCGACCGATAGACGGCCGCGCGGTCCTCCTCCTCGACGAAGACGAATCGGCCGCCGCCGGGCCGCTCGCGCAGCAGTCCCAGGTCCACGAGACGCTCGAGCTGCTCGGCGAGGGTCTCCTCGTCGGCCCCCATCGCGTCGCGGAGGAGTCCGAAGGGGACCTCGGAGCCGATCGCGCTCGCGTAGGCCAGGATCCGCCGCAGCTCCGGTGCCAGCGTCAGCAGCAGCCCCCGGCCGCCGGTCCGCGGCGAACCGAGAGAGCCGGCGGCCGTCATGTCGGTCGTTCTAGCCCGCTTCAGGGATTAAGACCTCTCGAGCGCGGGAAGGGGCGGCGCCTTGCGGTCCTCGGGACCCGGAGCCGGGGGTTCGGCCGGGGCCCGCGGCGTAAGGGTTATCACGCACCCCTCGGGTCGGCCGCCGTCGATGGAAGGGCAGGCCGACCACGCGACCGGGACGACCGAGCCGAGCCGCGTGCGCGAGATGCCGCTCCCCCGCAAGGTGACGTTCTGGGGGTTCGCGGGGCTGGTGATGCTCGGCGTGGGGTTCTACCTGTGGTGGGGCCTCGCCTTCGGCGTCTGGATCGACAACGGCGTGTACGCCGTCACGATCACGCTCCTCCTGTTCGGCCTCGCCGGCATGTGGCTCGTGCTGCCGAACCCGCCGGCCCCGTCCGCTCCGCCCCGGTAACGGGGCGCCCGGCCCCCTACATCGGCTGTCCGGCGATCGCGAGGCGGACCCCTAGGGTCTTTCCGCAGGCCACGCAGCTCGCGGGCGCCACGACCGGGAACGGCAGCGGTCCCTCGGGCGTCCCGAGCAGTGCCCCGTCGATCGCCTGCTCGATCGCGTGCCCGCACGCCTCGGCTCCGCACCAGCCGACCAGCCGCACCTGGCGCGACCCGTGCAGGTCCGCCAGCGTCGCCGCCGGAGCAAACGACGCCGCGAGGGCGGCCTCGGCCCGCCGGGCAAGTTCCCGGTCGAAGGCGACCAGGCGCGCGGCAACGTCGGCCGCCAGGGTCGCCCGGCCCACGGGCTCCTTGCGCCCGAGCCGGTCGACGCTCGTCCAGCGGTCGGTCTCCAGCTCGCGCGCGCCGACCTCGATGCGCAGGGGCACGCCGGCGAGCTCCCATCGGTAGTACTTCGCCCCGGGTCGCTCCTCCCCCGCGTCCAGGACGACCCGGCGACCGGCCGCCTTCAGGGTCTCCGCGACGTGCTGTGCCGCCGCACCCACCTTCTCCGCGGCGGCCGCGGTCGTTACCGGGACCACGACCACCTCGTACGGCGCGGCCTCGGTCGGGAAGACCACCCCCTTGGCGTCGCCGTGGACCCCCACGATCGCCCCGAGCAGCCGCTCGGACAGGCCGAACGTTGTCTGGTGGACGACGCGCACGGAGCCGTCCGGGGCCTCGTACCGAATCCCGTACGGGACCGCAAAGTTGTCGCGGTAGTGGTGGACGCTGCCGACCTGCAGCGTGCGCGCCCCGGCCAGCGGCAGGTCGAAGGCGATCGAGTAGTGCGCCCCCGCGAACTTGTCCCACTCCGGCCGCCGCACCGCGATGTACGGCAGGGCGAACGCCGCGGCCATCCGCCGGAACGCCTCCAGGTTGGAGGCGACCCGCTCCGTCGCCCGCGCCTCGTCGGCCTGGCAGGTGTGCTCCTCGAAGAAGTGGATCTCCCGGACCCGGACGAACGGCCGCGTGGTCTTGGTCTCGTAGCGGAACGTGTTGACGATCTGGTAGACGTTCAGCGGGAGGTCCCGGTGCGAGCGGACCCACAGCGCGAAGATCGGGTAGATCGCCGTCTCGCTCGTGGGGCGCAGCACGAGGGGGACGTCGAGCTCGGAAAGGCCCCCCCGGGTCACCCAGAACACCTGGGCGTCGAACCCCTTGATGTGCTCCTTCTCCTTGGCGAACTCGGTCGCCGGGATCAGCGCGGGGAACTCGACGGCCTCCGAGCCGGTCGCCTCGATCTCGCGGACCAGGACCCGATCGAGGTTCCGGCGCGCCTTCAGCCCGTACGGCGTCCAGACGTTCATCCCCTTAACGCCGTAGCGCTTGTCGGAGAGGTTCGCCGCCTCGACCACGGCGAGGTACCACTCCACGAACGACGCGCTCTTGTCCGGCAGCTCGACCATCGGGACGGCGAACGGGCGCCGGGAGGTATATGAGCCCGGGGGCGAGCGGCCCCCCGCGCCGGGGTCCGCCGCCGCCGACCCGCCGGGGTCGCCGTGCCGGGCGGCCGGAAAACCTAAGCCATTAAGCGGGCGGCCGGCTCTAGGACTCGGGCCATGCGCCTGGTCGTCTGCGTCGACCGCGACGACGACCTCGGCCGCAAAGCCCAGATCGACGGCCCGATCGTGGGCCGGGCCGACGTCGTCGACGCGGCGGTTCGGCTCGGGACCGCCGATCCCGAGGACTCCGACACGAACGCCCTGTTCGCGGCCGTGTCGCTGTTGGACGAGCTGCGGGCCGGGGGAGAGCCGTGCGAGGTGTGCGTGCTCACCGGGGCGGCGAAGGTCGGGATCGCCTCGGACCGCCGTGTCGCCGAACAGTTCGACCAGGTCCTCGAGCGGGTCCGCGCGAGCTCCGCCTACCTCGTCAGCGACGGGGCGGAGGACGAGTACCTGTTCCCGATCCTCGCGTCCCGCGTGCGGATCGACGGCGTCCGGCGGGTCTACATCCGCCAGAGCCCGAGCCTCGAATCGACCTACTACACCCTGGTCCGAGCCCTGAAGGACCCGAAGCTGCGGGCCAAGACGATCCTGCCGTTCGCCTTCGTGCTGTTGATCCTCGGCTTCGCGGCCGCCGGCGGCGTGCTGCTCTGGGGCGTCATCGGGCTCGCGATCGTGCTCGGCGTCTACCTCATCTTCTGGACGTTCGACATTGACGAGACGCTGATCGACGCCGTCCGCAGCGCCTCGGCTGACACCCGCCAGGGGTCGGTCGCCTTTGGGTTCGGCCTGTTCGCCGTCGCGCTCGTGGGGGTCGGCTTCCTGACCGGCTACAATCAGTACACCGGCAACGGGGGGGTGCCCGCGTTCGACCGCGTCCTCCTGTTCCTACAGGCCGGCCTGCTCTGGTGGGTCCTCGGGGCGTTGGTCTGGGAGAGCGGCCGGGCGCTGCGCCGCATGTTCTCCCGGGGGCGGTTCCCCCGCTCGTTCGTCGTGGCGACGACGAGCGTCGCCGGGATCGGGCTGGTCAGTTACGGGATCGTGTTCCTCGTGCGCTACCTCCAGCACCTGACCCCGGTGGCCCAGGTGCCGTTCCTTGCCGGGCTGCTCGTCACCGGGCTCGGGCTCGTGATCGGCGCCGGGATGATCCAGCAGCACTTCCGGGCGGTCGCCCGGCGAGATATCCCGCCCGCGCCGAGCAGCTAGGCGTCTCCGGGCCGGACCCGGCGGAGATCGGCGACCGGGACGTCCAGGCCGCACCGGTCGCGCAACGTATCGCGGATCCCCTCCAGACCGGAGGCGACCGCCGCCGCGCGCTCCGCGAGGGAGGCAAGGTCCTCCCAGTAGTTCCACGGGAAGACGACCCAGACCCACGCCCCCCGGGGGATCTCCTCGGCGAAATACGTCGGCACGAAGCGGGCATGGCCGATGTGCAGGAACGCCGCGGTCTCGACCGAGCGGGGCCGCGCCGCGGCCACGTGCTCGCGCGCGAGGGCGAGGCTCTCGCCGGTGTCGGTAATGTCGTCGACGACGAGGACCGACTCCCCCTCGACGGGTCCGGAGAGGCCCTCCGTCAGCCGGGCCTGTCCGTCCCGCGCGGCGGTCACCCCCCAGTGCTGGGCGCGCAGCGACAGCAGCCGACGGACGCCGAGGCGGTCGCCCAGAAGCCGGGCCGGCACCCACCCCCCGCGCGTCAGCCCGACGATCGCCTCGGGGGTCCGGCCCGCGTCCCGGATCCGGGCGGCGAGCGTGTCCGCCCAGCGCTCGACCTCGGCCCAGTCGGCCCGCCGGCACCTCGGCAGGTCGGCCATCGGGGACCGGCCGCCCGGCCTACGGGTAGATTCCGCGGGTCTTCATCGCGTCGACGACCCGCTGGATCGCGAGCACGTAGGCCGCGGACCGGTTGTGGACCTTCTTGTCCACGGCGACCTTGCGGACATCGGAGTACGAACGGACCATGACGCGCTCGAGGCGCTGGTTGACCTCCTCCAGCGACCAGAAGAACCCCTGGATATCCTGCGCCCACTCGAAGTAGCTGACCGTGACGCCGCCCGCGTTGGCGAGGATGTCCGGAAGCACCGTGACCTTCTTCTGGAACAGCGCGGTGTCGGCCTCCGGGAGCGTCGGGCCGTTGGCGGCCTCGGCGACCATCTTCGCCTGGATCCGGTCCGCGTTCTTACCGGTGATCTGGTTCTCGAGCGCCGCCGGGATCAGGATGTCCGCCTTGGTCTCGAGGATCTCCTCGTTCGAGATCGCCTTGGCCCCGGGAAAACCGACGACCGAGCCGGTCTTCCGCTTGTGCTCTTCGACCGTGTGCGGGTTCAGCCCCTCGGGCTTGACGATCCCGCCCTTCGAGTCGGAGATCGCGACGATCGTCGCCCCCTGCTCGTCGTGCAGCAGGTTCGCGGCCACGCTCCCGGCGTTCCCGAACCCCTGGACCGCCACCGTGCCGCCCTTCACCCGCACGCCGGCGTCCTTCGCCGCCTCGCGGATGACGTAGGCGCACCCCCGACCGGTCGCTTCGCCGCGGCCCTCGCTGCCGCCAAGGGCGATCGGCTTGCCGGTGACGACCCCCGGGACCGAGTAGCCCTTCTGCATCGAGTAGGTGTCCATGATCCAGCTCATCGTCTGGCTGTCGGTGTAGACGTCCGGCGCCGGGATGTCGATCTCCGGGCCAATGAACGAGGCGATCTCGCTCGCGTAGCGGCGGGTGAGGCGCTCGAGCTCCCCGATCTTGAGCGTCTTCGGATCGCAGACGACCCCACCCTTCGCGCCGCCGTACGGGATGTTGACGACGGCGCACTTCCAGGTCATCCAGGCCGCGAGGGCCCGGACCTCGTCCAGGGTCACCTGCGGGTGGTAGCGGATCCCGCCCTTGGTCGGACCGCGGGCCATGTTGTACTGGACCCGGTGGCCGGTGAAGACCCGGTAGGAACCGTCGTCCATCCGCACCGGGAAGTTCACGGTGAGCTCGCGCTTCGGGTGCTTGAGCAGCTCGCGCACGCCTCCGTTGATGCCGATGAGGTCGGCGACGATATCGATCTGGCGGCGGGCGGTATCGAACGGGTTCACGGAAGGACCGGCGCGCTCCATCGTCATCCCTCGGACAGGCCGGCAGCCGGCCGGGGCTACTTGAACGTGGCGTGAGCCCTGCGATACCCCGGCACGGGGCGGCGGGAGAGGCCTTCGGCGGCGACGCCGAACGGGTCCCATCCGGCCCTCGGCATCGGTCGGCGGCCCGCCGCGGCGGCGAGGACCGCCCCTCGGCCGGGCTCGACGTGGCCCACCGCGGTGAGCCGACCGCCGACGGACCGCACCGCCCGCACCGCCGCCGCCAGCCGGCCCGGCGGCACCGCGG
>JASHRJ010000100.1 GCA_030037395.1 Thermoplasmata archaeon
CCTCGGACCGACGCTGGTCGCGCTCTCGCCCCGCGCGCGGGCCCGCCGGGTGGTCGCCGCGCTCCCGGAGGGGGGCGTCGCCCGGCGCACCGTCCGCCTGTTTCTCGAGCCCGACCGGCCGGCCGGAGGTGGCGTGTGAGCGTCGCCCGGATCGTGCCCGGGCCGGCCCTGGGCCGGGCGGCGGCCCCACCCTCGAAGAGCTACACGCACCGGTTCCTCGTGGCCGCCCACCTCAGCGGTCGACCCTGCCGGGTCGTCGAGCCGCTCCTGAGCGACGACACGCTCCGAACGGCTCGGGCGATCGGCGCGCTCGGCTCGCGGGTCCGGCGCGACCGTCGGGGGTGGACCGTGGCGCCGGCGGCGACCGGCCGCCGGAGCCGTCGCCGCAGAATCGACTGCGGGGAGTCGGGCACCACGCTTCGGCTCCTCACCGCGTTGGCCTCCCTGGACGGCGCGCCGACCTCGCTCGTGGGACGGGGACGCCTCGACCGCCGGCCGATCGTCCCGCTCACGGACGCGCTCGCGGAGCTGGGAGCGTCGGTCGCCCTGCCGGGGAACGGGCGATCGCTCCCGCTTCGCCTCCGGGGGCCGATCCACGGAGGCGCGACCCGCCTCCGGGTCGACGAGAGCTCCCAGTTCACCTCGGCCCTATTGTTCGCGCTGCCCACGGTACGGCCGGACTCGACGATCGCCACCGTCGGCGCCCCGGTCTCCGAGCCGTACGTCCGCGCGAGCCTCGCCGTCCTACGGCGCAGCGGCGTGCGCGTGGCCGCGGGTCGCGCCGGCTACCGGGTCCCGGGCGGCCAGCGGTACCGCGCCCCGGTCGTTCCGGTGCCGGGGGACGCCTCGTCGGCCGCCTACCTCTGGGCGGCCGCCGCGGTCTCCGGCGGCGACGTGACGGTCGACGGGATCGACCCAAGCTGGCCGCAGGCGGACCTCGCGGTCCTGGAGCTGCTCGAGCGGTACGGCTCGGAGGTCGAGCGTCGCGGCCGTCGGATCGCCGTGCGCGGCGCCCGACGGAGGCCGTTCCGGGTCACCCTCACCCAGGCCCCCGACCTCTACCCCCTCGCCGGCGTCCTCGCGGCGCTGGCCCCGGGCCCGAGCCAGCTGCTCGGGGCGGCGCAGGTCGCGGCGAAGGAGTCCGACCGCAAGGTCGAGACCGCCCGCCTCGCCCGGGCGCTCGGGGCGAAGGTCGACGCTCGGCCCGGTGGGCTGGTGATCCACGGGACCGACCGACCGCGCGCGCTCCGGGCGGGCGGCTTCTCCGACCACCGCCTGGTGATGAGCGCGGCGGTCGCGGCCCTCGCCGGGCCCGGCGCGAGCGAGATCGCGGACGCGGGCGCGGTCGGCAAATCGTTCCCCGGGTTCTTCGAGGTCCTGGCGGGGCTCGGACCCGAGGTGCGCCTCCGATGACGATGGAGTTCGGGCGCAGGCTCCGGCTCGGCCTCTTCGGCACCAGCCACGGCCCCGAGGTCGGCGTGACGATCGACGGGATCCCCGCCGGCACCCCGATCGACCGCGCCGCGATCCAGGCGGACCTCGACCGCCGACGACCGGTCGGCCGCCGGCTCGCCACGCGCCGCCAGGAGGAGGATCTGCTGGTCGTCGACGGGGGCGTGTCGGACGGCCGCGCCAACGGTTCCACGTTCCGGGCGCATGTCGCGAACACCGACGTCCGGCGCGAGCCGTACGACAAGCTCCGCGATACGCCGCGGCCCGGCCACGCCGACTATCCGGCGCGCGTCCGCTACGGGGAGGCGGCGGACCTGTCGGGCGGCGGGATCTTCTCGGGCCGGATGACGGTCGGCCTGGTGATCGCGGGCGCGATCGCGAAGGGACTCCTTCGGCCGCGGGGCCTCGAGGTCGTAGCGTACACGAGGACGATCGGCCCGGTCGACGCCGCCGCCCCCGAGGGGATGGACCCCGCCGAGATCGCGCGTCGGTCCCGGGAGCACGAGGTCGGGTCCGTCGACCCCGCCGCCGCCGAGCGGATGGCCGAGGAGATCGCCGCCGCCCGTCGGGCCGGCGACAGCCTCGGCGGCATCGTCGAGGTCCGCGCCTACGGCGCCCCGGTCGGTCTCGGCGAGCCGTTCTTCGACTCGCTCGAGAGCGTGCTCGCGCACGCTTACTTCAGCGTCCCGGCGGTCAAGGGCGTGGAGTTCGGGGCCGGTTTCGCCTCCGTCCGCCTGAGGGGCAGCGAGCACAACGACCCGTTCGTCTTCCGCGACGGGCAGGTCCGGACCGAGACGAACCGGGCCGGCGGGATCCTCGGCGGCCTCGCCACCGGCATGCCGATCGTCGCCCGGATCGCCGTCAAGCCGGCGTCGTCGATCGCGGTCCGCCAGCGCACCGTCAACCTCGCCACGCGACAACCCGCGGAGATCGTCGTGACCGGGCGGCACGACCCGTGCATCGTCCCGCGGGCCGTGGTCGTCCTGGAGGCGACCACGGCGGCCGTCCTGGCCGACCTGGCGCTCGTCGGAGGGTTCCTCGCATGAGCGACGATCGCCTCGGCTGCGCCGTCGTCGGCGCGGGGGGCTACATCGGCCAGCACTTCGCGCGCCTGCTCGCCGACCACCCGCGGTTCGCGCCGCCCCTGCTCGTCGCGGGCGAGCGGTCGGGCGGCAAGCGGCTCGCCGACGTGTGGCAGCTCGCCGAGGCGCCGCCCGCCGGCCTCGCCGAGGAGCGACTGCTCCGCCTCGGTCCGGCCGCCCTCGCCCGGCGGGGTGTGCCGCTCGTGTTCTCGGCGTTGCCGAGCGGGACCGCCGGCCCGCTCGAGCGGGAGCTGGTCCGGCGCGGCGTCTCGGTGTTCTCGAACGCGGCGGACCACCGGGCCGCGCCCGGCGCGCCGCTCCTCGTCCCGGAGGTGAACGCCGATCACCTCGCGCTGGCCCGCGGCGGGCGGGGGCGCGGGCTCCTCGTCACCAACCCGAACTGCTCGGCGGCCGGCCTCGTGGTGGCGCTCGCGCCGGTGCTCGGCGCGCTGCGCCCGGCCTCGATCCACGTGAGCACCTATCAGGCGCTCTCCGGCGCCGGCTACCCCGGGGTGCCGTCGCTCGCGATCACCGACAACGTGGTGCCGTTCATCCGGGACGAGGAGGAGAAGGTCGCCCGGGAGTCGTCGATCCTCCTGGGCGCCCGGGCCGGCCCGCAGGTCCGAGCGCTTCGGACGCCGATCGTCGCCCACTGCGTCCGCGTCGGCACGCGGGAGGGCCATCTGGAAGCGGTCACGGTGCACGCACGCCGGCGGCCGTCCGGCGACGCGCTGCGCCGCGCGTGGACCACGTTCGATCCCCTCCGCGCCCTCTCCCTAGCGACCGCACCCCACCCTCCCGTGGTCGTCCGCCAGGAGCCGGACCGGCCGCAGCCGCTCCGGGACCGCTGGGCCGGGACCCCGGCGCGCGCCCGCGGGATGGCCGTGACCGTGGGTCGGATCCGGTGGACGCCGCCGTACCTCCGGTTCTTTGCGCTCTCGCACAACGCGGTCCGCGGGGGCGCCGGCGGCTCGGTCCTCAACGCCGAGCTCGCGCTCGAGGCGGGGCGACTCCCGCGGAGGCCCTCGTGAGCGCCCGGACGGCGCCGCCGCTCGTCCTCAAGTTCGGCGGGGCGGCGCTCGCCGACCCGGCCCCGGTCCTGGCCCGCATCCGGGCCGCGCGGCGGGGCGGCCGCCCGGTCGTCGTGGTCGTCTCCGCCCGCGCGCGGGTGACCGACCGCCTGCTCGAGGCGGCGCGCCACCCCGCCGACCGAGCGCGCCACCGACGGATCCTGCGGGCGATCGAGGAGGATCACCCCGGGCTCCTCGAGCCGGGCCGCCGGCAGATCGAGCGGCTCGGCCGCCTCCTCCGCGAGATCGAGTCGGGAGCCTCCCCCGACCCGCCGACGATCGACCGGTTGCTGAGCCAGGGCGAGCGGATCGCGGCGCACTGGCTGGCCGGACACCTCCGGCGGGCCGGCCTCCCGGCGGTCCCGGTCGAGTCCGACCACCTCGGGCTGATCACGGACAACGCCTACGGCGCCTCCTGCATCGTCTTCGAGCGCTCGCGGGCGCCGGTCCGACGGGGGCTCAGCCGCGTCCTCGCGTCCGGCGGGGTGCCGGTGGTGACCGGTTTCTTCGGCCGGAGCCTCGAGGGCCGGGTCGCGACCCTCGGGCGCGGCGGCTCGGACTACGCCGCCGCGGCGATCGGGGCCCTGCTCGGGTCCCGCCGGGTGGAGCTCGTGAAGCGGCAGGTCGCGGTGCTGACCGCCGACCCCCGCGAGGTCCCGGACGCCCGGCCGATCCCGGCCCTCTCCTACGAGGAGGCCGAAGAGCTGGCCCAGTTCGGCGCCCGGGTCCTGCACCCCCTGACGATCGAGCCCGCGCGCGCCCACCGCCTCGTGCTCACCGTGCGCTCGCTGGACGACCCTCGGCGGGCGACGACGATCGGTCCCGGCCGGCCCGGGCGTCGGAACCGGGCGATCACCTCGCTGCGGCCGCTGCACCTCGTTCGGCTCCGGGTCCCGGGCGGCCGCCAGCGACCCGGGATCGTCGCCGACGTCGCCCGCCGCCTGCGGACCGGCGGGGTCAACGTCGTCCAGCTGTTCACCTCCTCGGCGCTCCTCTGCCTCGTCCTCGAGCCGGGCGGCACGGCGACGGCGCTTCGGACCCTTCGCTCGCTCACGACGGACGATGCCGCCGTGCTCGAGGGGCCGGTGCCCGTGGCGCTCGTGACCGTCATCGGCGACGGCGTGCTCGACGACCTGGACCGGCTGCCCGCGGAGGCGGTGCGCGGGGCCGAAGGGCTCAGCGCGACGCCGAGGGCGCTGTCGCTCGCCGTGCCCGCGCGCCGGAGGACGCGCGTGGTCCGGGCGTTGCATCGATCGCTCGTCGGAGGCGGCCGGCGGTGACCGACCCATGGGAGCGGTTCCTCACGCGCGGCGGCCGCGGCGAGGTCGCGGGCTACTTCGAGCGGGCGGGCCGGGACGGCGGGGAGGGGCGTGCGTGGTCGTTCACCTCGGCGAGCGCGCACGTCACGGTCGACCGCACGACGGAGCCGGACCGCCTGGGCCGCGACCTCGACCGGTTCCTCGCGTCGCACCGCCGCGGCGGCGTGGTAGGGTACCTCGGGTTCGACGCGGTCGGCCTCTTCGAGCCGGCGCTGCGCTCGTTCCCGGCGGGCTCCCCGTTCCCTCTCGGGGAGCTGGCGCTCGTCGACGAGATGGCGTCCGCCCCCGTCCCCCGACGGCCGCTGCGTCCGCTCCGCCGGGTCGTCCGGTCCCGGCCCCGGCGGGACTCGCTGCCCCGCTCCGCGTTCGCGCGGTCGGTCCGTCGCGTGATCGACGCGATCCGCGCGGGCGAAGCGTTCCAGGTCGTGCTCGCCCACCGACGGAGCTGGCCCCGCCCGGTCGACCTGCTCGACCGCGCGGGGGAGCTCCGGGCCGGCGAGCGGTTCACGGCGTTCTACTACCTGCGGTTCGGCGACCGCGAGATCGTCGGCGCGAGCCCCGAGTCGGTCGCCGAGGTCGCCCGCGGGGCGGCGGAGGTCGACCCGATCGCCGGGACGCGGCCGCGCGGACACCGGAGTCGTCGCCTCCCGCTCACGCGCGACCCGAAGGAGCTGTGCGAGCACCGCATGCTGGTCGACCTCGCGCGCAACGACCTCGGCCGCGTGGCCCGGGCCGGCTCGGTCCGCCTGCGGTGGACCGAGCGCCGGGTCCGGTACGCGCGGGTCGAGCACCTGGTCAGCCGGGTCCGCGGCACGCTCCGGCCCGGGGTCGGTCCGTGGGCGGTCCTCGGGGCGACGTTCCCGGCCGGCACGGTGAGCGGGGCGCCGAAGATCCGGGCGACGGCGCTGCTGCGCTCCGAGGAGCAGAGCTGGCGGGGCCCGTACGCCGGGGCCGTCGCGCTCGCGCTGCCGAACGGTCGGGCGACGTTCGCCCTCGCGATCCGCTCCGCGTTCGCGAGCGGACGGGAGCTCCACACCAGCGCCGGGGCCGGCATCGTCCACCGCTCCTCGCCCGGGCGGGAGTACGACGAGACGCTCGCGAAGCTCGCCACGGTGGAGGCGGCGTTCGTCGGAGAGGGCTCGTGAGGATCCTGCTGGTCGACCACGAGGACTCGTTCGTCCACAACATCGAGCAGGGGCTGAGCGCGCTGGGGGCGGAGGTCGCCTGCCTCCGCTCGACCGAGCCGGCGCGCGCGGCGATCCGCTTCGACCCGGACGCGGTGGTCCTCTCTCCGGGCCCGGGCCATCCGAGCGATCGACGGCTGACCGCCCTCTCCCGCGCGCTCCTCGATCGCTGGGAGGCCGAGCGCCCGTTCCTGGGCGTCTGCCTCGGCCACCAGCTGATCGCCGAGCGGCACGGCGCCCGGGTCGTGCCGGCGGCCGCGCCGGTCCACGGAGAGCGGACCCGCATCCGCCACGACGGGCAAGGGATCTTCCGCGGTCTCCGCTCCCCGATCGGGGTCGCGCGGTACCACTCCCTCGTGGTCGCGCCGGCGTCGGTCCCGGCGGACCTCGAGGTCGCGGCGGTCGGCCAGGGCCGGGTCGTGATGGCGCTCCGGCACCGTCGGTGGCCGACCGAGTCCGTTCAGTTCCATCCTGAGTCGTACCTTACGGCGGACGGCCCGCGGATGCTCGCAAACTTCCTCCGGGGGGCCCGCGCGTGATCGCCGCGACGCTCGCCCGCCTGCTCGACCCCCGGCCGCTGGACGAGGCGGAGGCCCGGTCGGTGTTCGATCGCCTGGTCGCCCCGGACGCTCCGGAGGTCCACCGGGCCGCGATCCTGACGGCGCTCGCCGCCCGGCCCCTGGACGCCGGCGAGCTCGCCGCGTTCGCGACGGCGATGCGGGAGCGGGCGACCCCGTTCCCGATCCCCGAGCGGGACGCGCCGATCGACCTCTGCGGCTCGGGCGGGGCGCCCACGCCGTCGTTCAACGTCTCGACCGTGAGCGCGTTCGTGGTCGCCGCCTGCGACGTGCCGGTGGTCAAGCACGGCAACCGCAGCGCCTCGGGGGTGTGCGGGTCGAGCGACCTCTTGGAGGCGCTCGGACTCCCGGTGACGCGGTCCCGGGGGTTTGCGCAGGCGACCTACCGCGCCCGACGGATCGCCTTCCTGCACGCCCCGATGTACCACCCGGCGGCGAAGGCGGTCGCCGACGTCCGCCGCGAGCTGGGGATCCCGACGATCTTCAACCGGCTCGGCCCGCTCGCGAACCCGGCGCGGGTGCCGTTCCACGTCGTCGGCGCTCCGTCCGCGGTCGTCGCCCGGGCGTTCGCGGAGGTCCTGCCCCGCCTGGGCGTACGACGGGGCCTGGCGCTCGCGTCGGCGGACGGGTGCGACGAGTTCTCCCCGGTCGCCCCGACCGCCGCCTACGTCTGGGACCGCGGAGGCCCCCAGGCGCGCGTCGTGCGGCCGGAGCCGCTGCTGGCGCCGGAGGAGCGCGAAGGGCCCTGGGGACCCCTTCCCCCGCCGGCCGCCGCCCGAGAGGCCGAGCG
>JASHRJ010000101.1 GCA_030037395.1 Thermoplasmata archaeon
CGGCGCCGCCGGCCCCGGCGCCCGCGCCGGGGGCGGTCCCGGTCGCGCCGCCGATGCCCGGTCGGGTCCTCGAGGTCCGGGTCCGGGAGGGGGAGACGGTGCGCGCCGGGGCGGTGCTCCTCGTGATCGAGGCGATGAAGATGCGCAACGACGTCGTGGCCCCGGTCGCCGGGGTGGTGCGCGCCCTCACGGTGCACGAGGGCTCGAACGTCCGGGCCGGCGAGCCGATGCTGCAGATCGCGCCCGCCGAGCTCGTCAGGTGAGCCGGGCGTCGGCGTGCCCGCACGTCGGGCAGCGAGTGGCGCCGGTCGGCAGGTCCGCCCCGCAGTAGATGCAGAAGCCGACGCCCGGCGAGCCCGCCGTCGGGCGGGCCGCCGCCCCGCCGGCGCCCGGCGCCGACGGGCCGGCCGCCCCGGCCGCGGTCGGGGTGCCCCACCGCAGCCAGATCGTCGAGAAGCCGACCACGATCCAGGCGAGGAACACCCAGAGGGCGTATTCGGCATACTGCGGCAGCGTGAACCACACGAGCAGCGCCGCGGCGGCGACCGCGAGATTGATCAGCGAGAGGAGGAGCCGTCCGCGCACCGCCGGGACCCGACCGGAAGGAGCCCGGAGGGGCACTTGGGGGTTTGCCCCGCGGCCCCGCGCCCCAGAGCCGTTTTAGCGGGGAAGGTCCCTCGGCGCCCCCCATGCCGAAGGTGCCCGCGCTCGTCCGCCTGGACGAGTTCACCTACGAGATCCCCCTCCAGGAGGTCCCGGGGATGCGGGTGCCCGGCCGCCTCTTCTCGAACCCGGCGCTGCTGTCGGGGGTTGAGGGGGACCCGTCGCTCCAGCAGTTGGCCAACGTCGCGACCCTGCCGGGGATCGAGCGGCATGCGCTGGCGATGCCCGACATCCACTTTGGCTACGGCTTCCCGGTCGGCGGCGTCGCCGCCTTCGACCTCGCGGAGGGGATCGTCTCGCCGGGGGGGATCGGCTACGACATCAACTGCGGGGTCCGCCTGCTGCGGACCCGCCTGTCGGCGGAGGAGGTCCGGCCCCGGCTGCGCGATCTCGCCGAGCGCCTCTACCGGGAGGTGCCGAGCGGGGTCGGCTCGCGGGGCGGCGTCGCGCTCCCCCCGGCGGAGGTCGACGCGGTGCTCGCGGGCGGCGCGGCCTGGGCCGTCGAGCACGGCGAGGGGCTCGCCGAGGACCTCCGGGTCCAGGAGGAGGGGGGCCGCCTCGCCGGCGCGCTGCCGCAGGAGGTCTCGGAGACCGCCCGCAAGCGCGGGCTGCGCCAGCTCGGGACCCTCGGCTCCGGCAACCACTTCCTCGAGGTCCAGGCGGTCGACCGGATCTTCTTCCCCGAGTTCGCCGCGGCGCTCGGGCTCGAGCCCGGCCGCGCGGTCGTCATGCTGCACACCGGCTCGCGGGGCCTCGGCCACCAGGTGGCGACCGACTTCATCCGCCGCATGGACGAGCAGCTCGTCGCCGACGGGGTCCAGCTGGTCGACCGCCAGCTGTCGTGCGCGCCGATCTCCTCCGAGGACGGCCGCCGGTACCTGGGCGCGATGGCCGCGGCGGCGAACTTCGCCTGGGCGAACCGACAGGCGATCACCGCCGCGGTCCGCCGGGCGTTCGCCGGCGTCTTCGCCCGGTCCGAGGCGGACCTCGGGATCGAGGTGGTCTACGACATCGCGCACAACATCGCCAAGGTCGAGCGGCACGGGGCGAACGGCTCGACCAAGCCGGTGCTCGTCCATCGCAAGGGGGCCACGCGGGCGTTCCCGGCCGGCCGGGAGGAGATCCCCGCGGAGTACCGCGGGTACGGCCAGCCGGTGCTGATCCCCGGCGACATGGGGACCGCGAGCTACGTCCTCGCCGGCCTCCCGGGCGCGATGGACCGATCGTTCGGCTCCTCCTGCCACGGCGCCGGGCGGCGGCTCAGCCGCAGCGCGGCGGTCCGCGCGTTCCGCTTCGACGAGGTGACCCGCCGGCTCTCGGCGCAAGGGATCGTGGTGCGCTCGGCGTCCCGGGAGGGGGTCACCGAGGAGGCCCCCGGCGCCTACAAGGACGTCGAGGAGGTCGTGCGCGTCGCCGAGGGCGCGGGGTTGACCCGGCGCGTCGCCCGCCTCGTCCCGCTCGCCGTCGTCAAGGGCTAGCGGGCGGCCCCGCTGCGGGGCCGGGTCGCCCAGAGGAAGACCGCCGCGAGGCCCGCGCCGGCCGCCGCGCCGATCGCGAGGACCTCCGCGAACGGGATCAGCGGGGCGCCGGCGACGGTGATCGTCCAGGCGCATCCTATCGTGGCGTTCACCGGGTCGGAGACCTCGACCGAGACCCCGTACGTTCCGGGGGAGCCGAGCGTCAGGGTGACGTTCGTGGCCGTCGAGGTGCTGCCGTTCGGGAGGCTCCAGCGGTACGAGTACGGGGGTCCGGCGCCGCCGCTCGCCGTCGGGGCGAGCCGGACGACCAACGGCGCCGAGCCGCTCAGCTCCTTCGGCCCGCAGCCCGACAGGGCGAGGACCTCGTTCGCGGCGATCCCGACCAGCCGCTGGGCTCGGTCCCCGAAGGTGTCGAAGGTGCCGATCCGCACGGTGTACTCGCCCGGACCGTAGTAGACGTGGGTGACCGACGTGCCGTTGCCGCTGGTGCCGTCCCCGAACTCCCAGGTCACCGGCAGCGGGCCGGGGCCGCTCGCCGTCGCGGAGCCGTTCACGGCGAGCGGGGTCTCGCCCGCGGTGGGGTACACATCGTCCCCGAGGGAGAGCGCGTCGACGGCGGGCACGAACCCGCCGGCCTCGGTCGCGAAGAACCCGGCGAGCGTGATCGGGACCCGCAGGAGGGGGACCGCCCCGGGTCCGAGAAGCTGCACCGAGGCGGCCAGGGTGTCCGCCGCCAGCAGGTCGATCGGGGCGAAGTACGTCTCGTTCGCGATCGGTCCGTAGGCGCTGCCGCCGTTGCCGAGGTCCCAGGCCACCACCGCCGAGGCGAGCGTGCCGGCGGGACCGATCGGCGTGGCGCGCCAGCTGACCGTCGTGCCGGAGCCGAGGTCGACGGCCGGCGACACGGTCGCCGTGACGCCGACCGAAGGCCCGCCCGCGGCCTCCGCGTCGAGCACGAACGCCTCGCTCGCGTTGCCGTAGCCGCTGTCCGACAGCGACGCGACGACGACGTACTCGCCCGCGGTCGCGAACGTCGCGTGCACGCTGGCACCGGTGAGGGTCGTCCCGTTCGGGAGCGTCCAGCGCGTCGCCGAGGCGTTCGCCAGGTACCCGCCGCTCGCGGTCGCCCCGAACGTCACGGCGAGCGGGGCGGGTCCGCTCAGCGTCGAGGCGGTGAACGTGGCGGACAGCGCGGGCGCCACGGTGACGTTCACTTCGGCGTGGGCCTCGCCGTTCACCGTGTCGTTTTCCCACGCCCGGACCGTCCAGGTCCCGGCGCTGCGGAGGATCGTGCAGCCGCACGCGGCGACGTACGGATCGTTCGAGGCCAGCCCCAGCTCCGCCCCCAGGCCGGCCGGCGCCGGCGACCCGCCGCTCGCCGAGAAGAGCGACGGGTAGTCCGCGGGCGCGTCCCGCACCCCCGCGCTCGCGTTGCCGATCAGCTGGAGCGGGTGGGTCGGGTTCCCGCACGCCGGGCTGGCCGCGCCCCCGACCACGACCGCGACGCGGGCGCTCGCCCCGCCGTCCGGCGCGGAGGCGTTGTCTTGGACCACGACCTCGGCGCAGAAGCCGCCCTCCACCGCGTAGGCATGCTCGACCGTGCCGTTGGCGAGGCCGTCGTCGTACGTCCCGTCGCCGAACGAGAAGTTGAACGTGTACGGCGCGACGCCGCCCGAGGCGGTCGCCGTGAAGTCGACCGGGGCGCCGACGGCGGGGTTCGTCAGGGAGGCGTTCAGGCTGACCGTGAGCGGCCCGCCGCCGCCGACGACCACGACGATCGGTGGGGAGGCGGTGATGTTCCCGGAGGAGTCGACGGCGTACGCCTGGACGGAGTACACGCCGGCCGCCGCGTAGGTGTGGGTCGCGGCCCCCGCGAGCAGCGCCGAGGCGTTCCCGTCGCCGAACGCGATCCCCTCGAGCGGGTACGCTCCGGTGCCGCCGTGCACGGTGGCCTCGAAGTCGACGGTGAGCGGGGCGCGACCGAACCGGGGGGAGGCGTAGACCAGCGAGGAGAGCGTCGTCGCCGTGGACGGGCCCCGGGCGAGGGCCGGGAGCAGGCTCCCCACGACCGGCGAGCCGATCCCGGTCACCGGGTCCCAGCCGACCCCGGCCGAGTAGCCGTTCGTGCCGTTCTGGATGTCGTGGAACTCCGCGCTGTACCCGGGGCCGGAGAGCGCGCGGTACAGGCTCGGGGTGAGCAGGCCCAGGGGCTGGCCGGCGTACTGGTCCGCCAGGGCGACCAGCCCGGCCCAGATCGGGGAGCCGACGCTGGTCCCGTAGACGCCGGCCTGCGCCCCCTCGAAGAAGATCGCGACGGGGCTCAAGCCGCCGCCGACCATCGCGACGTCCGGCACCCCGCGGCCCTTTGCGGGGACCGTGCCGGTCCCGGACTGCCACCACGGGTGCGGGAAGATCGAGTACCCGCCGCCCGAGCCGCCGCCGTTCTCGCAGCCGTCGGCGGAGGCGCCGCTCTCGTTGCCCGACCAGCCGGACTCGGCCTCGTAGGTGCCGTTCGCCGCGACGTACAGGTTCGTCGCGCCGACCCCGAGCACGAACGGGTCCGACGCCGGGAAGTTCACCGCGACCCCGGCGGTCCCGTCCGAGGAACCGCAGTCGCCGCTCGCCGCGACCGCCGTGATCCCCTCGACGGTGGCCAGCTCCAGCACCGGTCCGAGGAGGTCGATCGACCCGTCCGTCGAGGCGTTGCACTGCGAGGAGCACGGCATCGACCTCGGGTTGAACACCCCGACCTCGGGCTCGCCCCAGCTCATGCTGAAGACGTTCGCCTGCCCGGTCGCGACGATCCAGTCGATCGCGTAGTAGAGGCCCGCGCCCGCGTTCGGGGAGTAGACCATCTCCACCGACGCGCCGGGGGCCGACGCCCGCGCCCACTCGAGGTCCAGCGCGTCCTCGAGGCCCCAGCCGGAGTTGACGCCGGTGGCGTTGAGGTCCTCCGTCGTGGGCACGGGATAGGCGAAGCTGACGTTCGCCGAGGAGAGGCCGGTGGCGTTCGCGAACTGGTCGAAGTCGGAGGTGAGCTGGTCCTGGCCTTCGGCGGAGGCGTAGGCGTCGACGACCGCCACCCGGTACCCCTGCCCGTCGACCGGCGTGCCGTTGACCGTGAGTCCAACGGCGTCGTAGGCGGTGGCGACCTGGCACGGGGCGAGGCCGTCGAGCAGGCGGCTGCACGACGCCGTCGGGTCGACCGGCTCCGAGGGGGCCGCCGGCGACAGGTCCGGAGCGATCGGCGTGACGTTGCCGAGCCCGAACGCCCCCGTCCACGGCGCGACCGACGGGAGGACGGCGGGGGTCGCGTGACCGACGAAGATCCGGCCCGCGGGGCCCTCGTACTGCTCGAACGCGGTCCCGAACGCCGCGGCCACATCGGAGCTCGGGCCCGAGACCGAGAGGAGGAGGCCGTCCGGGTTGTGCGCAACGGACAGGCCGTAGCCGGCGAAGTACGTCTCGGCGGCGGCGATCGAAGCCGGTGCGGCCCCGAACGTTGCGGCGGCGACCGTCGGGGTCAGGAAGGCACGGTAGGCGGCGGTCCCGGCCACGGCGGTCGCGTTCGCGTACGCGGCGAGGCCCGCGGGGTCGCGCGAGGCGAGCCCCACGTCCACGCTGAGCGGCGTGCTCGCGGGCAGCGGGCCCAGCGCCCGGACCCCGGCGGAGGGGACGTACGCGGGGGCGATCGCCACCTCCGCGCTCGTCGGGACGGAGGACGTCCTCGCCGCGGCGGGCGCGCTCGGCGGGCCCCCGGGGTGCGCCGCCAGCCCGGCGGTCGCCCCGCTCGGGAGCAGCGCCGCGGCCACCAGGATCGGCAGGAACCGGGTCAGGAGGCCGGCGGTACGCATGCGACCGCGGGTACGAGGGCGCGGAGTCGTCATCCTCTTTGCCGGCACCGGTCCCCGGACCACAAGAGCTCATAACCCGGGCCCGGACTCTCGCGCGGAGGGCGCGTGGACCCCTACCTCGGCTACGAGATCGCCGGCGCCGCGGCGTTCGTCTACGCGGTCCTGATCTACGCGCTCTGGCGCTCCGGCCGGATCGGGCCGGACCGTTCGCTGACCCTGATGGGCCCCGCGCTGATGGTCAAGACCGGCCGGGGGCGCGAGGCGCTTGAGCGCTGGGGGCGGTTCCGCCGCTTCTGGTCGCGGATCGGCGACCTGGGGATCGCGCTCGCGGCGATCGCGATGGGCGTGATCGTGGGGCTCCTGGTGCTGGGCGCGGTCGTCTCGACTCGCATCCCGGCGGCCGAGGCGCCGAGCGTCACCGAGGCGGTCGGGCTGCCCGGCATCAACCCGGTGATCCCGCTCGGCTACGGGATCGTGGCGATCGTCGTGGGGATCGTGCTCCACGAGCTCGCGCACGGGATCGTGGCGCGCTCCCAGAAGATCGGGGTGAAGAGCCTCGGGATCCTGTGGTGCGTGGTCCCGATCGGGGCGTTCGTCGAACAGAACGACGCGGACATGATGGCGGCGCCGCGCCGACAGCGCGACCGGGTCGCGGCGGCCGGCGTGCTCGCGAACTTCCTGCTCACGATCGTCTTCTTCGTCGCCCTCGCGAGCCTGATCGCCGCGAGCGTCGCGCCGAACGCGAACGGGGTCGGGGTCGCCTACGTCGAGTCGGGCAGCGGCGCGGCCCACGCCGGGCTCGGCGCCGGCGACATCATCACCTCGCTCAACGGGACCGCGACGCCGACCCTGGCCCAGTTCGAGGACGCGGTCGCCCGGACCCTGCCGAACACGACCTGCGCGGTGACGTACTACTCCGCCTCGCGGGGGCGCCTGGTGGCGACGACGGTGAACCTGACCGACAATCCGTCGAACCACTCCCGGGGGTTCCTCGGCGTCGGGGTGTACGGGCTCACCCCCGCCGAGCTGCGGCAGACCCTCGTCTGGCCGCTCGGGAGCGACAGCGGGCCGCTCGCCGGCGGCATCGACTGGCTGATCCTCCCGCTCGCCAGCCTGGAGCCGGTCGGGAGCCCGACGTCGTCGTTCTTCCACCTCACCGGGCCGTTCGCGCACGTCGCGCCGACCGACTTCTGGATCGGGGCCAACCTGCTGTACTGGCTCGCGTGGATGAACCTCCTGCTCGGGCTCTCCAACGCCCTCCCGCTGGTCCCGCTGGACGGGGGCCTCCTCTTCCGGGACTTCGCCGCGTCGGTCGCGGCCCGCTTCCGGGCCGGCTGGAGCGCCGCCCGGCTGGACGAGTTCGGCGGGCGGGCGGCGGTCGCGTCCTCGCTCGTCGTCCTGGGGCTTCTCGTATGGCAGTTCGTGGTGCCGCACCTCGGCTAGACGAGCGGACGCTCCTCGCGGAGTACCCGTTCCTGCCCGGGGCCGAGCGCCTGCTCGGCGCCGACGCGGTGTCGGTCCGCGGGCTGCTGGTCGAACCCGCCTACGACCACGTGCGGGCGATCGGCCGGGCCCGGGTGCTCGCGGCGCAGGACGATCCGCGGGGGACCGCCAACGTCGCCGAGCTGGACCGCGCGGGCGGCGAGGAGCGGTACCTCTCGTTCCTCTTCGCCCGGCTCGTGCTCTCCGCGGCGCCGTCGCCCGCCGCGCTGCGCCGGTGGGCGGTCGCCGAGGCGAAGCGGAGCCATGGCCGGCTCGACCGGGTCCCCGTCGACGAGCTCGGGGAGGTCTCCCGGCGGCTCGGCTTTCCGCTCGAGCGGGCCGAGGGGGCGGTCGCCTTCTCGGTGCCGGACTACGTCCGCCTCGCCTCGCCGATCCGGGAGGCGGAGTTCCGGCTCGCCGGCCAGGCGGTCCGGGACGGCCGCGTGGTCGTCGGTCCGGCGCGCGCCGCCCGGCTCCTGCAGGAGGCGGTGCGCCGGGCGCTCGCGGTCCCGCTGCCGCTCGACCCGGAGGTCGTCCGCGCGGTGCGCGAGCGGGAGTCCGAGCTCCTCGAGGAGGTCGCGCGCCGGCTGCCCGCCGCCCTGCCCCGAGCCGGCGGCCCTTCGGGCCCGGTCCGCCGCGAGCTGTTCCCACCCTGCCTCCGGAAGATGGTGCGAACGCTCGAACGCGGGGAGAACCTGTCGCACGCGGGGCGGTTCTGCCTCGCCGCCTTCCTCCACCGGGCGGGGGCCTCGTTCGAGTCGATCGTCGACGCCTACCGCGGCGCCCCCGACTTCGACGAGTCGGTCACCCGCTACCAGGTCGAGCACATCACGTCGCGCGACGGCGGCCGGGGCTACGAGCCCCCCGAGTGCGACACCCTGCGCAGCCACGGCCTCTGCGTCCGGGAGGGGGACCCGGAGGCCCCGGATCCCCGGGACCGCGCCCGCGACGACCGCTGCTTCGACCCGCGGCTCCGTCACCCGCTCCAGTACTACCGGTGGCGCGGCGGCTCGGTGCCGGGGCCGGCGGACGCCCCTAGCGACCCGCCAGCGCACGGTACGTCCGCCGCGCCCGCGCGAACGCCGTCCACTGCCCGGCGATGACGAAGTAGGCGAACGCGACGTCGATCACGGTGAACTCGATCCCGCCGAGGTGGAACCGCGCCCACGGCTCCGCGGGCGCCCACGGCCACGGGAGCGACCAGTCGAACTCGAGGAACGCCGCCGCCGCGAGCACGAGGAGCCGGTCCGCGCGGCCGAGCAGGCCGGCGTACAGCCGTCCCTCGCCGACCGCCTGCGCCTGCGTCCCCATGTAGCTGGTGAGCAGGAGGCTCGCCAGGGCGAGCAGCGCGAGCACCGGCTCCGCGAAGCCGGAGGCCGCGAAGCCGAGGACCACAGCGATGTCCGCGTACCGGTCGAGGACGTGGTCCAGGAAGTCGCCGCGTCGGCTGGTCCGGGCCGTCGCGCGCGCCACCTGCCCGTCGAGCACGTCGAACAGGCCCGCGAGCAGCACCAGCGCGCTGACCGGCAGGAACCACAGCGGGCTCGTCCAGCGGACGACCGCCGCGACCGCCCCGGCCGCGACCGCGAGGCCGAGGGCGAGCGCGCTCAGACGGTCCGGGTTCCACCGCAGGAACGGCCGCGCCAGCCGCTCGAGGTACGGCCGGGCCCAGCCCCGGTACGCCTCGACGACCATCGGCGCCGGGCTACCTCGCTCCGTCCAATAACTGCGCGGTGACCGCCCGGTCGGCGAGCCAGTCGACGGTCCCCTGCCGGGGCGGGCCGCTCCGCACGAGCCGCCGGCCGACCTCGCGGGCCACCGCGGCCGCCGACCGCCCGGTGGTGTCGATCTCGAAGACGGGGAGCCCGGTCGCGGCGGCCTCCCCCAGGACCTGGTCGAGCGCCTCGCTCGCGAAGTTCGCCTCCCGCTCCCGCGCCGTGCCGCGGCGGGCGTTCCGGAGCCGCCGCCGTAGCTCGATCGGGCGGCACCTCAGGACGATCGCCCCCCGCACCGGCAACAGGTGGGCCAGGTGTCCGACGACGAGGTCGACGTCGGCGAGGGCCCCGGGTCGACGGAGGGCCCGGCGCAGCCGCGCGAGATCGACCTCGATCCCCCGACGGAGCCGCCGGGCGGCGCGATGGCTCCTCGCGAGCTCCGCGACCTCGACGACCGACCAGCGGGTCGCCAGGCGCCGCGCGACCGAGGACTTTCCGGTGCCCGGCGTCCCGGTGAGGGCGAGCGGGAGCCTCCTCCGCGCGGGGGGACGGCGTGCGGCCGGCCGGGTCACCCTTCCGGCCGGATGCCTCGGCCGGGAAGGGGCGCTCACGCGAACCGCAGCGAGCGGAAGCTCCGACGCCAGGCGAGGACCTCGGCGGCGACGCGCGCGCGGCGGAGCCCCGCGGCGACCAAGAGCCCGGCGAGGCGCGGCATGTCCCCCGGGGTCAATCCGAGCCGGCTCACCTCCGCGGTACCGACGCGGCCCACGAGGTCGATCAGGAGACGCTGGCGCTCCAGCCGCCGGGCCAGCTCGCCCGCGCGCACGTGGGCCCGGGCGAACAGCTCCGCGCGGTCCAGGTGGAGCTGGTGGGACGCGGTGAACCCCTGGTCGGCGGCGACCAGCGGCACACCGGCGTCGGCGAGCGCGTGGCCGAGGGCCCGGGCGTTCGCGACGGTCGTGGCGGCGTACTCGCGGCCGCACCGCTCGAGCTCGAGGAGCGTCTGGGCCACGCCGGCGATCCGGTTCCAGTGAGCGTTGTCGAAGGTCCGCCACACCAGGTACGGGTTGATCCGGGCGAACAGGTCCTCGCGGTCGGTCGCGACGATCCCGCCCTGCGGGCCCGGGAACGACTTGTGCGTGCTGCCGAAGAGGACGTCCGCGCCCTCCCGCAACGGGTCCTGGAACTCGCCGCCGGCGATCAGGCCGAGCACGTGGGAAGCATCGTACAGGACCAGCGCGCCGACGTCGTGGGCGGCCGCGGCGATCTCGCGAAGGGGGTACGGGAACAGGAAGAAGCTCTGGCCCAGGAGCACGGCGTGCGGCCGCGCCGCGGCGATCGCCGCCGCCGCCTCCGCGGCCTCCACCCGATGCCCCGGGCCGTTCGCCGGGATCGGGGTGACGGAGTAGCCGAGCATCGCGGGAACGAAGTCGGCGGCGTAGCCGTCGTAGCCGCCGTCCTCGGGGCGGACGGCGACCAGCCGCGATCCGCGCGGGAGCAGCGGCGCGAGAACGGAGAGGGCGGCGATGTGCCCGGAGAGCGGCCGCGTCGTGGCGCAGCGGGCGCGGAACAGCCGGGCGGCCGCCGCGTTGGCGAGCTGCTCGATCTGGTCGGTGTAGCGGGTTCCGGCGTAGCTGTTGTCGATCCGCTCGCCGTCGAACGTCGTCGCGAGCGGGAGCGTGTAGCGCCCGGCCAGATCGCTCGCCAGGTATCGGCGGGCGGTCGGGGAGACCGCGTTCTCGCTCGCGAGGAGGTTGAACACGTCGCGCCCGCGCCAGCGGTCGTGCGCGCGGACCAGCCGGGCGAGCCGGAGCTCCGGCTCAGCGGGAGGGGCCGCCATGCGCGCCGGGAGGGAACGAGGGGGCGCCCTTCGCGAGCTTGCGCCGCTCCCGGTGGCCGCACCGCGGGCAGGTCGGCTCGTGGCCGGCCAGCTGGAGGAGCGCGTGGCAGACCTGGCAGCGCGCCGTGACGACCCCGAGGGTCGCGGCCGCCGTGGAGAGCTTGACGGACGGACGCGCCTGAAGGACCTTGGCGAGCACGATGTCGCCGACCGCGAACTCGCCGTCGAGCGACTCGGTGTACCCCTCCTTCGCCTTGGAGATGTGCACCGTCGCCTCCGGCGCGCCCGGGACCCCGCGACGGCTCGCCGCGGTCGACAGGACCGTGCAGATCGCCATCGCGGTCTTCAGCTCGTCCACGCGGGCGTAGACCAGCTCGCCCTCCTCGAGCTCGGGGACGGAGTTCCGCGGCCGGACGCGGATCGTCCGGTCGCGCGCGTCGATCGAGGGCCGCCCGAGCAGCGACGCGTAGATCCGGCCGCCGTACTCGTACGTCCCTCGGCCGGGCAGGAACTCCTCGGCCGCCCCGAGGTAATCCCCCGGCAGCACGAGGTCAGGGAGCTCTCGTTCCGTCACTCGCTGCCCCGCTCCGGATCGCCCACAGGTCGACCTCGAGCGCGACCCGGTGCCGCCGGTGGTGCGCGAACGTCTGTCCGAGCACCCAGGGGACCGGCACGACCTCGAGGACCTTGGCGCGGCGCGCGACCGCCTGACGCGCTATAAAGGTTCGGGAGGCGGCGAGCGAGAACGCGTAGACGGAGCGGCCGGCCGTCGCGAACGCCGTGGCCCAGAACGGGCGGTCGGCGTGCCGTCGCTGCGCGCCGAACGGAGGGTTCATCACGACGAGCTCCGCCGGTCCCTGGGTCGCTCCGGCCTCGCCGACCTCGAAGTCGACCGCGACGCCGGCGCGCTCGGCCGCGGCCCGGGCGCTGCCGATCGCCTCCGCGTCCGCGTCGATCCCGCGGACCGGC
>JASHRJ010000102.1 GCA_030037395.1 Thermoplasmata archaeon
CGCGGCCGCCCCGGCCGCGCCGATCGGGGCGGCGGCGGCGAGGGTGATCACCGCGACCGGGGCCCCGGCGACGCCTGCGGCGGCGGGCACCTGCAGGGGGCCCAGCACCACGGTGCCGGCCGCATCCACCACCAGCACTTCGCCGGCGGACCGGCTCGGGGCCGTGTAGTTGATCCAGACGCCCGCCCCGCCCGCCACGGGCACGGCCGCCACGACGTCGGCGACCTGCACGCTCCCGAAGTCGAGCCGGACGGTGAGCAGCGCGCCGGGGGCCGGGTTGCCGAACCGATCGGTGACGTGCCACAGGGTCGCGTTGGAGCGCGTGCCGGGCGTCGCGACCGCCGCGCCGGACAGCACGACCTGCTCGAGGTCGGGGGCGATCGTGAGGTTCACCGGGGACACCGCGTTCGGGAGGCCGGGGCCGGCCAGGAGCACCGTGACGTTCCCGGCCGTCGCGAACCTCAGGCTGAGGTTGAGGGTCCCCCCCACCCACGCGCTCGCCGGGATCCCGAACGTTCCGTTCCCGAGCTCCGCCAGCGCCCCGACGCCGGAGGCGTTGGCCCACGCCCGGGGGACGCCGACCGGGCAGACGACCCGGAGCGCCGTGGCGACGGCGAACGCCGGGTCCGGGACCCCGGGTCCGAGGAACGCCCCCCACGCGAGCACGGTCGGCGCGCCGGCCACGAGCGGGCCGGTCGGCGGCGGGGAGACCGGCACCACGAGCGAGCCGAGCGCCGGGCCGACCTGGAGCAGGCGATCCGAGGCGAGGACCGTGCCGAGCGCGTCGACCACCGTCAGGGTGACCTCGACGGCGCCGGGGACGCCGGGCAGCAGGAGCGCGGTGGCCGGGCCGTCGGCCGCGAGCTCGCCGACGGCGATCGACCCCACGGCGCCGGAGCCGTTCCACCAGTACCGCAGCGGGAGCAGTCCGCCGCTGACGTTCGCCGTGAGGACCGTCGGGGTCCCTACCGTGAGGTTTCCGCCCCCGACGGCGATCGGCCCGACGGCGAGGTCCCCGACGATGCGCACGGGGATGGCGACCGAGGCGTTCGTTCCCTCCGCGTCGTAGCTCCACGCGACGGCCGTGTAGTTGCCGGCGACCGGGTACGTGGGGTCGAACTCCCACACCGGGCCCGCGGTCCCCCGGCAGGTGGCCGGGCCCTCGCCGGGAGCTAGGCACGCTCCCTGGTAGGGGGGTGTCCCGGAGCCGTTCTCGGCGACCACGCTCAGCTCGAGCGGGTCGGCAACGTAGCCGGTCGGCTGCTCGGGATAGGCGCTCAGCACCGGCGCCGGAGCGATGTCGATCGGCGGGAACTGCCAGCTCGCCGACGAATAGCCGTTCGTCAGGGTCGCGGTCGGCTGCGCCACCCCCGGGGACGGATAGGCGACGACCGCGGAGCACGAGATCGGGAGCGCGCCCCCGCTCGCCGTTCCGTGGGAACAGGCGGCGTCGACCGGGGGCAGCCCGAGTCCCGGGTCGATCGTCGCGGTGTAGTTCCACCCCTCGGCGCCCACGGCCGTGAACGATAGGGCGGCCGAGCCGCCCGCGTCGAGCGCGGAGCGGTTCGCTTGCCCGGCCTCGATCGCGGTCGGGATCGCCTTCAGTTCGACGTCGGCGGCCACGGCGGGGACCCCCGGGATCGCCGGCGACGGGGCGGCCGTCACCGACAGCCGAGCAACGTCCGCCCCGGGACCCGCCGAGAGCGTGACCGTTGCGCCGGTCGTCGGTCCGCGGAACGCCCAGCCGGTGTCGTTGACCTGCCAGGCGAACGACACCGTCAGGGGCGACGGCGCCTCGTCCGCGGCCAAGGCAACCGCTTCGAACGTAACGCTCGCCCCCGGCGCGGTGACGACGGTCGGACCGGCCGGTACGATGCCGACGCGCGCGAGCTCCCAGAGGAGCCCCACGCTCACGCGGGCGGGCGTGACGTCGACCGTCGCGGCGTACCCCGCGGGGGCCCCGTCCGTGAGGTCCGCGGTCAGCGGCTCCTCGGCGGCGGAGGAGACCGTGCACTCCGTCGTGGTGAGCACGGGGTCGCAGTCGGAGCTCGCGAGGACGGGAACGACCTCGAACGACCCGTTCGCCGCGGTGCTCGTGGACCGCTGATCGACCTGGCAACCGCTGGCCAGGACCACCCCAGTCCGCGGGTCGATCGTGGCGAACCCGACGTCGTAGCCGTAGGTGATCGGGATCCCGCCAACCCCGCTCGACGCGAGCGGACCGCCGTCGACGGTCACGATCCCCGGCGTGCCAGAGGACGGCAGCGCGGCCCCGCACGCGGGAGGAACTGCGGTCGCCGGCGTGCCCGCCGTCGCGGCGCCGGTCGACAGGAGGACCGGGCCGAGCATCGCCGCCGCGACGAGCGCGACGATCAGCAGACCCGGTCGCCGGCCCCCCGCCGCCGTTGCCGCCACCCCCGGTCCCGGCCGGTCGGCGGGACCCGGCACCGCACCCGCGTCCCGCTCCTTAACCGTATGGTCGGCCGACCCGGGGTGGAACGTGAACGCCTCCCCGCGTCTCGACCCCGGTTCCTCAGCCCCGTCGGTCCGGCGGCGCGGGCTCCCCGAGGGGAAAGGTGGCGATCGTCCGGTGCCGCGCACCGCCCGGACCCAGGACGCTCTCCTTGAGCAGGAGCTCCCCGACCGCCACCTCGCGGGGCGCGGGCGCGGCCCGACGGCCCGAAAGGGCCTCGGCGGCGGCCCGGGCGTCCTCGACCGACCGCACGCGGAACCAGGTGACGTGCGGGACGAACGGGGCCGGCTCCGGCGGGAGCTCCGCAGCGAGGGCCGCGCGGACCTTCTCCGCGAGGCGTACGACCTCCTCCCGGCCGGTGCTGACCCCGATCCAGACGACCCGGGGCCGGTTCACGGAAGGGAACGCCCCGACGCCTTCGAGGCGGAGCCGGAACGGCCGGGTCTGCCGGGCGACGGCCGCCAGCCGGAGACCGATGCCGTCGTTCTGCTCGGCGCGCACCTCGCCGAGGAATCTCAGCGTCAGGTGCCCCGGCGAGCCCTGCCGATCCGCCGCCCCCGCTACGTCGACGGCGACGAACTCGCGCACGGTCCGCCCGACGTTCCGGGCCCCTTACCGTCTCGGGGGGCCGGCTCGGTGCCGGCGCGCAGGGTCCAGACCTGCGCTCGATCCGGGCCGGCGCCGGACGCGCGAAGCGCCCGACGCACCCGTCGGGCCCGGTCGGGGTCGCCGACGACGAACAAGGCGAACGCGCCCCGGGCGGTCGCCTTGGCAAGCCCGTGGCGGATCCGGGCCGGTCGGAGCGCTCCGGAGACCTCGGCCTCGACGTGGACATCCCGGCCGCGGAAGAACCTCCAGGCCCACCCGCGCTCGGCCACCCCGAGGGCGGCGGCGAGTTCCCGCGGCGCCCGGGAGCGCGCGGCCTCGGGGATCTGGCGGAAGATGGCGTCCGGGAGCGTCGTGTCGTACCGGCCCTGGCGAACGATCTCGAGCCGGTGACCGTGGCGGGCGAAGATGCGGAACGTCTGCAGGAGCAGCGCCCGGTGCTCGGCGGTCTCCCGGGTCGCGCCGGTGGTCGTCCGCAGCCCGAGCCGGCGCGCGCCGGCGGCGCTCAGGCGCCAGCCTCCGTCGACGACGCTCGCGAGGCCGCCCCGCTCGACGCCGAGCCGTCGATCGGCGAGCCGCGCGGCGTCCGAGGCGGGACCGGGGAGCCCCAGCGCCTCCTCGACCAGCGCGTCGGCCCGGACCGGACGGCCCCGCTCCTCTCCGGCCAGGATCGCGAGAAGCAATCGCTCGTCGTCCTCGTCCGGGGCGTGCCCGTCGTCCGCGCGTGCGGGGGAAAACTCGGCGCGGGTCCGTGCCACCGCCTCCGTCCACTCCTCCGGCGGTGCGGGGGGACCCGCCGAGGCCACGACCGTCCGAAGATCCCCAAAGCCGGTCGCGCGCGCGAGCCCGACACCCACCGGCAGGTCCACGAGCTGCCGTTCCGCCTCGGCCGGCGGGAGACCGAGCCAACCGCCGACCACCGCGGAGGTCGCCCGCGGCACGCGGAAGGAGACCACGAGGCGGCTGACCCCCGCGGCCGCCCCCCGGAGCTCCGGCGCCAGCCGCTCCGGGTACTGGGTCGCGATCACGAGGCGCACGCCGAACTTGCGGCCGTCGGTGAGCATCTCGGCGATCAGGCGCGGGGAGAGGCCTTGGACCTCGTCCAGGACCACGACGACCGGCGCCCCCCCGGCGCCGTGTCCGCGCCGCGCCGCGAGGCCGAGGTACGTCCGGGCGAGCACGAGCGAGCCGGCGAAGGAGGCCGCCTCGGGGCCCACGCGGGCGAACGGGAGGCGCACCAGGAGCGGCCGCCGCTCCTCGATCAGTTGCTCGATCGGGACCCCCCCGTCGGCCGGTGCCAGGAGCTCGGCCAGCGCCGGCGAGAGGACCACCTTCGCCAGCCGGGCGGCCGCGCCCCAGAGGAACTCGGGCGACCGCCGCACGATCGGCGCGAGCTCGTCGAGGAACCGCGCGAGCCGAGGGTCCCGGGTCGCGAGCCGCGCGACCTCCCGACGGTCGGCGTCCGTCAGGAGGGCGTACAGGTCCCCGAGCGAGCCGCCCGCCTCCTGCACGATCCGCACGAACGCGTCGAAGATCCGCTCGAGGCGGAACCCCCAGTAGACATCGGTCCCGTCCGGGGTCAGCCGCTTGACGGCCGCCACCAGGTGCCCGGCGGCCCGTTCGTCGGTCCCGTCCAGCGCGGCGATCCCCACGACCGGTCGGTCCGTGACGTCGACGGCGAGCAGGCGCTCCCGCTCGCCGGGCTCCAGGCGGGCCAGGATCGCCGGACCGAGGTCGCCGTGGAGGTCGACCGCGACGACCGCCTCCCCTCGGCGGATCGCGCGGACCGCACGGTCGGCGAGGAACGTGGTCTTCCCGCTGCCGGTCGCCCCAAGCGCGATCGCGTGGCCGATCGCGGAGGGGTCGTCGTCGTCGGCGACCGGCGCCGGCTCCGCGGTGCGCGAGGCGTTCGCCACGGTGAGGTCGAGCCACGCTCCCCTGGGGATCGACCGCGTCGCGCCCCGGCTCCACCCGTGTCGCCCGACCCGGACCCGCGCCGGGCGGCAGAGCACGCCGGTCGCGCGGCTCCACTCCGCGGCGACGGCCGCGAACACCGAAGGGGCGCGGGCGTCGAGCTCCGCCCGATCCGGGGCGCCGAACCGGGCCCGCCGAGCCGCCCAGAGCCGCCCGTCCCCGCGGCCGGAGAGCCAGAACGTCTGGACCTCGAGACGGCCGCAGCTTCCCAGCAACGGTCCGCGGGCCGGCAGGTCCGGGACCCCGAGCGTCGGGGTCGCGGCCCGAACGGCGCCCCACGGTCTCGGCGCCGAGGCGGTCGTCGGCCGGTCCCCCTCGATCCCGGACGGGCACCACGGCACCGGCCGGAGCGCGGCGTACGTCGGCGTGGCCAGCAGGGGGTCCAGTAGCCCCGCCGGGCGCACCGATACCGTCGGCACCGGTGCGTCGGTCGACGCCTCCAGGAGGATCGTCGCGGGTTCCGAGCACGCCGCGGCCTCTGCGGCCAGCGCACGGTAGAGCCGGGCGCGCAGCTCGGGGTCCCGCGGCAGTTCCACGCGCACCGCGGTCCGGCGCCTCATCGTCGCCCCCGGGGATCGGTCGGTGCGCGGAGACCCGGCGCGGGGCGGCGGGGGTCCCGGACGGTTCGTTCGGCGGGAAACGGTTGGCGGGGCGGCGTCCTCTCGGCCTTCGTTGGCACGTTGTTCACATATCCCGGCTCCGACCCGGACCCGGGCCGAGCCCTTCGTTCGGCGCTTGCCGGTGCCCTCCGTGCGATCGTTGCCGGGTCCTCCCCGCGACCGGACTGGCGGGGCGGAGAACGAGCGGCCCCACGTCGGCTTGCCGACCGGCCGTCGACGGCGACCGGCGCGGCCCGCGGGACCGGAGGGACGAGGTCCCGCCTTCGCTCGCCGTCGGCGGTGCGGCCCGCGTCCTAGCGTGCGCGCGAAACGCCGCGGTCAGGCCGATCTCGACCCGCGCCCGGGGGGACCGACGTCGACGGCGGTGCGGCCGTGCGAGGCGGGCGCCCGGGGCGGGAGATCGGAGCCGGTCCTCTCGGGGGCGGCAGAGGGCCATCGCGGCGGGAAGGCGTGGACGGGCGTCGACCGCGCAGAAGCAACGGATCGGCTCATCGTGGTACGGGCCTCCCCAGGACAGCAGGCAGGGGGCTCCGACGGGCTCAGCGAACGGTGGAGGGTGGGTGGGAAGGCGCCCCGCACGCCCGAGACGCGGTACCGTCCCCTTCGGCGATGTGAGGGAGCCTTCCCTGGGTGGTTGCACCCTTACGATGGCCGGGCCCCTACAAGAACTCCGGAACGGGAGGTCGTGAAACGCCTCCCCGCAGGGGGTCCCGCCGGCCGGGCCCCGGTCGCGTCACGCCTTCCGACGACCGTCCGCCTCGGCGAGCGCCACGCGGGGCAGTTCCCCCTGGATCACCGGGGTCCTGCGACCGGCCGAACCGGCGCGGAGCGCGGCGCGCCGACGGGGCAGCAGCCAGCGCGTCCCCCACTGGCGCAGCTCGCGCGCGGCGGGGGCGAGGCCGAGCCCCATCTCCGTCAGCGAATAGACGACCGAGAACGGCCGGGTCGACACCACGGTCCGCTGGACGACCCCTTGGCCCTCCAGGAACTTCAGGGTGGCGCTCAGGGTCTTCGCGTTGAGCCGGGAGTTCGACTTCAGGATCTCGCTGAACCGCTGGGGGCCCTCGAGCAGCCGATGGACGATCGCGAGCCGCCACTCGGTGCCGATGACTCCGACCGCGGCGAGGACCGGGCAGATCCCCTCCTCGCCCGGCTGATCGCAGCTGTCGGCGTTGTCGGACGGACCCGCCGCGGGGCGCCCCCGGTCGGACGACATCCTGGTATCCTCGAACGGACCGACGGCGGGGGCGGATTTATACTTACCTACCTCCAGCAACTAACGCGGTGTAACCTCGAACTTCGGCACGTCGGCCTGCGGGGGGGAGTCTCGGAGCGGAGTACGTTTTCTTCGCCGCGGCCCGTCCCGGCCCATGCCGCCGCGACGGCGCCAGGTCGAGCTGTCCGTCGAGCGGCCGCTGGGACCGCGGGGACCCGCCGGGGCGGTCGCCCGGCTCACGTCGACCTTCGAGGTCGCCCCGGACGGGGACGCCCCCGCGCCGGCGGAGCTCGCCCGGACGCTCGACCAGCTGCTGGAGGAGCTCGACGGCCTGCTCGGGGCGTCGATCGCCGCCCTGCCGGCGGGTCGCCCCGACCGGTCCCTCGCAGAGCTGGTCGAGACGTACCGGCCCCGGCAGCGGGAACTGGTCGACCTCCTGCGCGATGACGGCGAGCTCACCGAGGCCGAGCATGGCCTGCTCGTCGCGCACCTTTCGGGTCACGGGGTCGCGCCGTCGCGGGCGCCGGGCGAGGCCGACCGGGCCCCGGCGGAGCCCTCGCTTGCGGCGATCCCGGCGTCCGGCGGACCAAGGCTGCCCCCGTCTCGTCCGGTCCCGGAGCTCCTGCGCACGTTCGATATCACCTCGCTGCGCCAGGCCGGCGCCGTGCGCGCCCGACGCCAGATCTCGTTCGCCGAGTACATGGCGCTGAAGCGCCACTTCGAGGCGGGGGCCCAGGGCCGCGAGGCGGCGGACTCCGCCGGCGGTGCGTAGCGGTCAGCTCCGGGCCGGCGGGGGTACCGCCCGGGCCGGCACGAGGGCGGCGACGATCGCCCCGACGTCCGTGATCCCCTCGCGCATCCGGAGCCCGCGACGGGCCCCGGGCGGGGCGCCCGCCTCCGGGTCGCCCAGGGCCCCCACGACGGCCCCGGCGAGGCCGTTCGGGCCCGCGCCGGCGGTCCGGAGCACGGCCACGCTCATTTCGCGGCGCCGCAGGCCGGCGCTCGCCCGGTCGACGAACGCCTCGCACGCCGGGCCCTCGGGCACCCCCTCGGGGACGTCGAGGGTCGAAGCGCCGAGGACGACCGTCCCCTTCGACCCGCCGCCGGCGCGCTCCGCGGAGACGACCTCCTCCGCCTTCGCGACCAGGCGGTCGGCCGCGACCGTGGGCCGCTCCGCCAGCTCGAGGAAGCCGACGCGCACGGTCCATCCCTTGTCGAACGCGCGATCGCCGGCCGCCCGAAGGGCGTCCGAAGGGTTCGCCACGACGACCGGACGCCAGGCCGGGAGCGCGGCCTCCACGGACGGCGCGGCGCGGACCGCGGCGAGCGCCCCCGACGGAAGGCGCTCGAACCGGCCGAGCCGCTCGAGCGCGGCCCGCGTGCGCGCCCGTTCGTCGGCGTTCGTCGCGAAGGTCGGACCTCCCCCGAGGAGCCTCGGGCCGTCGCCGCGATCGACCAGGAGGACCTGGACGTCGGCGGCCACCCCGGCCGGCAGGAGGCGACCGCCCACCCCACCGGTGCCGAGGACCCGCGCCGCCTCGGAGACCTCGCGCGCCGTCGCCCCCGCGTCGTACAGCTCGGAGAGCCACCCGGCGAACTCGACCGACGTGAACCCCGCTGGGGGCTCGAGGAGCGCGCGCACCGACCCCGGCGAGACGAGCAGCAACAACAGGTCCGACGCGCGGAGGCCTGAGGCGATCTCCCGGACCGCGCCGACGACGGTCGGAGCGGCGTCCGAGCCTCCCCACCCGTCGCCGACGCGGGCCGCGCGGAACGGGATCTCCGGGGGCAGCGGATCCGGCCCGGCGACGAACCCCTGCGTCAGCCGGTCGCCGAAGACGTGCAGCGCGGCGAACGCCATCGACACCGCCGCTCGGCCCAGCGAGACGAACGCCACCTCGCGGTAGCGGGCGTCGGGGACGAACCGGTTCCCGACCCGCAGGACCCCGCTCTCGCGCCGCACGGCCAGGCGGACCGAGCGGTAGGCGTCCGCCGCCTGGACGGCCGCACGGTAGAGGGCCCCGGCAAGCGGATCCGGCCCGCCCGGGTCCGGCTCCCCCGGAGAGAACGGTTCCCAGGGGAACCGGCCGATCACGGGCGGACGACCGAGGGGCGGGGTCAATACGGTGGCGGCCGCCCGGTCAGCCGAGCTGGAGCCGCTCCGCGGTCGGAGCGGCCCCCGGGCCGAGGAACCGGCCCGGCGCGAACTCGCGGGGGTCGAGGTCGACCCGCTCGCCGAGCACCGCGGCGGCGACCCGGCGGCTGGCCGAAGGGGCGAGCATGAACCCGTGCCCGCCGAAGCCGTTCGCGTGGACGAAGCCGGGGAGCCGCGGGTCCTCGCCGATCACCGGGAAGCCGTCCGGGGTGTCGTCGTAGAAGCCGGTCCACGCTCGCAGGACGCCCAGGCCGGCGACCCGTGGCAGGAGACCGACCAGCGCCCGGGCCATCGACGTGACGAACCGCGGAGAGCTCGGGACCCCACGCTGCGTCCCCGGGACGTGCGGGACGGTGAGCCCGCCCACGAGCTCCCCGCGGACCGTCTGGCTGAAGTACAGCCCGTCGGAGGCTCGGACGACCATCGGGTCCAGGAACGGCTTCAGGGGCTCGGTGGCGAAGATCTCGTGCCGGCTGGCGACGTTCGGCACCTCGAGGCCGGCCCGGCGTGAGAGCTCGCCGGACCAGCCGCCGGCGGCGTTCACGACGGCGCGGGTCCGGACCCCGCCGGAGTCGGTGGAGACCCCGACGAGCCGGCCGCCGTCCCGCTCGACGCCGAGCGCCTCGACGCCGAGCGCGACCTCCACGCCGAGCCGTCGGACGGCCTCGTAAAGACCCCAGACCGCCGGGAACGGGTAGACCGTTCCGTCGCTGCCGAGGTACGCGCCTCCCACGGCGGCCCCCGGAGCGATGCCGGGGAGATGCCGGGCGACCCCCGCGGCGTCGAGCAGGCGGGCGGGCAGCCCTTCGGAGCGTACGACCTCGTTCACCCGGGCCAGCCGGGAGAGCTCCCCCGGGTCCTCCGCCAGGAACAGGTAGCCGCCCTGCCGGAACCAGACGTTGTGCCCGAAGTCGCGCCCGAAGCGTCGGTAGGCGGCGACCGCCTCGCGGGCCAGCCGGACCGTCGACCGGGTCTCCCACTGCTGCCGGACCCCGCCGCCGTTGCGGCCGGAGCCGCCCGACGAGAGGAACCCCCGGTCGAGCACCAGGAGCGGACCGGCCCCCGCCCGGGCGAGATGGTACGCGGTGTACAGGCCGACGATCCCCGCGCCGACGATCGCCGCGCGGTACTCCGGACGGGCGAACGTCACGGGACCGTCCCCTCGCCGACGTCGTGCGCGAGCGCCGCGAGCGCGCCGAGCGGGGCCGGCACCAGCGGCGGACGCTGTGTGATGAAGCCGACCTCCGTCGGCGGGCGGCCCTCCAGCACGGCGAGCAGCAGGATTGCTTCGGGGAGGCAGTACCGTCCCTGGCAGAGCCCCGAGCCTACCCCGGTGTACCGCTTCACGACCTCGATGCCGTGGAAGCCGCGGGCCGCGGCCCGCTCCACCTCCTCGAGGAGGACGTCCTCGCACGGGCAGAGGACCCACTTCCCGCGACGCGGCTCGCCGAGCAGTTCACGGTAGTACGGCAGCAGCTCGTCGCGAGCCGCCGCCGGCGGCGGGCTCGCCACTGACTCCGTCCGGGCACCGAGGGCGGCGCGGGCGACCGCGTCGGCGGAAACGCCCGGGCCTCCGGCGGGGCGCGCTGCCGAACCGACCGCGAACAGGCCGGGAACCGTGGTGCGGCCGCTCGCGTCGAGGTCCGGGAAGTACGCCCCGGGCGCCTCGAGCCAGGAACGGCGCGCCCCGGCCTGGAACAGGAGCTGGGCGTTCGGGAGCCGGCGGTGGGCGAGGACCACCGTGGAGGCGCTCAGGCGGAACCGGCCGCCGCCGTCCCGGCGGGCGACCTCGAGCCCGCGGACGCGCCGGGTGCCGAGCGCCCGGACGATCCGCGAGCGAGGGTAGAGGGGGACCTCGAGCGCGGAGGCCGCGCGAACGACCTCGGGGCCGATCTGCCCGAACGCGACGACCGCGACCACGTCGCCCGCCAGCCGTTCGAGCGCCTCCGCGGCCCGGGCCCCCCCTCCGACGACCACGGTCTCCCCGAGCGGGAGCTCGGGCCCGTCGACGGCCAGGTCCGCCGTGACGACCCCGGGCCGGTCCGACCCCTCGAAGAGGAGGGCTCCGTCGTAGGAGCCGGTCGCGACCACCACCGAGCGCGCGCGGACCAGGACCCCGGCCTCCGCGGGACCGAACCCGAGCAGGGAGAACCGGTCGCCGTCGGAGACCGGCGGGGAGAGCATCGCCGCGGTCGTTCCGGCGTGGAGCTCGGCACTCGCCAGCACCGGCGTCCCCGCCCCGGCCCTCCGCTCGAGCAGGCATGGGCGTGCCCCGGCCCGACCGACCGCCTCCGCGACCGCCCGGCCGGAGCTCCCGGCGCCGACGATCGCCACGTCGCAGGACGCGACGACCGCGGCCGACGACGGGACCGCGGGGGCCGCGTCGGCGAGCCGGCCGAAACCGGAAAGCCTCCGCGCCGCCCGCTGGTAGAGCCGCGTCGCCCAGGCTGGGCGACGGAGCCCGTGCACGGTGTCGAGGCCGTGCGGCAGCAACCGATCGAGCGCCCCCAGGAGGTCGTTCCGGACGCTGGGCCAGGAGTTCTCCGAGGCCACGACGTCCCCGGGCGCGACGGCGTGGCGGCAGGCCCGGACGTTCGGCCGGCCGTTGAGGCGCACCAGGCAACCGGCGCAGTCGCCCAGGCCGCAGACCGGCCCCCGAGGGCGGTGGTAGCGGACCGAGCGCACGAACGATGGCCAGCCGCGCCGCGCGACCGCGGCAAGCACGCTGTCGCCGTCGCGCGCCTCGAGCGTCGCGCGGCCGAACCGGAACCGGCGGCCGGGCTCCCCTCGCATCGGGGCGCGCAGAGGCCCGCGTCCGATATTTAGCGCGCCCGTCGGCCCGCTCGCACGGCGCCGATTTCGGAGCCGGTGCGGCCGCCCGGGCCCACGGCTATATAGACGGCCGTAGGTCGTGAGGTTCCGGCCCGATGCGCACGAGCGGCGGCTTTCACGGACGGCGGATCCAGAAGACCGGCGGCTCGACGTTCATCGTCTCGCTCCCGAAGCACTGGGTGGTCGCCCGAGGGCTGGGGCCCGGGGACGTGCTCCAGTTCACCCCGCGCGCCGACGGCTCGCTCACCGTCTACCCCGCGTCGGCGACCCCGGCCGAGTCCCAGCGCCGGGTCGTCGACGTCTCCAACGACGACGAGGAGGAGCACCTCTTCCGGCGGCTGATCGCCGAGTACATCGCGGGCTACCCTCTGCTGGAGATCCGGACCCCGGGCCGCATGAACGCGAGGACCCGAGAGGTGATCCGGAGCTTTGCCCAGCGGATGATCGGGCCCGAGATCCTGGAGGAGACCAGCGAGGCGGTGATCCTGCAGGACGTCGTCGGCCAGAACCCGCTGCCGATCCCGTCGATCGTGCGCCGGATGCACCAGATGGTCCGGGCGATGCAGGCCGACGCGATGGCGGCCTTCCGGCAGCGGGACGTGTCGATCGCGCGCGACGTCGTCGAGCGGGACTGGGAGGTCGACCGGCTCCACTGGTTCCTCGAAAAGCAGGTGACCAGCGCCCTCCGGGACGCGCGGATCCTCGCGACCCTGGACCTCAGCCTGCCGGAGTGCTCTACGTACCTGCTCGCCTCGCGGGTCCTCGAGCGGATCGCCGACCACGCCGTGCGCATCTCCCAGACCGTCGAGCTGTTGGGCCGAGAGACGACCCCGGAGCGGATCCTGCAGGAGCTCGAGCGCATGGCCGAGCGCGCCGCGACCTCCCTTTCCGATGCGCTCGACAGTCTCGATCGGCGGGACATCCGGAAAGCGAACGCGGTGATCGACGCGGCCGAGCAGTTCACGCGCGAGCGCGAGCACGTCCTGCGCGAGCTGGCCTCGAAGAGGGGCCGGCTCGCGGTGGGCCTCGCCTACGTCCTCGAGAGCCTCGAGCGGTCGGCGTTCTACGCCAGCGACCTCGCGGAGATCGCGATCAACCGGGCGGTCGAGGCCCCGTTGCGCGACGCCGAGGCGACGTCGGCCGAGCCGTCCGCCTAGCGGACCGAGCCTCCGACCATCTCGAGCAGCCGCTCGACGTCCCCCGCGCTCGGGACCCGGGGGTTCGCGAGGACCGCGGGGCTCCGAAGCGTATCCGCGACGATCCGGGCGCGCTCCGCGGCGAGCGCGGACGGCGCGACGCCGGCCGCGGCGAGGTCGGACGGAGCCCCGGCCGCCTGCGCCAGCCGGCGGACCTTCTCGGCGACCGTCGGCGCGGGGCCCTCCTCCGGGACCGCCAGCATCTGGGCCAGCTCCTCGAGGCGGTCCCGCGCCCCGGGCCGGTCGAACTCGAGCACGGCGGGCAGGACGATCCCGAGCAGGCGGCCGTAGGCGAGCCCGGTCGCGCGGCCGAGCGCCCGCGCCAAGGCGTGCGCGACCCCGCGCTGGGAGTTCGCTTGCGCGAGGCCGGCCTGGGTGGCCGCGTAGTGCAGCGCCTCCCGCGCGTCCGGATCGTCGCTCCACCGCAAGGCGTGGGGCAGCCGCCGTACCACGGTCCGAGCGGCGGCGACCGCGAGGGCGTCCGAGAACGGGTTCGACCATGCCGAGAGGTACGCCTCGCAGCCGAGCGCGAGCGCCTCGAGCGCGCCGTCGACGACGGCCGGGGCCGAGAGCCCCCGGGCGAACAGCGGATCGACGATCGCCCAGGCCGGGGTCAGCGTTCGTCCGGCGAGCTCCACCGGGGCCCCGTCCGGGGCGACCAGGTCCGCCACCCCGCTCGCCTCGGCGCCGCTCCCGCTGGTCGTCGGCACCGCGGCGAGGCGGCAGCGAGCGACGGTCGGTTCTCCGAGGTCGATCGGCGGTCGGAGGAGGTCGAGGTCGGGCCGCTCGACCAGGAGGCGCGCCGCCTTCGCCCCGTCGATCGCGCTCCCGCCGCCGACGACGACGATCCACTCCGGGTCGGCCGCGCGGAGCCGTGCGGCGAGCTCCGCGACCTTCTCGAGCCGGTTCGACCCCGATCCGTCCGCGAACGTCGTGACGGACGCCCCGCCCCGCGTCAGCTCCTCCACCGCCCGGCGCGGCCCCTCGAGGGCCGCGACGGACGGGTCGACGACCACCGCGGCCCGCTGCGCCCCGAGCCCGCTCAACTGCTCGAGCGCGCCGATCCCCCACGCGATCGACGGCGCCGTGACGAAGCCGACCATGGCCGGGGCGGGCTACGGCGCGGACGGCCCTTCCCGGCAGCGCTGGCAGGCGCCGGCGAGCGAGAAGGCGATCCGCTCTACGGTCCAGCCTTCGGGGCGCCCGGCCGCCAGCTCGGTGAGGAGGTGTCGGTCGAGCTCGGCCAGCTCGAGCGGCTGGATCCGACCGCAGATCCGACAGACGATGTGCGCGTGAGGCTCCTCTTCCGGGAGGCGCCCGCGCGCCGGTCGTATCCGTGGGGCCGCGGGCGAAGCGCCCCGGGACGCGGCCGGCCGGGGGACCGCCCGGCGGGCGGCCCGTCGGCGTGCCGGCATCCCGGCGGCGACCCCGCCCCGCTATTTACCTTGGGGGCGGCGCGTGCGGTGGCGGTGCCCGCCGCGCCTCCCGTCGCCCGACGTCGGACCTCGCGGTCCCTCGGTCCATAAATCATCCATGATAACCCCGGCGTGACGCGGCCGCCCGGCCCGCTCGACTCTCCAGGGGGCCCGCGCGGGCCGTCCGCCGGGGCGACCCCGTCGCCGGAGGGAATAATGTGGTTAACTTACGGCCCCAGGGGGGAGGATTATAACCCGTCCCGGCCACGCCGGGGCATGGCGCCGTACGTCCACCCCGAGGTCCTGATCGAGACCGAGCAGCTGGCCAAGTCGGCGAACGACCCGAACGTCCGTATCGTCGAGGTCGACTACGACCCGGCGGCGAACTACCAGGTCGGCCACATACCGGGGGCGGTCCTCCTGGACTGGAGGAAGGACATCAACGATCCGGTTCGCCGCGACGTCCTCTCCCGCGAGGCGCTCACCGCCCTCCTCCGGCGCGCGGGGGTCTCCGACCGGACCACCGTGGTCCTGTACGGCGACTTCAACAACTGGTTCGCGGCGTTCGCCTTCTGGGTCCTCGCCTACTACGGGGTTCGGCAGGTGAAGATCCTCAACGGGGGTCGCAAGAAGTGGATCGCCGAGGACCGGCCCCTCACCCAGGAGATCCCGACCCCGACCGCCGGCACCGCGGAGGCGCACGAGCCGAACCCCCGCCTGCGCGCGTACCTGGACGACGTCCGCCGCCTCCTCCCGGAGGTGAAGGCCGGCCGCCTGGCGCTGGTCGACGTCCGGGGGCCGAAGGAGTTCTCCGGGGAGATCCTTGCCCCGCCGGAGTACCCGACGGAGCACGCGCAACGCGGGGGCCACATCCCCGGGGCGAAGAACATCCCTTGGGCGCAGGCCCTCCAGGACGACGGGACCTTCAAGTCCCGGGAGGACCTCGAGGCGCTGTACGCCGCCCAGGGCGTTCGCTCGGGTACGCCGATCGTCACCTACTGCCGTATCGGCGAGCGATCGAGCCACTCCTGGTTCGTCCTCCACTACCTCCTCGGCTACCCGGACGTCCGCAACTACGACGGATCGTGGACCGAGTGGGGGAACCTCGTGGGGACGCCGATCGAGCGGTAGCCGGGCCGGCACACCGTGGGGCGACAGCGCGTGCTAGGGGCCCTAGGGGTCGCCCGGTGAGGACAGCGGCCCCGTCGTCGCGGCCGCGGTCCGCCGGGGCCTTGCCGTCCCCCGACGGTCTCGTCGTGCTGGTCGAGGAGCCTCTCAACGCCGAGTCCCCGCGCGAAGCGCTCGCCTCCGCGGTCACCCCCACCGACCGGTTCTTCGTCCGGACGCACTTCCCGATCCCGCGGATCGCCCCGAGCGCATGGCGTCTCGTCATCGGAGGAGCGGTCGGCCGGCCCCGCCGGTGGTCCCTCGAGGAGCTGCGGTCCCTCCCGCAGCGCGAGCTCGCCGCCACCCTCGAGTGCGCAGGGAACGGTCGACGCCGCTATGCCCGGCCCGCCCCCGGGGAGCTCCGCTGGGGGGACCATGCCGTCGGGAGCGCGGTCTGGAGGGGGGTGCCGCTGGCCACCCTACTGGAGGAGTCCGGCCTCTCGGACGAGGCGAGGCACCTCGTGTTCACGGGGGCGGATCTCGACGCGGCCTCGGAGGAGCCCCGCCGCTTCGTACGAGGCCTCACCGCGGACCTCGAGGAGCACCGGGACGTCCTCGTGGCCCTCGAGATGAACGGGCGGCCGCTCTCGCCCGAGCACGGGGCCCCGGCGCGCCTGGTCGTGCCGGGCTGGTACGGCATGGCGTGGGTCAAGTGGCTCGAGGGCGTCACGGCGGGCCCCACCGCGCATCGGGGCCACTTCCAGACGAGCCGGTATGTGTACCGGTACCGCCGTGCGGGCCGGTCGGTGACCGAGCCGGTCCGGCGGCTCCGGGTGAAGTCGCTGATCGTTACGCCCGCCCCGGGAGCCGACCTCGCGCGGGGGACGCCGGTGCGGCTCCGCGGCAAGGCCTGGTCCGGCACGGATCCGGTGGTCCGGGTCGAGGTCGACGTGGGCGACGGCTGGCAGGCGGCCCGGCTCCTGCCGGGCCACGGGCCGTACGACTGGAGCTCGTGGGAGCTGGAGTGGAGCCCGCGCCGTCGGGGCCGGACCGTCCTCCGGGCCCGGGCGACCGACGCCGGGGGGGAGACCCAACCGGCCGAGCCGTTCGCGAACGAGTTCCAGTACGGCTGCAACGCGATCCAGCAGGTCCCCGTGGAGGTCGCATGAGGCGGGGGGCCCACCGGTGAGCCGCCCGGAGGAGGACGGGGCACCCGCGGAGCACGGTCGGTCGGCGGACCGCCTCCCCCACCCTCTCGTGCGGCCCGCGCCCGCCCGACCGACGCGACGGATCTCACCGGCCGAGCTGGAGGGGCTGCGCGCCGGGCCCGAGCCGCCGTTCCTGCTCGACGTCCGCCCGGCCGAGCAGCGGGTGATCGGCCATCTCCCCGGAGACCGGTGGATCCCCCTCGAGGAGCTGACGGGCCGGATGGCGGAGGTCCCGCGACGGGGCCCGGTGGTCGTGTACTGCCACTACGGCGGCACGGCGCACCGGGCGGCCGAGCTGCTGCAGCGGGCCGGCCGCTCGGAGGTGACCGTCCTCGAGGGGGGGCTGGACGAGTACGCCCGCACCATCGATCCGACGATCCCGCGGTACCGGGACCCGAGCGGAGGCAGCTGGGTCCTGCAGCAGTTCCCGAACCGCGGGACCGGCTGCCTCGCCTACCTCCTGCACGACCGGGCGGGCGACGAGGCGATCCTGATCGACCCCGGCCTCGAGGTCGGCCCGTATCTCGCCGCCCTCCGCGACCGCCGCCTCCGGCTCCGGGCGATCGTCGAGACCCACACCCACGCCGACCACCTCTCCGGCCATGCCGAGCTGCACGCCCGGACCTCCGCCCCGATCTGGGTCAGCCACCGGTCCCCCGCCCGCTACCCGCATCGCGAGCTCACGGACGGCGAGGCGATCCCCCTCGGCGACGACGAGCTGCTGGTGGGGGAGACGCCGGGGCACACCCGGGACCACCTTTCCCTCCGGCTGGACGGCGCGGTCTTCACCGGCGACACGCTCCTCCCCGGTTCCTGCGGACGGACCGACCTCGGCGACGGGGACCCCGAGCGCCTCTGGGAGAGCCTGACCGCCCGTCTGCTGACGCTCCCGGACGAGACGGAGGTGTTCCCGGCGCACTACGGGAGCCTCCACGGCCTTCCCCCGCCCCTGCGCTACTCGTCGACGATCGGTTTCGAGCGCCGGACGAACGAGGCGCTCCTGCAGCCCACGCGGGAGGCGTTCCTTCGCTACATGACCGAGGGGTGGCCGCCCCAGCCTCGGGACTTCGGGACGATCGTCCGCGCGAACCTCGACCGGTAGGCCCCGGCCCGTCTTGGTGGCCGCGGGGCCGGTCCCGGGGGAGATTCCCGGTGCGGGGAGAGGGATTTGAACCCACGAACCCCTACGGGACCAGACCCTGAATCTGGCGCCTTTGGCCAAGCTTGGCAATCCCCGCGCGGGGCGACGGTATCGGTGCCCCAATATCAGCGTTCGGCCGGCCTAGCGGACCCCGCGGGCCCGGCCGCCCGGCGACGGCGCGGCGGCGACCGGTGGGGTCGCGACCGCGCCCTCCGGAGCCGCGAGCTGGCGCTCCGCCTCGGCGACCGTCGCCCGGTCGTGGACGATCGCCCGCAGCGCGCGGAGCATCGCGACCGGCCGGTCCGACTGCCAGATGTTCCGGCCCATGTCGATCCCGCGGGCGCCGGCGTCGATCGCCCGGCGGGCGAGCTCCAGGGCCGCGCGCTCGCTGTCCAGCTTCGGCCCGCCGGCGACGACGATCGGCACGGGGCAGCCCTCGACGACCTTCTCGAACCCGTCGCAGAAGTAGGTCTTGACGAGGTGCGCCCCGAGCTCGGCGGAGACCCGGCAGGCGAGCGCCAGGTAGCGGGCGTCCCGCTTCTCGAGCTCCTTGCCGACCGCGGTGATCGCCATCACCGGGATCCCGGTCTCCTCTCCCTCATCGACCAAGCGCGAGAGGTTCGCCAGCGTCTGGTGCTCGTGCGGCGCCCCGACGAAGACCGAGAGCGCGACCGCGCTCACGCCGAGCCGGGCCGCGTCCCGCATCGAGGTGGTGATCGTCTCGTCGGAGAGGTCGCTCTGCAGGACGGTGGCGCCGCCCGAGACCCGGAGGACGATCGGCGTGGGCGATTCCGGTGGGACGGAGGACCGCAGCACCCCGCGGGTGAGCGCGATCGCGTCGGCGTACGGCAGGAGCGGGGCGACGGTCGCCCGGACGTCCTCGAGCCGGTGCGTGGGCCCCATGAAGTAGCCGTGGTCGACGGCGAGCATGACCGAGTTGCCGCTCGGAGGGCGGAACATCCGGCGCATCCGGTGGGCCATCCCCCAGTCCATCGGTCCCTCGCCTGAGGACGACCGGGGTAGTTTCTTAGCGTTGCGGAGGGCGCCGGGACCGTCAGTCGGCGGTGCGAGGGCCCGGACGTAGGACGACCGGCACCCGTCGGTCCTCCTTGACCCGGTTGAGGACGACCTGGGTGTTCGACCGCTCGACGTGCGGGTCCTGGAGCGCGTGCTTGACGAACCGATCGAGGTCGCGGCGGTCGCGGAAGCGCCCGATCAGGAGCGCGTCGTAGTCGCCGGTGACGTCGTAGATCGCGTAGGCGTGCGGGTCGTGGGCAAGCCGCTCCTCGACCTCGCGCAGCCTTCCCTTCGAGATACGCACGCCGACGACCGCGAAGAGGTCCCAGCCGAGATGCTCGTCGTCCAGCACCGGGATGTACCCCCGGATGACGCCGTCCTCCTCCAGCTGGGCGACGCGGGAGCTGACGGTCGTCGGGGAGACCTTGAGGCGGTGGGCGATCGCCCGGTGGCTCCTCCGCGCGTCGACGTTCAGCTCTTCGAGGATCGAGCGGTCGAGCTCGTCCAGGGTGGACGCGCGCCCCACGCCTCTCCATCCCAGCGGTGGAACATAAGGGCTGCGCGACAGAAACTGGCCGTTCGTCCATTTCCTCGGCCCGAGCCTTGAAGTAGCCGGACCCGCTCGGAAGGCCGGGGCGGGGCCGGATGGCGGGGCGGAAAGGCAGGACGGGCACGAGCGGCGAAGCGGTGGTCAATCGGCTCGCGGACGAGAAGGTCCGCTGGGTCCAGCTGTTCTACACCGACGTCTTCGGAGGGTACAACCAGGTCGACCTCCCCCTGCACGCGCTCGAACCCGAGATGTTCGAGACCGGGGTGCCGAAGCTGGACGGCTCGTCGGTCCGCGGCTTCCGCGAGATCTTCGAGTCGGACATGTTGCTCGTCCCCGATCCGGCGACGCTCGCGGTGATCCCGTGGAACCCGGAGGCGGGACGGACGGTCCGGTTCATCTGCGACGTCCGCCTCGGCGCCTCGAAGGAGTCGTACGAGCACGACCCGCGCGGGGTCGCGCGGAAGGTCGAGCGCGTGCTCGCCGGCGCCGGCTTCGACCGGTCGTACTGGGGCCCGGAGGTGGAGTTCTTCGTCTTCGACGAGGTCGAGCTGGTCCCGTCCTACGACGGGGTCCGCGACGCCTGGGCGGGGGCGGGCTACCTCATCCGGCAGGCGGAGTCGCCCTGGCAGCCCGGCAACTCCCACGCGACGATCCGCTTCAAGGAGGGCTACCACCGGACGCCGCCGGTGGACTCCCTGGTGGGCCTGCGCGCCGAGATCTGCAACATCCTGACCGACGACTTCCACCTCACCATGGACGCGCACCACCACGAGGTGGCGACCGCGAGCCAATCGGAGATCAACCTCCGGTTCGACGAGCTCGTGCCGATGGCCGACCACGTCCAGGACCTGCGGTACGTGATCCGGAACGTGGCCCACCGCCACGGGAAGCTTGCCTGCCTGATGCCGAAGCCGATCTACGGCGACAACGGCATCGGGATGCACACCAACCAGTCGCTCTGGACGAAGGGCACGAACGCCTTCTACGACGAGCGCGACCGCTACGCCGAGGTCAGCCAGGTATGCCGGTACTACATCGGCGGGCTGCTCGAGCACGCCCGGGCGCTCTGCGCGATCACGAACCCGATCACCAACTCCTACCGTCGGCTCGTCCCCGGCTACGAGGCGCCGGTGTTCATCGCCTGGAGCAAGGCGAACCGCTCGGCGAACGTCCGGATCCCGTTCTATCACCGGGGGCGGCCCGCCGCCAAGCGGATCGAGTACCGCACGCCGGACTCGGCCGCCAACATCTACCTCACCGAGGCCGCGCTCGCGCTCGCGGGGCTGGACGGGATTCGCCGCAAGATCGAACCGCCCCCCCCGGTCGATGAGAACATCTACAAGCTCTCCCCCGCCCGGCGGAAGGAGCTCGGGGTCCGCGAGCTCCCCGGTTCGCTCGGCGAGGCGCTCGACTGCCTCGCCTCCGACCACGCCTTCCTGAAGCCGGCGTTCGCCGACAGCCTCCTCGAGACGTACGTCGAGACGAAGCGCGCCGAGCAGCTCGAGCTGAACCTCCGGCCGCACCCGTACGAGTTCTATCGGTACCTCGACGTCTAGCCCCGCCCGGCCCTCCCCGGGCGATCGGAGGGGACGCGGGGTGACCGAGGCCGCGCTGTTCGTCGGGGGCCGGGTCTACACCGGCCGCCGGCGGGCCGAGGCGCTCCTGGTCGAGAACGGCCGCGTGCTAGCCGTGGGGGCCGAGGGAGCGGTGCGCCGCGAGGCCCCGGTCGGGGTCGACCGCCAGGACCTCGCGGGAGGGCTGGTCGTGCCCGGCCCGGTCGACGCCCACCTCCACCTCGGGGAGCTGGCGCGACAGCGCGCCGGCGTCGACGCGTCCGCGGCGGCTTCGGTGCCCGAGCTGGCCGCCGCGCTCGCCCGACGGCGCGCGGAGCGGCCGGACGCCGCCGTGGTCGGACGGGGGATCGATCCCGAACGGCTCGCCGAGAAGCGCTGGCCGACCCCCGAGGAGCTCGACGCCGCGGTCCCCGACGTGCCGGTGATCCTCTACCATGCGAGCGGGCACGGCGCGGTGCTGAACTCGGCGGCGCTCGCCCGCCTTCCCGAGGGATCCGCCGGGGCGGGCGTACCGCGGAGCGGTCGGCCCCCGGGGGTGCTGCTCGAGGCGGAGCTCCGACAGGTCGAGTCGGTGGCCGACGAGTCGGCGGTCCTCACGCCGGAGGCGCTGGAGCGGGAGCTCCGGGAGCTTGCCGCCCTCGGGCTGACCGCGGTGGGCGCGATGAACGTGGGTCGGCGAGAGCTCGAGCTGCTCCGGACGCTGGCCGGGGGTGGCCGGCTGCCTCTCAAGGTGTTCGCCTACCCGGGCGTCGGGCTCTGGCGGGGGATCCCCCCCGGAGCGCCGTCCGGGAGCGAACGCCTCCGTCTCGCCGGTTTCAAGGGGTTCCTGGATGGAGCGTTCGGCCCCCGGACGGCGTCGCTGCAGGCCCCGTACGCCGACGACCCTTCGGGTCGGGGGATCGACCGAGAGGACGATCCCGACCTCGGGGCGGCGATCGCGCGCGCCCGCGAGGAGGGCGTCACGCCGGCGCTGCATGCGATCGGCGATCGCGCGGTGGAACGCGCGGTCCGCCTGCTGGCCGGCGCCGGTCCGACGGTCGTGCCCGGGCGGATCGAGCATGCGAGCCTGACCCCGCCCCACCTCTGGGGGCCCCTTCGCCGGCTCGGGGCGTGGCTGGTCGTCCAGCCGGGGTTCCTACGGACCGACCGCTGGCTCCCCGCGCGCCTGGGGGCGGAGCGCGTGCGCTGGGCCTACGCGTTCCGGACGCTCGCCGACCTGGGGATCCCGCTTGCCGGGTCGAGCGATGCGCCGTTCGACTCGGCGGACCCTTGGCGGGGGATGGCGGCGGCCGTCCTTCGGGCGGACGACCTCGGTCGCTCGGCGAACCCCCGGCCGGAGGAGGCGCTGACGCACGAGGAGGCGCTGGGGCTGTACACCGTGGGAGCGCGCCGCGCCCTGGGCGATGCGGCCGGCGGGCTTCTCGAGGTCGGGAGCTCGGCCGATCTGGTGGTCCTGGACGTTCCCCGGCTGCGCGACGCGGTCCTCGCGGGCGGGGCGGCGGTCCGCGAGACCTGGGTCGAGGGTCGGCGCAGCGCGCTGCACCGCCCGCCCGGGGTGTAAGCCGCTATAGCCGTTCGGTCTTCGGCCCGCCGTGGCGGACCCATCGGAGGTGCCGCGGAGGCGGGAGCTCTCCCCGTCGATGCGGGTCGATCTGCTCGTCTCCGACTGGAAGGCGGCGCTTCCACCGGAAGCCGCGGAGGAGGACCGGGAGCGGGAGCTGTACGGCCGGGCCTGGGAAGCCTACCAGGAGGGGGACCACGGCTTCGCGCTCTGGTGCTGGCACGAGTGCGACCGCCTGTCGAACAACCTCGCCGGGAACGTCCGGGAGGTCACGCGGATCGTGGGCGCCGGGCGGTACTTCGGCTTCTCCCACCGCCGGGCGATCGCGCTCGAGGTCCCCGTCGACCGGATCTACCGGCCGCGCAAGGGCGACATGAGCACGCCCCGGCCGGACGCGTTCGTGCTGCCGCACTACCAGGTGCTGTGCGTCTACTTCGCCCAGGCCGAGTCCGGGGACCCGAAGGCGAAAGCCCTCCTCACGATCGCCCTCGGCGAGCTCGAGGACCGGCGGCGCGCCGACCCGTTCTTGCGGCACTTCGAAACGTTCCGCGACCTCTGGCAACGGACGACCGCGACGACGGCCCGGCCGCCCCCGATCGACGCGGCCGCGCCGACCCCGGCCGCCCGCGCCGCGCCCGCACGAAAGCGCCGGTAGCGGGCGCCGCGTCGAGCCACCGCCGGCCGGGCCCGCCGGACCGTTCACGACTTAACTCGGTGCCCCTCCGTCCGTCGATGCGGCGCTCGCGCGGGCGTTCCTGGGCCCGGGGAAGCGGCCGCCGAGGGCAGGGCAGGGGAGGGGACCGGGGCGTTCCGGGGCCGCCCGCCGATCTACCGGCGGCGGCGTTCCGGCGCCTGGGTCGCCGCTCGATCGACCTGCTCACGGCCTACTACGGTACCTTGGGCCGGCGCCGGATCGTGCCGTCCGCCGCGCCGGAGGCGATCCGGCGGGCGTTCGACGAGCCGCTGCCGCGGCGAGGGCGCGACGCGGCCCGCGTGGTGGACCGCTGGAGGTCCGCGGTCCTGCCGTACTCCGCCCACCTCGGATCGCCCCGATTCTTCGGCTACGTGCACGGCTCCGGCCTTCAGATCGGGGCGATCGCCGACCTCCTGGCCTCCGGCCAGGACCCGAACGTCGCCGACTGGAGGATCTCGCCGGCGGAGTCCGAGATCGAGCGACGGGTCCTCCGCTGGATCGCCGAGATGATCGGCTACCCGAAGAACAGCGCCGGGACCCTCACGAGCGGGGGCATGGCCGCGAACCACGCCGCGCTTCAGGTGGCGTTGCGGAGCCGGAGCCCGTACGACATGACCGACGACGGCCTGCAGTCGGATCGACGCAGGGGCCGATTCCTCCTCTACCTCTCGGCGGAGGAGGGGCATGTGACGATCTGGCGCGCCGCCGAGCTGCTGAACCTCGGCCGGTCGGCGGTGCGCACCGTGCCCTGCCGACCGGACCTCACCCTCGACCCGGCGGCCCTCTCCCGGCAGGTTCGGGAGGACGAACGGCGAGGGGACCGGCCGTTCTGCGTCGTCGGCCAGGCCGGATCGATCAACGTCGGCGCGATCGACCCGCTCGAGGAGATCGCCGAGGTCTGCCGGTCGTTCGGCCTGTGGTTCCACGTCGACGGCGCCGCGGGCGCCTTCGGCGCCCTCTTGCCCGAGCTTCGCTCCCGGTACGCCGGTCTCGAGCGGGCGGACTCGGTGACGGTCGACCCGCACAAGTGGCTGTACCTTCCGAAGGAGTGCGGAGGCCTCCTCGTCCGCGACCGTCGCCTCCTGTGGCGGACGTTCCGCTCCGAGGCGTCGTACCTCGAGCCCCAGGACCGGGACCCGGCGGCCGGCATCAACTTCCGCTCGCTGGGGCTCCAGAGCTCCCGCGGCTTTCGGGCTCTCAAGGTCTGGATGGCGCTCCAGCAGCTCGGGACCGACGGCTACGCTCGCCTGTTCCGGCAGAACCTGGCTTGCGTCGCCCACCTGCACCGCCGACTGACGGCGGACCCGGACTTCGAGGTGCTGCACGAGCCGACCCTGTACATCTGCTCGTTCCGGTACCGGCCGCGCCGCTTCCGGCGCGCCGGCGCCCCTCCGGAGCCGCCTCGGGTCGCGAGGTACCTGGATCGGCTCAACCACGAGATCGCCGAACGGGCGACCGCGACCGGGCAGGTGTTCCTCACGACGACCCGGGTGCGAGGGGCCGTCGCTCTCCGGGTCTCGGTCTGCAACCACCGGACCACCCGGGGCGATATCGACCGCCTGTTCGAGCTGCTGCGGAGGACCGGCGCCCGGCTGGATCGGAGGGACACCCGGCACCGGTAGGCCGCTCCCCTCGCGCCGGTCCTTCCCCGCCGGGACTCACGGAGAGGGAGCCCGGAGCTTGTCGATCCTGTCGGCGGGCAGGAGGCTCCGGATCGTCGGGTCGAACCGGTCCCCGGTCGCCATGCGCTTCGTGGCCTCCGCCCCGAACCAGAAGGCGGTCTGCAGCGCGCGCGGAAGCGCCTCGGCGTCGCCGGTCTCGCGCAGCGTCCGGGCGATGTCCCGCCACCGTTCTCGTACGTCCTCAGAGGATTGCTCCCAAAGGTCCAGCGGCACGTCGTGCTCCCGGTGCGTGGGAGATTCGGGCCGCCCAAGAGATTATCCGGGCGGGCGACCCCGGGAGTAAGGAGACTCCGGGCCATACCCGTAAATCGTCCGCGGTCGGTCCCCGGCGAGGCTACGGCATGGGAGAGGCGGAGGCCGCGCCGCCGACGGGGATCGCGGAGGCCGGCGGCTCCTCCCTGCTCCTCCCGCCGGCCGACCGCGCCGTCGCCCGCCGGCGGCGGGAACGGACGGCCGAGATCGGACGCCGCGCTCTCGTTCTCCTCGGAGCGGTCTGCGCCGGGGCCGGGGCCGCCCTGTGGGCGACCTCCTCGGCTTCGCTGCCGGCGCTCGGGTTCGTCGCCTTCGGCGGGGTCCTGATCGTCTTGGGGCTCGCCCTCTACGCCCTCCTCCGGCGGGATCGAGAGCTCGCTCCTGAGGAAGCGCATGTGTGGGACGAGGGGATCGAGATTCTCCTCAAGAACGGGGAGATCCGGGCCGCCTCCTGGACCGACCCCGACCTTGCGCTGGCG
>JASHRJ010000103.1 GCA_030037395.1 Thermoplasmata archaeon
CGAGGTACTCCGGGGTCGTCGGGCCGGTCGTCCCTCCGCCTTCGGCCGGGGGCGCCGATCCGGGGGCCGGTGGCCCCTCCTCCCAGGACGGCTCCGGGCCAGGGGGCGGCGCGGCCGGCGCGGTCGCCCCTCCGGCGGCCACCGCGGCGGCTCCCCCGCCGGGACCTCCGGGGCCCTGCCACTCGGACGGGGACGGCGGCTGGCCCGGGCGGCGGCGCCGGCGCAGGAGGAGCAGCGCGAGCAGGAGCGCGACAACCACCGCGGCGACCGAGGTCGCGACGGCCCAGAGCGGGAACGTCTGCGAGGCCGGGCACTGTCCGTAGGTGCAGTTCGAAGCGGCCTGCACGACCCCCGCATTGGGGCTCAGTCCGGCCGCCACGACGATGCCGAGCATCCCGAGCCCGAGGGACAACGGGACGATCGATCGACGACGTGACGGGTCGGTCATGCTAGCGAACGCCGGAGCGTTCTGACCCGTTCCATGATGCCGGCCCTATGTAAGCATGCCGAGCAGCCCAGGTTCGGATAACCGGAACTCGCGCCGGGCCGCGACGGCAGCGGGTTGGACCGCCCGACGTGCCCGGCCCGCCGCTACCTCGGACGACCGGCGTCCTCCGGGGCCGAGGGTGGGGTCGGGGCGGGCGCCTCGGTGCCCCTCGGGGGCAGGGCTCGTGCGGGGGCCATCGCGGTGGCGAGCCGGCGGACCCCGGTGAGGTGGCGCCCGAGCAGCCCCTCCACGGCCTCCAGCAGGAGGCGGTCCCCCTCCCCGACCGACCGCGTCAGCAGGATCGCCGCGACGAACGCCGCGGCCAGCAGGACGCCGAGGAGAGGGAGGAGCAGCGGAGGGATCGCGGGACCCAGGAGGACCAAGAGGAGCGCCGCCGGGGCTCCCGTGACCGCGAGCGGCACGAGGAAGTCCCGCCCGAACGGATTGTACCCCTCGGCGGCCGCGAGCTCGGCCAGGCATAGGGCGCAGTACAGTACGTTCGCGCTGGCCCACGCTACCGCGGCCCCGACGTCGCCGTAGCGAGGGACCAGGAGGAGGGCCAGCCCCACGTCGGTGACCCCCGCGACGACCGAGTTGATCGCCAGCTCTCGGGACTGCCGTCCGGCGACCTGCGCGGCCGCTGCCGGGCCGAGCACCGTTCCGACGAACGCCCCTACGACCGTGATCTGGAGCGGGAGGACGACGCCGGTGTAGCTCGGGCCGAAAACGAACAACAGGGTAGCCCCGGGCAGGAAGACGAAGAGCAGGAACAGCGGGAGCGAAAAGACCGTGAGCCACTTCGTCACGGTGACGAACGTCAGGCGCACCGCCCGACGGTCGCCGCGGGCGAGGAACCGGGAGGCGACCGGCAGGAAGATGTACGAGGCGGCCGAGATCCCGATCTGGACCAGCCGCGCCAGCGTGAGGCTCGCCGTGTACGCTCCGACCTGGGCGTAGCGGATCGCCCCGAGCACCAGCGTGTCGCCCGACCCGGCGACGCTGACCATCGCCCCGTAGACGAACAGCGGCAAGACCAGCGCCGCCAACCGGCTCCGGGTCGCCGCGTCCAGCGGCCCCCGGACCAGCGGGCGGGGCAGGCGGCGGAAGGTGTACGCGATGAGCGCCGCGCAGGTCACCGCGGCGGAGAGCGCGTAGGCCACGAGCGCCGCCGGATAGGTGACGTGCCGTGGGGGAAGGAGGATCGACAGGCCGAGGAACCCGAGGAAGAGCCCCGGGCTGACGATCTGGACGAACAGGGCGTTCGGCGTGACGTTGGAGAACCCCTGGAAGATCGACGCGAGCACCGTCGCCGCGATCAGGCTTCCCGCGGCGAGGCCGAAGAACGCGAGGCCGAACCCGAGCTCGCCGGATCTCAGGGCCGGGTGCAGGAGCGCGACCCCGGCGCCGAGCGCGAGACCGCTCGCCACGGCCGCGAGCCCCCCGTAGACCAGCGCGGCTCGGACCACCGTCCTTCGCTCGGGGTCGCTGGCGGCGTACGGGAGGCAGCGCGCGACGACCACCGGGATCCCGACCGACCCGACGGCGAGCACCACCTGGGTCAAGGTGAACCCTAGCGAGAACGCGTCCCAGGACGCGTTCGAGACGCTGCGAACGATCAGCACGCGGGCTGCGAAGTTGAACCCTACGAGCACCAGGGTGGCGATCAGCAGGAACAGCGTGCCGACGGTGACCGTAGCGAGGCCGGTCCGGACGGTGCCGGAGTCGCTCGGAGTCGCCACGACCGCCCGCGTGCCGTCCGTCGCCTCCGACCCGCCGGAGGATAAACGGTGCCCCCGGTGCGAACGGCCCGTCGAGCGTGCGCCGGCGCGCCGCCGGGGGTCTACTGCCCGCCGCCGGCGCCGGCGTCGCCGGATTCGCCGGAGGCCGACGACGACTCGTTCCAGGTCTCCGACGCCGGCTGGTCGGGCGACTCCTGCCAGCCCTGAACGCCGCCGCCCGCTCCCCCGCCGGCCCCTCCTTCAGGGGGCGTCGGCGGGTTGCGCTTGCGCCGGCTGCGCCGGAGGAACAGGAGGGCGAGGAGGAGCGCGACGACCACGACCGCGATCGAGGCGCTGACGGCCCACAGCGGGAACGCCTGCGAGGCGGGGCATTTTCCGTAACTGCAGTTGGACGCCGCGCGGACGACCCCGGTGTTCGGGGTCAGGCCGGCGATCACGACGATCGCCAGCATCGCAAAGCCCAGGGCGAGCGGAACCCACCGCGAGGGTCGGCGTTGTTTCTGCATCGACGGTCGGGCGACCCCTTCCTGGGTCCCCTGGGGAGCACCCTCGATAATAAGGTTGCCGACCGAGGGAACGAGGTAGGACGAGCGCGCGGACGAGCCTCTGGCCACGGACCTCGGGGCACCGTGCCCCGCGACCTTTAACGCCGGGGCCGCTGCGCGGAACGTGGCGTTCCCCGGGCCGCCGGGTCCCCTCTGGGCGGTCGGCCTGCTCGTGTGGGCCGGGGGGGCGGTCGCGGTGGGCGAGCTGCTGCGCGGCACCACGGCCCGTTGGGTCGGCCTCTGGAGGTCGCCGGAGGCGGTCGAGCGGCTCGTGCTGGACTTCTACCTGGGAGGGGCGGTGATGTACTTGCTCGCCGCGCTCCAGACCGGCCTCTTCGTGACCCCCGTCGTGCTGGGGGTGCCTGCCGCGGCCGCCGCCCTGCTGGTCGTCCGCGTCGGACGCGCGCGTCGGGCCTCCCGGGCCGGTCCCCCGGCCGTGGCGACGACGACGTCCTGGGTGGGAGGGTGGCCCTTGGTCGCGCTCGCGTCGGCGCTCGGGCTCTATCTGGTCGAGCTGGGGGTCGCGCTCCCGACCGCGACCGGCAATACCTTCGACTCCGGCCTCCTGACGACGTACGTCTCGCTGCTGCTCCAGCACGGGAGCGTGCCGCTGTCGTTCCGGCCGTACGGGACGCCGGCGATCCTCTACCCGCAAGGAGCCACCGTCTGGTTCGGGTGGGCACAGCTCGCCTTCGGGCTCCCCCCCGCGCGGACGACGGTGCTGGTCACGCCGCTGTTCCTCGCGATGCCGCCGCTCTCCGGGTACGTGTTCGGGCGGCGACTGCTCGGGACCGAACGCGCCGGCGCGGCGTTCGCGCTCGCCCTCGCCTGGCTCGGCCCGTCGACCCGGATGATCGTGGGCGGCAGCAACGACCTCGTGATCTCGGCGCCGCTGGTCCTGCTGCTCGCCGCCCAGTCCACCGTCTGGATGCGCGGGTCGGTCCCGAGCGGGCCCGACGCGGCCGCCTTCGGGCTGCTCCTCGGGTACGCCGGGGCGCTGAACGTCGTCGGCACCGAGTGGCTGCTGCCGGCGCTCCTCCTGCTCGGCCTTACCGCACGGCCCGTCTTGGCGGGCCGTCCGGCCGCGTGGCTGGGCCGCTGGGGGCTCACGGCCGCGGCGACCGCCGTCGCCGGCATCCCGTCCTGGTATGTCCTCGCCGAGGCGCGCCGGTCCCCGGCGCTCCTCGCCGGGGCTCTCACCAGCCCGGCCGGAGCGGTGACGGGGATCACCGGCCCCCAGTTCGTGGGGTTCCTCGATCCGTTCCTGTTCCGGGGGGGGGACATCGAGCTCTCCCCCGTCCCGCTCCTCCGTTTGGAGCTCGCGCTCCTTCTGGTGCTCGGCGTCGCCTGGCTCCTGTGGGTGGCGGGCCGGGCCACCCCCGCCGGCCGTTGGGGGAGCTTCGGTCGATGGTCGGTTGTCGCGGGGGCGACCGTCGTCGGTTGGCTGGCGCTGCTGTGGGCCGCCGACCTACCGGGGTCGGCGGTCCGCGCGCTTGCCTACGTCTCGAACCCGGGGGAGTTCTCGCTCTGGTTGTTCACGCTGTACGGCCTCGTGGCGGCCGTGCCGCTGGTGCTGGCCCTCGAGGCCCTCGGAGGACCCGATCGCCGCCCGGCGGGCACCGCCGCGTCGCGCCGACCCCGACGTCCGGCGCCGAGCGGCGCCCGGGCGTTCGCGCCCGTCGCCTTCGCCCTCGTCGTCGTGCTCCCGGCGGTGGTGCTGACCCCCGCCTCGCTCGCCCCGGTGCTCTCGGACCTGTACGGCGACTTCGGGAACGTGACCGGGGCGGATTTCGCGCTCTTCGCCTGGGCGGCCGACCACCTCCCGGCGGGCGCCCGGGTCCTGGTCGCGCCGGGAAGCGCCGCCCAATTCCTGCCGGGGTACGCTCGGGGGATCGTGCTGGTCTATCCGCAGGCGCCGGGCTGGTCGCGGGCGAACGCGTCCTACAACCTGGTCGTTCGGCAGCTGACGAACGGGACGGTCAATGCCTCCGGCTTCGCCGCGCTCGCGTCGCTCGACCTAGGGTACGTCGTCGTCACCGGCAACAGCACCGTGCTCTGGCCCGCGTTCTGGGCGGCCCCGCTCGCGGACGCCCGGCTCGCCAACTCGACCCCCGCGTTCCCCGTGCGGTTCCACGACGGCGACGCGTGGGTGTTCGACGCTACGCTCTGCCGCCCGGCGTCGGCGGCCTGCCCGTAGGCGTTGGCCCTGCGGGCCCCCCCCCGCCTAGACGAACTCGTCGAGGAGCGCCGCGAGGCCGCGCAGCCCGGCCGGCTGCCGCGCCAGCGGGCCGGCGTGCAGGACCTCTTCGAGGTCCTCGTACGTGGGTTGCTCGACCCGGTAGAACAGACCGATCGGGATCTTCTCCCCCCACTCGAGGGCTCGCTGCCAGGCGAGGACCTTGTCGGCCGGGTCGTGGCCGGCGCTCTCGAGCTTGTAGACGCGCTGGCGGAAGAAGTCGAACGTGTTGATCTTGTTGTAGGTCACGCAGGGGCTCAGGACGTCGACGAAGGCGAACCCCTTGTGCTGGATCCCCTGGGCGACCAGATCGGTGAGATGCTTGACGTCGCCCGAGAAGCCGCGCGCCACGTACGTCGCCCCGCTCGCGAGCGCGAGCGCGATCGGATCGATCGGGACCTCGATCACCCCGTCCGGCGTAGACTTCGTCTTCTGGCCGAGCTGGGAGGTCGGGCTCGCCTGTCCCGTGGTCAGGCCGTAGATCTGGTTGTCCATCGTCACGTAGGTGAGATCGACGTTGCGGCGCATGGCGTGGACGAAATGGCCCACCCCGATCCCGAAGCCGTCGCCGTCGCCGCCGGTGCCGATGACCGTCAGGCCGTGGTTCGCCCAGCGGATCCCCTCGGCGACCGGGAGGGCCCGGCCGTGGACCCCGTGGAAGCCGTACGAGGACAGGAAGTGCGGGAGGTTCGACGAGCAGCCGATCCCCGAGACGATCACGACGTCGTGGCTCGGGATCCCGAGCCGTTTGAGGGCCATCTCGATGCCCGCGACGACCCCGAAGTCCCCGCACCCCGGACACCAGGTGGGCCGCGTGTCGGACTTGCCCACCACCGGCAGCGCGGGCCCGGTGGGCACCGGGCCGGGCCGGGCCGAGCTATCGGCCATCGACGCCCACCTCCAAGGCTTTCGCCACGATCTCGTGAGGGAAGAACGGCTCGCCGTCGTACTTCGTGAGCCGCGCGGTCGGGACGAAACCGGTCTCGGTCCGCAGCAGGCGCCCGAACTGGCCGGAGTAGTTCGCCTCGACCAACAGCGTCCTCCGGGCCCCGGTCAGCCTCGGCGCGACGCGCGCCGGATCGACCGGGTAGACCGCGGGGAACCACAGGAGGTTGGTGGGGGTGCCGCGGGCCGCGAGCTCGGCCATCGCGTCGCGCACGGCGCACACCGTCGAGCCCCAGGCGACGAACGTCAGGGGGGCGTCGGCGGGGCCCTCGAGCTCGGGCGCCGGCACGTCCCGCGCGAGGCCCGTCAGCTTGCGCATCCGCTTGTCCATCATCTGCTGGCGCTCGGAGATCCACTTCGGGATGCCGGACTTTGTGTCGGAGATCAGGTGCCCGCGCTCGTCGTGCTCGTCCGAGCCCGCGACGTACTGCAGGCCCGGCTGGCCCGGGATCGCCCGGGGCGAGACCCCGTTCTCGGTGTAGGCGTACCGCAGGTACGCCCCGCCGTTCGGCTCCACGGTGAACAGCGAGGGCACTTCCGGGGGCGGCCGGATCTCCTCCCGATCCACGGTCGCAAGGCTCTCCGAGAGATGGAAGTCGCTGGCCAGCAGGATCGGCGTCTGCCAGGCTTCGGCGAGCCGAAACGCCTCGATCGCGGCCGTGTAGGCGTCCTTCGGGTGCGACGGGGCGAGGATGGCACGAGGGAACTCGCCCTGGCCGGCGCCGAGCATGAGGTTCAGGTCCCCCTGTTCGGTCTTCGTCGGGAGGCCGGTCGACGGTCCGGCCCGCTGCGCCTCGACGACCACGACGGGGGTCTCGGTCATGCCGGCCATGCCCAGCGCCTCGACCATGAGCGAGAAGCCCCCCCCGCTGGTCGCGGTCATCGAGCGCACGCCGGCGAACGACGCGCCGATCGCCATGTGGATCGCGGCGAGCTCGTCCTCCGCCTGCTTGACGACGACCCCGAGCGAGGTCGAGTGCGCCGCCATCCAGTGCATGATCGTCGACGCCGGGGTCATGGGGTACTGGGCGAGGAACTTGCAGCCGCCGGCGACCGCGCCGAGCGCGATCGCCTGGTTGCCGGTCATCAGGAGCTTGGGGGCTCCGCCCCGGCCGAGCGCGCGATCGCTCGGGCTCGCGTGCTCCTGCGCGAAGCGGTAGCCGTCCGCGCTCGCCCCCAGGTTCCAGTCGACGACCTCGCCCTTCTTGCGCCCGAACGAGTCGCTGAGTACTCCGTGGAGGACGTCGAGGGGGATGCCGCTGAGGAACGCCGTGGCGCCGAGCCCCCCGGCGTTCTGGAGGATCGACTGGCTGGTGTACTTCCGGGCGATCTCGAGGGTAGGCACCCCCAGCGCCCGGACGCCGGCGGGGAGGGCGGACGGTTCGACCGCGAACTTTTCGGGATCGTGGACGACGATCGCCCCCGGCCGCAGGGAGTGCGCATGGATCTCCACCGTCGCACGGTCGAGCGCGTAGAGGATGTCCGCCCCGTCCCCCTGGGAGTAGGGCCGGTCCGGGGAGGCCCGCGCCTGGAACCATACGTGGCCCCCCCGGATGACCGACTGGTAGGCGTTCAGCCCGAAGAGGTGAAGGCCCATGCGGGAGAACGACCGGGCCAGCGCTTCCCCGATCGAGGCGATCCCGTCGCCGGCCTGGCCCCCGGCTCGGACGGAGAGCTCCCGCACGGCTCGAATCAGTTTCCGCGTCTATTAATCGGCTCGGGTGAACCGGCGCCGGGGGCGGGCGGCGATCGGCGGCCCGGGCTCACTCCGTCGTGCCGAACTCCCGCAGGTCGTCCGGCGGGGGCCGTGCGGGCCCCGGGGACGCCCCCCGGACCTGGGCGCGGATCTGCTCGACGACCTCCGGGTTCGCGAGCGTAGAGACGTCCCCGACCTCGAGGGTGTTCGAGATCGCGGCGAGCACCCGCCGCATGATCTTCCCGGAGCGGGTCTTGGGCATGTCCGACACGAACCGGACGGCCCGGGGGCGAGCGATCTTCCCGATCTCGGTCTCGACCGCCCGCACGACCTTCCGCTCGATCTCGGGCCGGGCCACGATGCCGGGCCGCAGGGTGACGTACAGCTCCGGCACCCTTCCGCGCAGCTCGTCGGCGACCGGGACCACCGCGGCCTCGGCGATCTCGGGGACCGTGAGGCAGGCCGACTCGATCTCCTTCGCGCCCAACCGGTGGCCCGCGACGTTGATCACGTCGTCGACGCGGCCGAGGATGCGGTAGTAGCCGTCCGCCGACTGCACCGCGCCGTCCCCGGCGAAGTACGGCCAGTCTCGCCAGTCCTTGCTCTCGGGCCGGCGGTTGTACTTCTCGAAGTAGATCCGCTTGAACCGTTCCGGGTCCCCCCAGATCGTCGACATCAGGCCGGGCCACGGGTTGCGGATGCACAGATTGCCCGCCCGGTTCGCCCCGGCCGGGATCTCGCGCCCGTTCTCGTCCATGATCACCGGGTAGATCCCCGGGAGGGCCGGGCCGGTGCTCCCCGGCTTCATCGGGTCGAGCGCGGGCTTGGTCGAGCAGAGGAAGCCGCCGGTCTCGGTCTGCCACCAGGTGTCGGTCACTACGGCGGCCCCCCGCCCTACGGAGGTGTAGTACCACCGCCACGCCTCCGGTTCGATCGGCTCGCCGACGGTGGTCATCGCCTTGAAGCGCAGACGGTGCTGCGCCGGCGCCTCCGGTCCGAGCCGACGCAGCTGCCGGATCGCCGTAGGCGAGGTGTGGAAGATGTTCACGCCAAGCCGCTCCGCGATCCGCCACGGCCGACCGGCATCCGGGAACGTGGGGACCCCCTCGTAGAGCACGCTGGTCGCGGCCAGGGCGAGCGGCCCGTACACGAGGTACGAATGTCCGGTGATCCAGCCGATGTCGGCGAGGCACCAGTAGACGTCGCTGGGTCGCAGGTCCAGGATCCATCGGGCGGTGGCGGCCACGTACGCCAGGTAGCCCCCGGTCGCGTGCTGGCAGCCCTTCGGACGGCCGGTGGTGCCGCTCGTGTACATCAGGAACAGCGGCGCCTCCGCGGGCATCGGCACCGGCGGCACCCGGGTTCCCCTTCGGCCGCGAAGGAGGTCCGCGAACAGGCGGTCCCGCCCCGGCACCGGCGGGCTCGCCGACAGGTAGCGGTCCGGGTGCCGCTGCCAGACGAGCACCGTGTCGATCGTCTGTCCCTCGCGACGGGCGCTTTCCACCGTTGCGTCGGCGAGCGACCGATGGTCGAGGAGCCGGCCGTTCCGGTAGTAGCCGTCCATGGTGACGAGGACCCGGCTTCCCGAGTCGGCGGCGCGTCGTCCGGCGGCTTCGCCGCTGAAGCCTCCGAAGACCACGCTGTGCACGACCCCCAGGCGGGCGCAGGCGAGCATCGTCACCGGCAGCTCGGGGGTCATCGGCAGGTGGATCGTGACCCGATCCCCCGCCCGCAGGCCCACGTCCGTGCGCAGCACCGATGCGGTCTCGTTGACCCGGGCGTGCAGTTCCTCGTAGGTGAGGGCGGTCGTGGGCTCGCTCTCGGGCTCGGGAACGAAGAGGAACGCCGGCTTCGACCCGAACTTCGCGAGGTGCCGATCGAGGCAGTTGGCGCTCGCGTTCAGGAGTCCGCCGACGAACCAACGGTAGAACGGAGGGTTCGACGCGTCCAGGACCTGGCGCCAGCGCCGATCCCAGGTCAGCAGTTCGCCGAACGCCCCGAAGCACTCCGGGAAGTGGGGCTCGGAGAACCGCTCGGTGACCGTGGGATCGGTGAGGTTCGCCTGCGCGACGAACGCCGGCGGGGGAGGATACCGCTCCTCCTCCCTCCAGTGGACGGCGATCTCGGCCTCGCTCAGGGCGACCCCGTCCTCCGACGGGCCGGGCGGCGGGGAGTTCGGGGGCGTATCGGGGCCTCGGGGGAGCACGGACCCTCGATATTTGTCGGTTCTCCGGAGGACGGTTCGCGACGGGCCGCCCGACGGCGCGGACCGGCGAGGACCCGAGGCCGTCCGGCCCTTCGCTCGTCTCGGATTGACGAAACGGGCATAAGCCGGGCCTCGGCTCCTCGACCGTGGGACGCGAGCGGATCTGGCCTCGGCGCAGCGACGACCGCTCCGATCGGCCACGACCGGCCGGGGCCGGGCGCGGGGCCCGGGCCGCATGATCGCGACCGAGGCCGGGACCGAGGCGGCCCCCGGCATCTCCACCCCCCCGTGGGCCCGGCGCTACGCCGCCAAGGTGCGGACGCCGGACGACGCGGTCGCCGGCATCGAGAGCGGTCGACATCTCTTCGTGGGCTCGGGGGCGGCCGAGCCCCAGCGGCTGGTCGAGGCGCTCGTCCGCCGCGCGGAGCGGCTGTTCGGCACCGAGATCGTCCACATCATGACCCTGGGGACCGCGCCGTACGTCGAAGAGAAGTGGGGGGACAACTTCCGCCACAACGCGCTGTTCATCGGCCCGAACGTCCGGGAGGCCGTGGCCCGGCGGCGCGCCGACTACACGCCGATCTTCCTCGGCGAGATCCCGCAGCTCTTCGAGCGCGGCGGGGTCGCGCTGGACGTCGCGCTGATCCAGGTGAGCCCGCCGGACGAGCACGGCTACTGCTCGTTCGGCGTCAGCACCGATGTGGTGAAGCCGGCGGCGGAGTCCGCCCCGTACGTCGTCGCCGAGGTCAACCCGCGGATGCCGCGCGCCCTGGGGGACTCGTTCGTCCACATCGACGACCTCGATCTCTTGGTACCGGTCGACTATCCGATCCCGGAGGCGCCGGTCGCGGTGCCGGACGAGGTGGCGCGCTCGATCGGCCGGCACGTCGCGAGCCTTGTGGAGGACGGCTCGACGCTGCAGATGGGGATCGGGACGATCCCGGACGCCGTCCTGGCCTACCTCCAGGACAAGAAGGACCTCGGGGTCCACACCGAGATGTTCTCGGACGGGATCGTGCGACTCGTGGAGCTCGGGGTCATCACCAACCGTCGCAAGACCCTCCATCCGGGCAAGATCGTAGCCGCCTTCTGCATGGGGTCCCGCAAGCTCTACGACTTCGTCGACAACAACCCGCAGATCGAGTTCCACCCGGTCTCGCACACCAACGATCCGTTCGTGATCGCGCAGAACGATCGCATGGTGTCGATCAACAGCGCGCTCGAGGTCGACCTCACGGGCCAGGTCTGCGCCGACAGCCTCGGCGAGTACTTCTACTCGGGCATCGGGGGCCAGGTCGACTTCGTCCGGGGGGCGGCCCGCTCGAAGGGAGGCAAGCCGATCATTGCGCTCCCCTCCACCGCCGCCCGGGACACCGTCTCGCGGATCACCGCGCAGCTCAAACCGGGAGCCGGGGTGGTCACGAGCCGGGGCGACGTCCACTACGTCGTCACGGAGTGGGGGATCGCCTACCTGCACGGCCGCACGATCCAGGAGCGGGCCCTTGCCATGATCTCCATCGCCCATCCGAGGGCCCGGCCGGAGCTGATCCGCCAGGCGAAGCGCCTGCGCCTGATCCCGGACGACGTTCCCGAGGTCGCGGCCGTGTACCCGGCGCAGTGGACGACCGCCCACACGTTCGCGAGGGGTCTGCGGGTGCAGTTTCGGCCGATCAAACCCACCGACGAAGAGATGATGAAGGACCTGTTTTACCGCCTCTCCGAGCAGTCGATCTACCAGCGGTTCTTCCGGGCGCTGCGGTCGATGCCGCACCGGGGGCTCGTGCCGTACGTCCACGTCGACTACGATCGAGAGATGGCGATCGTCGCGGTGGTGCCGCACCCGGGGCAGCCGGAACGCGAGGAGATCGTGGCGGTCGGACGGTACGCCATCGACCGGGCCACCAACCGCGCGGAGGTGGCCTATCTCGTTCGCGACGACTGCCAACGGCGCGGGATCGGCTCGTTCCTGGTCCGATATCTCGCTCGGATCGCGCGCTCCGCCGGGGTAGAGGGGTTCGTCGCCGAGGTCCTGCCCGACAACGTCGCCGGCGCGAAGGTCCTGGGCACGCTGGGGCTTCCGGTGGAGACGCACCGCTCCGCCGACGGGTGCCAACTGAGCGTCAGTTTCCGACGCGCGCGCCTCGCGCCCGCCCGGTAGGCGACCGTGGCGCCTGCGCTCCGCCGGCCCGATCCCGCCCGGCTCGGGGTCGCGCCGTGAGCGCGGAGAGGGTCTCGGTCGTTTGGGACGATCGGTTCCTCGCCTACGACTTCGGAGCCGGCCATCCGTTCACCGAGGTGAGCCGGGGGCTCGCCGTGCGACTGATCGAGACGGCGCTCGGGCCGGGCTCCGCCAGCGCCCTCGCGTGGGTGCGCGAGGTGCCGCCGGTCGAGCCGAGCGCCCTCCTCGGGTTCCACGAGCCCGCGTACGTCGCCAGGGTCCGCGCGGCAGGGAACGCCCGAGACCGACGGCCGCTTGACGCGGGCGACACCCCGTCGTTCCCTGGGTGCTTTGAGGCCGCGGCGCGGGTCGTGGGCGGAACCGTCCGTGCGACGCGCGACGCCCTCGGGCACGGGCGCGCCGCGTTCGCGCCCGCCGGCGGCTTGCACCACGCGCACCCCGGTCGCGCGAGCGGCTTCTGCATCTTCAACGATCTCGCGGTCGCGATCGGCGAGGCCCTCGCGGCAGGGCATCGCATCGCCTACGTCGACCTGGATGCCCACCACGGCGACGGCGTGATGTACGGCTTCTACGGGAACGGCCGGCTCCTGGACATCGACTTCCACCAGGACGGACGGACCCTGTTCCCCGGCACGGGGCGTACGGCGGAGGCCGGGACCGGCGACGGGGCGGGCCTCAAGGTCAACGTCCCGCTGCCGCCCCGCGCCGGGGACGACGCGCTGCTTCCGCTCGCCCGGCGCCTCCTCCCCCCGCTCCTCCGCGAGTTTCGGCCCGAGCTGCTCGTGGTGCAGCACGGGGTCGACGGCCACTGGGGGGACCCGCTGGCGCGCCTGCAGTACTCCCCGGCCGGCTACGCTGAGGTCGATCGGCTCCTCCTCGGTCTGGCGGGAGAACAGGGAAGCTCCCTGCTCGTCACCGGCGGCGGGGGGTACGACGCCGCGAACGTCGCTCGAACGCTCGCGCGGACCGGACTGCTGCTCGCCGGGGCTCCGCTCCCCGCGGCGACGGACGCGCTCCCGGGACCATGGCGCCGGGAGTTCGCCCGGCGGACCGGAGGAGAGCCGCCGTCGTCCTGGGCCGAGCCGCCCCGTCTGGAGCCGTCCTCCTGGAGCCGCGCCTCCGAGGATCGCCTGGTCGGCGAGCTGGAGGAGGCGCTCGGTCGTCGGTTCCCGCCTCCGTAGTCCGCCGGCCCCGGCGCGGGTCGGTGGGGCCGGTAAGCGTTACGGTCCTCCGCGCTCGTCCGCCCCGTGGCCGGTCCGATCCACGTCCGTCTGTTCTCCACGGCCCGTGTCGCCCTGGGCCGCCCGTCGCTGGACTGGCCGGCCCCGGGCGGTGGCGTCCCGGCGCGGGTCCTCGTGGGCGAGCTCGCCCGCGCCTACCCGCCGCTCGCGCCGACCCTCAAGGTCAGCCGCTTCCTGCGGAACGGTCGGTACCTGCGCGACCTGGACGAGACGGTCCTGGCCGGCGACGAGTTCGCCGTGCATCCACCGTACGGAGGGGGTTGACCGTGGGCATCCGGCTGACCCGCCGACCCCTCTCGATCGCCGCGGCGGAGGCGGCGCTCGACCGATCGCCCGCGGGGGCGGTGGTCCTCTTCGCCGGCCGCGTGCGGGCCGACCGGCGCGGCCGGACCGTGGTGGGGGCGCTCCAGTACGAGGTCGATCGGCGCCCCGCGCTGGCCGCCCTGGCGAGCCTCGAGCGGGAGGCCCGGCGGCGGTTCGGCGCTCGGGGGGTCGTCCTCTGGCACCGCCTGGGCCGCGTGGAGGCCGGCGGAACAGCCGTGGTCGTGGGCGCGTGCTGCCCCCACCGGGCCGAGGCGTTCGACGCGGCGCGGTACCTCATCGACCGGCTCAAGCGGACGGTGCCGATCTGGAAGGAGGAACGAGCACGATCCGCGCGTCGACCGCCACGACGCCGTGCCCGGCGGGCCGGACGATCATCGGGTTGAGGTCGAGCTCGGCGATCTCCGGGCGCTCCGCCGCGAGCTGCGAGACCCGTTCGAGGGCTTCGGCGAGCGCGGGGACGTCGCTCGGCGCCTCGCCGCGCACCCCCCGCAGGAGCGGGTAGCTGCGGACCGACTCGATCATGTGCTGGGCCGAGCGCGGCCGCATCGGGGCCAGGCGGAACGTCACGTCCCGGAGGGCCTCCACGTAGATCCCTCCCATCCCGAACACGACGATCGGCCCGAAGCTCGGGTCCCGCTGGATCCCGATCAGGACCTCCTTGCCGGCGGGGACCTGGGCTTCGACCTCGAAGCCGTCGATCCGGGCCTCCGGCGCGGCGGCGCGGACCGAGCGCTCCATCCGTTCCCAGCTGGCGCGCAACTCGCCGGTCCCGCCGATCCCGAGGGCGACCCCCCCGACGTCGGTCTTGTGCGAGATCTCCGGCGAGGCAACCTTGAGCACCACCGGGAATCCCAGGCGGGGGGCGGCGGCGACGGCGTCTTCGACGGTCCTCGCGAGCACCGCCTCCGGGAACCGGATCCCGTACGCCCGGAGCAGGTCGCGGGCGGCATACTCCGGCAGCACGGTCCGACCGGCCGCCCGGGCGCGCGCGATCGCCTGCTCCGCCCGCTCGTGCTCGACCGGGAAGGTCCGTACGGGCTCGTGCGGACGCGTCGTCCACGCGCGGTACCGCGCGAGGCTCCCCAGCCCCTCCACGGCCTCCTCGGGAAAGGTGTAGGTGGGAACCCCGCGCTGCTCGAGGAAGGCGACCTCCTCGGAGAGGTCGCTCACCCCGAAGAGGCAGGCGACGATCGGCTTGGCCGACGCGGCCTTCGCCTCGAGGATCGCCCGCGCGACCGCCTCGCCGGTGACGTTCCCGGCCGGCGACGAGACCACCAGCGCGCCGTCGACGCCCGGCTGGCCCAAGAGGGCCAGGAGGCTGTCGCGATACTCCTCGGGATCGGCCTCCGCGGTCATGTCGAGCGGATTGGCGACCGAGGCGATCGACGGGAGTCTCGCGGCGAGCGCCGCGCGGACCCCATCCGCGAGCCCCGGGAGCTGGAGCCCCTGACGGATCGCCGCGTCGGCCGCGACGATGCCGGGGCCGCCCGAGTTGGTCACGATCGCCAGGCCCGGTCCGTTCATCTCCAGTCCGCTCGCGAAGATCTTGGCGAGGCGGAAGAGGCCGCCCAGCGAGTCGACCCGCTGCACCCCGGCCTGGGCGAACACCGCGTCGTACAGCTGGTCGCGCCCGGACTGGGCGAGCGAGCCGGTGTGGCTCTTCGCCGCCCGCTCCCCCGCCGAGGTGCGGCCGCTCTTGATCACCAGCACCGGCTTGTGCTCGGTCACCTCGCGCGCGGCCTCGAGGAACCGCCGGCCGTTCGCAAGGCTCTCGACGTAGAGCAGGATGAGCCGGGTCCTCGGGTCCCGCTCGAGCGCGGTGAGCAGGTCGTTCTCGTCGACCCCCGCGCGGTTGCCGACCGAGACGAACCGGGAGAAGCCGATCCGCTCCGAGGCGGCGTAGCGCAGGATGCCGGCTCCCAGCGCGCCGCTCTGCGAGACGAAGGCGATGTTGCCCGCCGGGGGCAGCGCTTCGCTGAAGGTGGCGTTCAGCCCGACCTCCGGATCGGTGTTGAAGACCCCGAAGCAGTTCGGTCCCACGATCGACATGCGGTGCTCCCGGGCCCGGGCCACGAGCTCGGCCTCGAGGGCCGCCCCGGCGTCGCCGACCTCCCGGAAGCCGGCCGAGATGACGACCGCTCCCTGGGCTCCCGCGCGCCCGAGCTCGTCGATCGTGCGCGCCACCGCGGCGGCCGGTACGATCACGACCCCGAGCTCCGGCGCCTCCGGCAGCGACGCGAGATCCGGGTAGCAGCGGACCCCCGAGACGCTCTTCCAGGACGGGTTCACCGGGTAGGCGATGCCGCGGTACCCCGCCGCCAGCAGGTTGCGGAACAACGTCGTCCCGACCCGCCCCGGCCGGTTGGACGCGCCCACGACGGCGATCGACGCCGGGCGGAACAGTTCGTCGAGCTCCGCCGAGCGGCCTACGTTCATCGATGGAGAACCCCGAGGCACGCTCCCGTCCGTTATATATGAACGCCCGGTGGAAACGGCGTGAGCGGCCCCGCTCCCCACGACGCCGCTCCGCCGACGGCGGGCGGACACCCGCCGAGCCGCGCCCCCCCGCACGGCCCGCGCGGGCTGCTGCAGCGGATGGAGAAGGGACCGATCGCACGGGTCGTCGCGGTCGGCAGCGGGAAGGGCGGGGTCGGCAAGTCGTCGGTCACCGCGCTGCTCGCCGCCGAGCTGCGGCGACGGGGGAAGACCGTCGGGATCCTGGATGCCGACATCACCGGTCCGTCGATCCCGAAGCTGCTCGGCCTGACCGGCCCCCTGGTCGACCGCGGCGAGGGGATAGAGCCCGCCCCGTCCCGGACGGGGATCCCGATCGTCTCCTCGCAGTTCATGGTCGAGGACGAACAGACGCCGGTGATCTGGCGCGGGCCGCTGGTCACCCGGCTCATCACCCAGTTCTTCGGCTCCGTCCACTGGGGGAAGCTCGATTACCTGCTCATCGACATGCCGCCCGGGACCAGCGACGTCCCGCTCACGGTCTTCCAGACGATCCCGATCGACGGCATGGTCTTCGTCCTCACGCCGCAGGACCTCGCCGCGCTGATCGTCAAGAAGGCGATGAACATGGCCCGGGACCTCCACGTGCCGCTGCTCGGGGTGGTCGAGAACATGGCGTTCGCACGCTGCCCACACTGCGGGGAGCGGTTCGAGCCGTTCGGACCGAGCCGGGTCGCGCGCGTCGCGGAGGAGTACGGCATCCCGGTCCTTGCCCGCCTGCCGCTCGCCCCGGCCGTCTCGGAGCTCGGCGACGCCGGCCGGCTCGACGAGCACGCCGGGGCGGACGTCACCGAGCTCGCGGTGTCGTTCGAGAGGGCCCTCGACGAGGCTACGAAGGGCTCGATGACGGTCCTGTAGCCGCGCGCAGCTCGCGGAACGGGATCGCCTCCACGGGCACCCCCCGGCGCCGCAGCGCGGCGGCCAGCCCGGGAAGATGCGCATCCCCGACCACGACGGCCACACGCCCGTACCCGCGCGCCCTCAGGGAGACGAGCCGGTCGGCCATGTGCTCGTTGCGGTCGTCGATCAGCACCTTCGCAAGCGTCGGGCTGGCCCGGCGGATCTCCTCTGCGAACCCTTCCGGGTCCTCCGCGTACCGGTCGACCTCGCGGCCGACGACCCCCGACGGCAGGAAGAGGCCCGCGAACGCGCTGGCGAGCAGCAGGACCCGCTCCCGGAGCGGGAGCGCCGCGAGGAGCGAGGCCAGCGTGGCCCGGATCGGGTCATCGATCAGGAAGAGCGGGACCGAGCGCTCCCCGGCGACGGCCGCGGCGACCTTCATCTCGGCGCCCGCCCCGCCGCCCCCGAGCTCGGCCCCGAGCCGATGCTGGAGATGGCCCCACAGCCGGGCGATCAGCGGTACCCCCCGGGCCGGCCGGCGCCCTCGCGCCGGGGGGTTCAGCAGCGCCTGGGCGCGCTCGGCGTCCAGCTCGACCGCGATCCCGTCGAGTACGCGGGCCCCGAGCGCGCGGCGGAGCGGGGCGTCCAGGTCGAGGACGTGCGCGGCGCCGACCAGCAACACGGGCGCCTCGTTCGAGCGGGCGTAAACCGGCGCCGAGTACACGCACGTCCCACACGGCCGTCCCTCAAGTCGGTTCTCGGCCGGGGGCCGACCCCGCGCGGAGAATCCCCAAATACCGGTGCAGGGTCGTCGGCGGGATGGCGTGGGCGATCTTCGCCGTGCCGAACGACCGCCGGACGGAGCTGGACGGCGCCCTGAAGGACGATCTCGTCTCCCGCCAGAGCCAGAAGGTCCGCGACGCCGCGAGCCTCGCCGGCCCGGCGGCGACGACCTACGTCCTGCTCGAGGGGGCCCCGGACGCGGTCCAGCGGCTGCAGGCGCTCCTCGGACCGAGCGGGACGCGGCTCGCCGGCGCGGAGGCCGAGGCCCTGTACCGGCGCCTCAAGGATGAGGAGGAGTCCGCCTCCGCCGGGATGGGCCTGTTCTTTACCGAAGGCTGACGGCTACTCGGCGACCGGCTCGTGCGACGGTTCCAGGTCCTCCCCCCCGGCGAGGATCCGCTGGCACTCGCGGTAGAACGCGTCCAGCCCCGTGCGCTCCTTCGCCGACGTCGGCACCAGGCCGGTGAGGGGTCCCATCGTCTCGATCGCCCGCAGCAGCTCGGTCGACAGCTGCACGTCCGGCGTCGCGGTCGGGCCGCCCACGGCCTCGTCCAGCCGCCCGGGTTCGTCCGACCACGCGAGGACCTCCGCCAGCTGCTCGGCGGTCAGCACGTCCGACTTCGTCAGGACGTTGACGATCGGCAGGCGGAACCGGAACTCGACGCTGGCGCTCAGCAGCAGGAGGGAGACGAAGCCCGAGGCGCTGCGGGCGAGCCCGGGGTCGTAGAGGAAGGCGATCAGCGCTCGGTCCCCTCCGAGCGCCTCGACGATCGCCTTGGACGCCTCCCGGAAGGCGAACAGCTCGATCTGGCCGGGCGTGTCGACGAGGACATAGTCGGCGTCCGCCTCGGCGATCGCCTGCTTCACCTCAAAGATCTTCAGCGCGATCATGTCGGCGGCGGCGACCTGGGCCCCGTTCGGGCCGAGGCCGTACTCGTCCTGGAGGTCGGCGAGCCGGACCCACTCCCGGATGTCGACGTCCGGCTCGAACTCGGCGTTCTCGAGCCCCGGGTCGAGGTTGACGACCGAGGCGTCGTAGCCGCTCGTCTTCATCCACTCGGCGAACGCCCGGACGAACGTGGTCTTGCCGGCTCCGGCCGTGCCGGTGACGAAGACGACCGCCGGCTCCTCGCTCACGCGCGTCCCGCCTGGCCGCGCTGACGCCGGAGCTCGTGCGCGAGCGCTCGCAGGAACTCGGTTTTGGTCCGGCCGGGGGTCTTGGCGACCTTGATGCGACCGGCGTAGGCGAAGCACCGGCGCGGGTATTGCTTGTCGGCCTCCAGCTCGGCTTTCGCTCCCAGCTTCCGGGCGGCCGCCAGGAGCTCCTCCGCCGTCACCTCGACCAGGCCGTCCGCCGCAGGGACCCGACGCCCGTCCGAGCGAGGGAGCTTCTCGAGGTACGCCGGATAGACGTAGAAGTGCTCGGGCATCGGCCCCGCCGGCCGCGTCAGCCGGGCGGCGCGGCGATTCGGACCCCGTTCAGGATCCCGTCCTGGCCGGGCCGGGACAGGACTCGCACCAGCCCGAGGTCGGTCTCGAGGATCGCCCCGCGCGTGATCACGTTCCGCTGCACGTAGTTGGGGTTCGCCGGGTTCTCCCGGACCGTGACGATCCGCGCGCGCTGGGTCTTGCGCGAGGCCGGATCGTAGACGTTGACCGAGGCGGTCGTCAGGATCCTAAGCTTGCGGTTGCCGCCGCGGACCCGGTACCTCTTGACGGTCCCGACCCCGACCGTCGCCGTCTGCAGCTCGCGGGCGATCTCAAATCGACGCTTCTTGCGGATCGGCCGTAGGCGCCCGCCCGTGCGTTTGCGGCGTGAGCGTCCCTGCCAGATCCCCATCGCGGCCGCCGAGGGGCGGTCCGACGGGGGACCGCTATTTGAGCCTTTCAGCGCGGGGGCTCGCGGAAGAGGCCGACGGGGAGCCCCGCCCACTTTTCGGGGCGACCGAGCTCCGGGCCCCGTGTGGCGGACCGCCCGGGAACCGGTCCTCGGGATCGACGAGGCGGGGCGGGGCGCCTGGATCGGCCCGCTCGTGGTCGGCGCGGTGTGCGTCCGGCGGGACGAGGTCCGTGCGCTGATCGACGCGGGGGCGCGCGACTCGAAAGCGCTCAGCCCCGCGCGGCGAGAGGAGGTCTACGAGCGACTCGCCCGGTGCGCCGTGCTCCGGTCCGCGGAGGCCGCGCCCGCCGAGATCGACCGGCACGTGACGGTGGGGAAGCTCAACGAACTCGAGGCGCGTCTGTTCGGCGAGCTGGCGCGTCCGTTCGCCCCGGCGGAGGCCCGGGTCGACGCGTGCGACACGAACGCTCGCCGGTTCGGGGCGCGGGTGGCCCACTTCGCGGGCCCCGAGGTCGCGGTAGTCGCCCGACACCACGCCGACGCGACGGACCCGGTCGTGGGAGCGGCCTCGATCGTCGCCAAGGTCCGACGGGACCGGGCGATCCGGCAGCTCGCCGCGGACCTGGGCACGGAGGTCGGCAGCGGCTATCCGTCGGACCCGCGGACGGTCGAGTTCGTCCGCCGCTACGTCGCGGAGAAGGGAGACCTGCCGTCGTGGCTACGGGCGTCGTGGGCGACGACGCGAAGAGTTATCGCGCGGCCGCGGGCTGGGCCGGCACGACCGCCGCTTCGATGACCGTGGAGGAGACCCTCGCCTCGCTCGTCGACCGGTTCAACCGCCGCGTCGAGCGGACCCCGGCGATGGCCGAGGAGCTCCAGGGGCTCGCGCGCACCATCGCGATCCGCCTCAGCGACGGCGGGACCTTCGCGGTCGACCTCGCGGGCGGGCGCCTCACCAACCTGCGGACGGGCGCGCCGGCAAGGGCCGACCTGTCCATCGCGACCGATGTCGCGACCTTCCAGGGCCTCGTGCGCAAGGAGCTCGGGCCGATGAAGGCGCTCGTGACCCGTCGGCTCGCGATCGAAGGGAGCCTCGAGGACAAGCTGCTGCTGCGGCGGCTCTTGTAGCGCGTCGCTACGGTAGGAAGACGCAGGCGGCGACGCAGACCCCGTAGTGGTCCATCGGGATCGACAGCTCCTCGGTCCGGTAGTGGATCCGCCGGAGCTCCACGCCCCGGAAGTGGGCGATCTCCTCCATGCGCCACTTGAGGAACTCCTTGAGCGACTTCTGCGTCCCGTGCAGGTGCCCCTCCGCGACGTAGCCCCCTTCGCCGTCGGAGCGGAAGCCGTAGGCGATGCCCGCGCTGATCACCTCGCCTTCGCCGCCGCCGTGGCGGGCGAGAACGCAATGGGTGATCGCCCCGCGCGCGATCCGGACCCGGTCGACCTGGCGGATCCCGATCGGCAGGATCGACGAGACGCTCACGAGGTTCTGCTCGCCGATGCCGGCCTGCAGGAGCGCGAGGTCGAACGCGTTCAGCTCGCTGGTCTTGTTGATCCCCTTGCCGCTCGTCACGAAGAAGCGGGACGGCACCGGCACGAGGGTCTCGCTCCCCGGCTCCCGCGCTCGGGCCACGAGCGGGGGAGCGTACCCTTCGCTTAAAGTTTCGGCCGCCGCGCGCTAGACCATGATCGCATGACGGCCCCGCATCGACGCCTCGTCCTCGCCGCGCGCGGCCATCAGCTCGGCGATCAGGGCGTCGGTGAGCCGGAGGCTCGCCGACTCGAAGAGCGTGCCGAGCGGGGCGAGCCGAGCGCGCTCCGCATCGTCCGCCAGGTCGAGCGGGATCAGCACGGAGGCGGTGTGCGCGATCTTGGAGCCACGACGGGCCGTGAGGACGATGAGGTGGGCCCCCTCGCGGCGGACGATGTTCGCGGTCTGGATCGAGGAGTAGCTCTCGCCCTGCCCGGAGAGGATGAACACCGCGTCGCCCGGCCGGACGATCGGGGTCACGCTCTCGCCGATCACGTAGGCCCGCAGGCCGATCTGCACGAGCCGCATCGCGAACGCCCGGCCCACGATCCCGCTCCGCCCGGCGCCGTAGACGAAGATCTGCGGCGCCTGCGAGAGGATGGCGATCGCGCGGGCCACCAGCGACGAGTCCACCCGCGCGAGCGCGGCGGTCACCCGCTCGCCGATGTACCGCTGCGCGCGAACGAACGTCGGCGGCTCAGCGTCGACGGCCACCGCTCCCTCTCCGCCGGGGCCCCGGCT
>JASHRJ010000104.1 GCA_030037395.1 Thermoplasmata archaeon
CGCCGTGCTCGGACGGACGGTGAAGCCCGGAGGGTCGGGAACGCTGCACTTCCTGCACTTCTTCGCTCGGTTCAGCCGGTCGATGCGGGATTATTCGGCGATGTTCGACTTCTTCGCCACCGGGAAGTACATCGCCGACACGACGCTCCAGGCGAAGCTGTTCGGTCCGGTCCCCCGGGTCGAAGACGCCGCCCGGAGGATGGTCCAAGAGGCCGGGCTCGGCTGAGCCCGCGGCGCCGATGCGGGGCGTCCCTGCATCGGAGGTTCTCAGCTTGGACCGCGAGTCCCAGGATTTAGGAAACCTCCCGTAGGGGAGCCGTGATCCGGTAGGTCAGGACGAGTTCGGCCCCGGGCCCGAGGGGATTCGAACCCCTGATCTTGCGGTTAAGAGCCGCCTGCTCTACCGGGCTAAGCTACGGGCCCTCGGGGGCGCGGGAGCGAGGTGCTGGGCATAAAGGCACCGCGCCGCGCGCGGCGCGGGACGCCGAGCGGGCTCGGCGGCCGGGCCGGTCACCCCCGTCGGCGTCGGGCGGGGGCGGCGAGCCGTTCCAGCGCGGCCCCCACCATCAGCGGCAGCAGGACCGTCGCGTCGCCGTCCACCACGACCTGCCGTGCCGACGGCTTCAGCTTGCCCCAGGAGACCGCTTCGCGCGGCCGCGCGCCGGACAGGCTCCCGTCCCACTCGACCGCGGTCGTCACGTACAGGACCGCGTCCAAGCCGTTGCGGAACTGGTTCCACCAGATCGTGTGGTGCTTCGAGATCCCGCCGCCGACGATGATCGCCCCGGCGCGCCGGGCCCCGAAGACCAGGTCGGCGAGCGCCTGCTCGTCGGAGAGCAGGTCGAGGGAGAGGCCCCGGTGGTCCTGCCAGAACAGCCAGAGCTGGGAGCCGACCGCCCCGTCCGTGAGGCCGGGGACGAACACCGGCACGTCGCAGTCGTACGCCGCCCGCAGGACGCTCGACCCCGCGTCCGCCGGGAGCGACGCCCCGATCTCGCGGGCGAGCGCCCGGCTCGAGATCGCCCGGGTCCCGCCGGCCCAGAGCCGCCGGAGGAGCGGCTGCATCTTTCGCTCGACGATCGCGCCGTAGTTCCGCTCGGGGATCACCACGTTCCCGAGGCGGTGGAGGTGCCGACGGTGCAGCTCCCGGTCGTCGAGGTCCCAGCGGCCGTGCAGGTACGGCCGGAACGCGCGCGCCAGGTCGTGGTCGAGCGTCCCGCACGTGGTGAGGACCGCGGCGATCCGCCCGGTCCGGACGAGCGTCGCGAGGACCCCCCGGGTGCCGGTGGCGACCAGGTCGGCCGGGAACGAGAGGAAGACGGTCGTCCCGGGGTCGCCGAGCATCTCCGTGAGGAGGTCGACCCCGTCCGCGACCCCCTTCGCCGTGAATCCCCCGCCGGCCCCGAGGCGCCGGACCAGCGTGTCGAGCGACGGGCGATCCCCCAGGCCGAGGTCCTCGACCCTGCGCGGCACCGCCGGGCCGAGGCGCCCCGGGTTAAAGCCCCCCGGTGAGGCCGAAGGTGTACGAGCGGTAGACGAGCAGGTAGGCGAGCAGGTAGCCCGCGATCGCCCCCCCGTTCAGGAACGGCAGGCCGGCCTGGGGGTTGCCGCCCGCCACGCGGCGCATCAGCACGGCGTAGCCGACCAGGGAGCCGACGAGCGTGGCGAGCGCGACCGCGAGGTTCCCCCCGACCGTGGCGAGGCGGGGAACCTCCGGCAGCCAGACGAACGCGCTGACGACCAGCGTCCCCGGGATCACGACGTCCCCGAGCCCCATGAACAGGGCCGAGCGCTCCTCCACCGGTCGCTGGCGCTGTTCGCGCAGCGGCGCCGCGTGCGGGTAGTCGAAGTCGGCGGAGTCCGGCATGACCATCAGGATCGGCAGCTTCATCTCGGTCACCGCGTCCGCGAGGCTGACCATGTGCTTCGTCCGGTAGACGGCGATCGCGTCGTAGACCATCAGGACCGACAGCAGCAGGAGCGCCGGCAGGATCCCGAACGAGATGCCGAGGATCGCGATCAGGGCCCCGCCGGCCGCGAACCCGGCGAGGTCGACGACGTACCACTGGGGTTCCAGGAGCAGGGTAAGGTAGAGGCCGGCGCTCGCCATCGCGGCGAACGTCAGCGCCGGGACGGCCGCGACCTCGGCGCCGTACGGGCGGAGGAGGATGAAGCCGGGCGGGACCAGCGAGAACGTCGCGAACAGGGTGAGGTAGAGCGCGGCGGCGATCCCGATCAAGATCGTGTGCCGCAGCGCCACCATCCCGCCCCGGCGCCGCGCGAACAGGAGGATGAACAACGGCGCCACCACGATGACGACCAGGATGAGGAGCGGCGCCGTCGGGCTCTGCGGGTTCGAGGTCGTCGCCAGCCCCTCCGAGCGGAACGGCAGCGCGAGGGCGAGCCCCGCGAGCTGGGCGCCGATGTACAGCGCGGGGAGGCCGAGCCAGCGGAGGCTCCGCATCCGCCGCCTACGGCTGGACGACGGCGTAGGCGTTGTTGCCGAGGACCTTCGTCACCTTCGCGTTCACCGTCGCGCCCCGCTGGGTCGCCCCGGTCACGAAGACGACGAACCCCTCCTTCTTGGCGACCCCGTCGCCCCGCCGCCCGATGTCCTCGATCGTCAGGCGGTACACCTCGCCGACGACCACCGGGGTCTTCGGCCGCTCGACCTCGACGGTCCGGCGGACGGTCACGGGGCGCTGCGCCCCGCACGCCTCGCAGACGAGCAGCGTGAGCCGCCCGTCCTTCTTCAGGTGGGTGTCCGGCCGCTTGCACTCCGTGCAGATCACGTACTTCGCGGTGTACTCCCGGATCCGTTGGGCGATCGCGTCCTTCGTCAGGCGGGACTTGAGGACCCCCCGCGGAAGGTCGAGCACCCCCGGGCAGCCGAACTCGCGGGCGAGGTGGCCGATCACGTGCTCCGGGTCCCGGCGCAGGACCCCGGCGATCTCCTGGAAGTTGCGGATCACCGTCGTGCGCCCGTCGGTCATGACGTCCGGCTCCGGCACGACGAACCGTTCGGACCCCGTCCGGACCGGGGGCAGCTTGGCGCGCGCCCGCTCGAGCAGCGCGGAGTAGCCTTCCATCCGCCCGGACCAGCGGGGCGCGGGGGATAACGGTTCCCGCGCTAGGCCGGCGGGAAGTCGTCGAGCGCGTCGAGCACCCGCCCGAGGTCCCGCTCCGCCACGACCCGGTCGGCGCGCTGCCGCACCGTGTCGTCGGCGGGCAGGAAGGCGACCCCGAGCCGGCTCCGGCGGAACAGCCCGACGTCGATCTCGGAGTTGCCGACCGCCGCCGTCTCGGCGGGGGCCACCCCCAGCTGCCGCTGGAGCTGCTCGAGGACCCCCTCCTTGCCGTGGACCGGTACCCGCACGATGCCCTCGCCGGTGAGGCACCCCTCCGAGGTCACCCGGAAGCCGTTCGCGAGCGCCACGTCGATGCCGAGCTCGCGGGCGACGCGGCGCGCCAGCAGGTCGATCCCGCCGCTCACGATCGCCGTGCGCGCGCCGCGGGCCCGGAGCCCCCGCACGAGGCGCTCGGCCCCCGGCATCAGCGGCACGTCGGCGAGGATCCGCTCCAGCTCCTGCACGTCGAGCCGGGGCGCGTGGCGGCGCCAGATCTCGATGTCGGTCCGGATGAACTCCTCGTCGTCGATCTCGTTCGCGAGGAACCGCCGCAGCCCGTCCGCGTTCTGCTCTCCGAAATGGGCGTGGACCGCCCCCCACGAGCTGTCGACGTCGACCAGCGTGCCGTCCATGTCGAGCGCGACGAGCCTAAGCAAGGCCGCCCCGGGCGATCGCGTCGGCCTGCGCGAGCACGTCCTCCGGCGGCCGCCGGCCCCACGCCGCCAGGTTCTGGTCGACCTGGGCGGGCCGGCTCGCGCCGAACACCGGCGCGGCCCCCTGCCGTCGGAGCCAGTGCAGGGCGATCGACGCGAGCGGAACCTCCGTCGCGCGCGCGAGCTCGCGGAGCTTCCGGGTCCGGGCGGCGATCTCCGGCAGCCGGGACTCGCCGAACAGGTCCTGCGCGAACTGGCGGACCTCGGGCGGGACCCGGCGGCCGTCCAGGTACCGCCCGTGCAGGAGCCCCCGCGCGAGCGGGGTGTACGCCTCGACGACGATGCCGTGCTCCCGGCAGTACGGCAGCACCGCCTCCGCCTCCTCCCGGTCGAACAGGTTGTAGCGCACCTGGTTCACCACCACCTTCGTCTCGGCCAGGGCCCGGGAGGCCGCCTCGAGCTCCTCGGAGGAGAAGTTCGACACCCCGATCGCCCCCACCCGGCCCTCCTTCCAGAGCGCCTCGAGCTCGGCCATCGTCTCGGCGATCGGCACCCGGGGGTCGGGCGCGTGGACGAGGTAGAGATCGACCGAGCGGCGCCCGAGCCGCTCGAGGCTGCGGATCAGCGACGCGCGGACCTGGCCGGCCCGCAGGTGCTCCCAGGACAGCTTGGTGACCACGAACGCGTCCGCCCCGCCCCCGCTCGCCCGCCGGAGGACGTCGCCCAAGAGCCGCTCGGACCGGCCCGCGCCGTACACCTCGGCGGTGTCGAACCAGCGGAGCCCGAGCTCGTAGGCGCGGGCGATCGTCGCCTTGGTCCGCGCTTCGTCCTCGGGGGCCCATCGGCCGAGGCCCCACAGGCCGAGGCCGATCGCCGGGTGCGATCGTCCGCCGACGGCCAGGGGGAAGCCGTCGGCCGGCGGGGCGGCGGCCGGCGCCTTGCGGCCGGCTCGGCGCGGCGCGCGGGGGCCGGCCGGCGTCATGCGGTCGGCTCCTC
>JASHRJ010000105.1 GCA_030037395.1 Thermoplasmata archaeon
CGGTACCGGGAGCGGGTCGAGCGTTGGCGCGAGGTCGCGCTCGCCGCCGCCCGGGAACGGCCGGAGGTCGCCTGGGTCGCGGGCCGTCTCCGCGAGGAGGAGGAGCGGACCGAGCCGGCGGAGACCTCGGAACGGTCCTCGCTCGTCTCGGGGTACGAGCTCGCCGCCGCCGGGCTGCTGCGGTACTTCGAGACCCGAGGGCTGCTCCCCCGGGCGCCCACGTGACCGGCCTCGACCCGCGCCGGCGCGCGGTGGCGGCCTGGACGCTCCTGGTCGCCCGCGCGGTCTACGCGTTCAACTGGTACGACATCGGCGGCGTCCTTCCCCTGGTGGGGAGCCGCTTCGGGATCGGGACCGTCGACCGCGGCCTCGTGCTGGTCGCCTTCCTCCTGGGCGCGGCGATCTTCCAGCTGCCCGCCGGCTTCGCCGCGATGCGCTGGGGGAGCCGATCGACCTCGGTGGTGGCGCTCGGCGCGATGGCGGTGTTCTCGGTCGGCTCCGCGTTCTCCTCCGGCTGGATCGTCCTCGCCTTGTTCCGCTTCGGCGTCGGCGCCGGAGCCGCGTTCTTCTTCGCCCCGGCGCTCGAGCTGGTCACGCGGTACTACCCCGGCGGCGACCGGGGGTTCATGATCGGAGGGTACAACGCCGCGTTCAGCGTGGGTTCCGGTATCGGCCTCTTCGCGAGCGCCTACCTCGGCTCGACCGCCGGCTGGGCGTGGCCGCTCGAGCTCGGGGGCTGGCTGTTGCTGGGCACGACGCTGGCGGCCGCGGCCCTCCTGCCCCGGCTCCCCTCCTCGCACGGGGCCCCCGCGGGGGACCTGGGGAAGGCCTCTCGACCGGTGCTCACGTCGCGGTCGTTGTGGGCGGTCGCCGTCGGGGGAGCGGGGCTCTGGGCCGGCTTCTACATCGCGGCCCAGTACTTCGTGAACTTCGCGCACTCGGCCCACGCCGGCTGGAGCCTCGCGCTGGCCGCCGCCGCCCCGACGGTGATGATCGCGCTCGAGGTGCCGGGCGGCCCGATCGGCGGCTGGTTCGGTGAGCGGTCCCGCGACATGCGGCGCTCCCTCGTGGCCTGGGGCCTGCTCGCCGCGGTCCTCATCGCCGTCGTGCCCTGGCTCCCGCTCCCGGCGGCGGTCGGGGCGTTCGCCGTCATCGGTTTCGCGGACGGCGTCACGTTCGCGCTCCTCTACCTGCTCCCGACGTACCTCCCCGAGCTGCGCGGGAACGTCGTGGCGCTCGGCCTGGGTCTGATCAACTCGGTACAGATCTTCCTGGGGAGCGCGGTCGCGCTCGTGTTCGCCTACGTCGCCGACGCCGAGGGCTACGGGGCGGCGTGGATCTTCGCCGGGGCGGCCACCGCGGTATTCCTCCCGTTCCTGGCCCTTGCCGCGCGGCGGCCTACACCGGGGGCCGCCCCCGCCCGTCCGGCGTAGCCTCTTTCTTGTAGCGGGGTCCGATGGACCGAACAGCCCCGTGGTGTAGCGGCCAAGCATGCCGGCCTTTGGAGCCGGCGACAGCGGTTCGAATCCGCTCGGGGCTATTCGACCTGATACGGCACCACTCGGCCTTTTCGGCCCCGCGCTGGCGTGTCGACCCCAGCGGCCGGGACGAGCTCAACCGAGCGTTCGCTTCCGAGCGGCGCTACTTCCCGCGGCCACCGCCCCAAGGAGGACCATCCGTCTCCGCCCGGTCGGTTTCGGCCGGTCAGTCCCCGTCCGGATTGCCGCCCCGGTCGGCCTCCTCCGGTGGCTTCGGGTCAACGGCTACCGGCTCTCCCCACCGGTGGATTGACCGACGGGCGAGCCGTCCGGGCTCGAGCGCGCGGATCGGCGAACCATCTCGTGAAAGACGGAACCGGGGCCATGCTCGAGCCGCAAGACCTTGCCCGTGGCAACGAACCCGCTTCTCCGGTAGAGCCGGATCGCCGCCTCCTGCGTTGGAACGACCCCGAGTCGAATATCCGAGGTCGGGTGAGTCGCGTCGGCCCATGCGAGAATGGCGTCGAGGAGCCGACGGCCGACCCCGGCTCGCCGGAAGGCGGGCTCTACCCACATCGCGCCCAACGAGGTGACGTCATCTTTCCAGATCGAGCCGACGTGCCCTACGAGCTTGCCCTCCGCCGCGACGGCGACCATGGAGCAGGCGTCCGTCGACGTGGCGGCGCGGTGGGTCCAGTCGGTCCAGCTCGCGTCGGGCCGTTGAGAGAGCCGCTCCAGGGTCTCTCCAAACGCCATCGGGTCTTGTTCGAGCGAACGAAACCGCAGTTCTCGGAAAGCCCCCGAATCTTCGGGTCGGATGCGGCGAATGAGGACGAGGGTGTCGGTTCTCGGTTCTCCGCCCACCATCCTCTCGTTGCCCTGGAACCCGCCGATCGGAACCGGCGCTCCCGTGGACCGGGAACCGCAGGAACCAGTCTATCGAGGGATAAAGTCCTGGTGCCGGTCGGAGGCCTCCGAGACCGCTCGGACGAGCGGTGGCCAGTCCTGCGCCGACTTCGCTGGATCGAGCGGGGCCGGCGGCAGTTCGGAGCGGACCCAGGTCGACGCCGTAGGTGTTATGTTGTACCGAGTATGTGATATGTGCCATGACACTTGTGCAGGCTCAACTGCCCGAATCCGAATATCGGCTCCTGCGCCAGCGCGCCTCGGCCCGCGGTGAGCCCATGAAGGAGATCGTCCGCCAAGCCATCCACGCCTACCTCCGCGACGAAGCCGTGGATCCGGCCGATCCGATCTTCCACGCGTTCCCCCTTGGCGCCAGCGGCCGCAAAGGTCACGACGCGGCCCGGAAGCACGACGAGCTGCTGTACGGTCCCGCCCGGCACCGATGATCTTCATCGACAGCAGCGCGTGGCTCGCGTTGGCGGACCGACACGATCGGAGTCACGTCGCGGCCCGAGCCTTCTACGGACGCGTCGGACGTGGCGAGTTCGGCCAGCCGATCACGACGAACTATGTCCTCCAGGAGACCCTTACCCTCGTCGCCCGCCGCCTGGGGTCGAGTCGCGCCGGCGAGCTGGCCGCCTCGATCCGCCAGAGTCACCAGCTGAGCACGTTCTGGGTCGAGCGCGTCCACCACGAGGAGGCCGTCGCGCTGATGATTCAGCACGAGGACAAGGACTGGAGTGTTACCGACTGCGCCAGCTTCGTGGTGATGCGAGCGCTCGGGGCCGACACGGCGTTCTCCTTCGACGCCGACTTCGTTCAGGCCGGCTTTGTGGTCCTGCCCGGACGGACCGGCGCGCAGGGGCCGCCCGTCGCTCGCTGACCGGCCTTCGGTTCGAATCCTCTCGGGGCTATCCCGGCGAGGTTTCAATCCGGGCACGGGCGTCCACCCGGGCCGACGTGAGGGAGGGGAAGCGGTTGCTCTATCCGCTCCTCCGGAAGAAGGCTCGCCAAACGTAAGATATCTTACCATCACGGCTCGTTCTGTCCCCGATGTCGAACGTCGTGGGCCCCGACGGGCTCTCGGGGTGCTTCCGATGCTTCTTCGTTTGGCGGCCCCGGACGCTCGACCCTACGAGATGCCCCCGGTGCAAGTCGCCGCTCTGGGATGTCCCGAAGCTCGAAAAAGTTCGCCGTGGGGGCGGGCTCGGGATCTCGGAGATCCTCGGCTCGAAGCGGTCGGAGGTCCTTCAGCTCGTCGGGAAGAACCGGGCGCGGAACCCCCGGGTCTTCGGTTCGGTCGGCCGGGGAACGGCGACCGCGAAGAGCGA
>JASHRJ010000106.1 GCA_030037395.1 Thermoplasmata archaeon
GCTCGCCCGCCACCGGGAGGTGACCGCGTTCCCCGACCCGGTCCTGAGGGAGGGCCTTGCGGGCCTCGATCGAGAGATCGCCGGGCTGCCCGGAGAGTATGCGCCGCCCGGGGGCGCGCTCTTCGTGGGGGTCGAGGGCGGACGCGCGGCGGGCTGCGCCGCCCTGCGCCGATGGGGCGGCTCGACCGCCGAGATCAAGCGGGTGTACGTGGCGACCGGGCAGCGGGGCGGCGGGCTCGGCCGGCGGCTCACCCAGGCCGCCCTTCGTCGCGCGCGGGCGCTCGGCTACCGCCGCGTGGTCCTCGACACGCTGCCGACGATGACCGCGGCAGTTCAGCTCTATCGCCGTCTGGGATTCCGCCCGATCGCCCCATACTGGGATCACCCGGTCGCCGGGGCGCTCTTCTTCGAGTACCGGTTCGCGCGGCCGTCGGGCCGCCCGCGCGGCCGAGCCCCAATCGGGGGCGCGCGCCTGCCCCCGGAGCGGCGCAGGGCACCGTAGCCGTCCCCGCCGCGGCTCTTCCGAGAGGCACCCTTTACCCCCCGCGGTGCTCCGGGCCCCGTGCCCCGGAAGACCGCCGTCGATTGGTTGCTCGAGCCCGACCAGCCCGCGGTGCGATACCGGACGCTGACCGAGCTGCTCGGGCGCCGGGAGGACGATCCCGAGGTCCGCGAGGCCCGGGCTCGCCTGACGACCGAGGGATGGGGCGCCACGACGCTGGCCGACCGGTCGCCGGAAGGATGGTGGGCCTCGGGAGCCAGCCTGTACCGACCGAAGTACCTCGCGACGACCTGGCGTCTCCTGCTGCTCTCGGAGCTCGGGCTCACCCGTCGCGAGCCGGCGGTCCGCCGCTCCTGCGAGCTCTGGATGCAACGGTTCCCCCTGCGCGGCGGCGGCGTCGGTGGCAACTCGAAGGGGACGGGGCACCACTGCCTCGTCGGGAACATGGTCCGCGCGCTCGTACGGTTCGGCTACGCGGACGATCTGAGGATCCGCCGGAGCCTCGAGTGGCTTCAGGAGACCGCCGATCCGAACGGCGGCTGGTCGTGCTTCGGGCGGGGGCGGAACCTCGACTCGTGGGAGGGGCTGAGCGCGTTCGCCGCCTACCCGCGGCGGAGGTGGAGCCCCTCGATGGCGGCCTGCGTCGAGCGCGCGGCGGAGTTCTTCCTCGATCGGGAGCTCCATCGGCAAGGGGCCCGGTACCCGCCGTGGTACCGCTTCCACTTCCCGGTGCACTACTACTACGACGTGCTGGTGGGGCTCGATCTCCTCACGCGGCTCGGCTACGGCGACGACCGGCGGCTGCGGTTCGGCCTCGATCTCCTGCGCGAGAAGCGCCAGGCCGACGGCCGGTGGGAGCTGGACGCCGTCCACCCGGATGTGGAGGGGCCGATGGCGGTGTGGTACCGCCAGCATCCGTCCGACCGGCCCGTCCCGCTCGCCGTCGAGGCTCCGGGGCGTCCCAGCAAGATGGTGACCCTCACCGCCCTCACGGTCCTCTCCCGGGTCGAGGCTCAGGGCGGGAACGCCGCGTAGCGACCGACGCGGCCGGCTCACCGCCCGAGCGCCGGAGTTACAGGCGACCCGGGTCTGCCCCGCCAGATCCCGGGGGACCCGGAGGAGTACGCCGATGTCCTTCCTCAATCCGGTCTCGCGGTTCTTCCTCAACCGTTCCGCCGGCCGTCGGGACGCGCGCCGGCTGGCTTGGCTGCGACCCCGCCTCCAGCTACCCGTGGGGGCTGCCTGCCTCGAGATCGGCGCCGGCAACGCCGACCTTGCCGCTCGGCTCGCCGTCGCGTATCGCCCCGAGCGGTACGTGGCCACCGACGCCGACCCCCGGCAGGTCGAGGCGGCCGATCGCCATCTCCGGCGGAGGTTCCCGGCCGGGCTTCCGCCGGGCCTCGAGGTCCGGACGGCCGACATGCGGGAGCTCCCGTTCCCCGAGGCGAGCTGGGATGCGGTGTTCGCGTTCGTGGCGCTCCATCATGCCAGCCCGAGCCACCGGCAGTACGGCCGCGTGCCGGAGGCGCTCGCGGAGATCGCTCGCGTGCTCCGCCCCGGGGGCCTGCTCGTCTACGAGGAGATCGTCCATCGCGACCGGATCCGCGCCTGGCTCGGGGAACATCGGTTCTCGATCGTGGCGGAGGAGCGACGCCGCTGGCGGGACCGCGCGATCGTGCGGAAGACGAACGGGGAGGTCGAGGAGGCCCGGGCCGCCTCGGCGGGGGGCCGGGCCGATGGAGGAAAGTAGCCCTGCGCGTGTCGGCCCTGCGATGGCGGCGAGCCGTACCGTCGCGGAGTTCGACGAGATCGCCCCCGTCTACGACGAGACCCGGGAGCCGCTCCAACCGCCGGAGGTGCGGAAGATCGCCGGGACCCTGCGGACGTGGGGGATCGACCGCGTGCTCGAGGTCGGGGTGGGGACGGGCCGGGTCGCTCTGCCCCTCCGCGCCGAGGGGGTCCAGGTCACCGGGATCGACGCCTCCCGCGGAATGCTCGCCCGCGCCCGCGCGAAAGGGGTCGAACGGCTGGTCCGGGGGAGCGCCTACCGGCTGCCGTTCGGCGGCGGGGTGGTCGACGGCACGCTGTTCGTGCACGTCCTCCACCTCCTGGAGGACCCGCTCGCCGCGCTCGGCGAAGCCTGCCGGGTCGCACGGGTCGGGGCGGCCGCCCTCGTCCGTCCGCCCGGGGCGGAGCGGCGAGACCACGGGGACGAGCCGAGCCCCCAGCGGCTGGTGTTCGACCGGCTGCGCGAGATGGGGATCGATCTGCCCGAGCGCGGCCGCGGGGGCCCCGGGCGCAAGGAGGCCCAGCTCCTCACCGAACATCCTCCCCAGCGGCAGGTCGTGGTCCACGAGTCCGACGTGACCGCCCCGCTGGCCGAGGGCCTCGCGATGTTCGAGCGACGGGCCAGCCGCTGGACGCTGCGGGTCCCCCCGGAGCAGCTCGCCCAGGCGGTCGCCGAGGTCCGACAGCGCCTCGGCGACCGAACCCGAACCTACCACCGGGTGTGGGCCCTCGCCCTGTGGGAGCGAGCTCCCGAGCGCGCGCCGGCGACTGGCCCGGCTCCCTCCCCCTGACCGGAACGACGGCCCCGGGGCCTCCGGGCGACGCACCTCGATGTCGAGCCGTCTGAGGATCGGCTGCTCCTCCTGGACCTCCGCGGCGTGGTGGGGCTCGCTGTACCCCCGGCGCCTGGCCCCGCGGGAGCGGCTCGGCGCCTACGCCCGCCTCTTCGACACGGTGGAGGTCGACGCCTCGTACTATCGGGACCCCGGCCCGGGCGTCGTGGGGCGGTGGGGCCGGTCGACCCCCGACGATTTCCTGTTCGCCCTGAAGTTCCCGAGAGAGCTGCTCGACCCGACGCGACCGGTCGACCGGGACGGGGTCGCCGCGTTCGAGACGCATGCGAAGGAGCTCGGGCCGAAGCTCGGAGCCCTCCTCCTCCAGTTCCCGCCGTCCGCCACGCCGGCGCGCGCTCGCGGCTTCCTGCACGAGCTGCTCCTCTCGCTGGACCCGGCGATCCGGTACGCCGTCGAGCTCCGCGACGCCGGATGGTTCCGTGCCTCGGCGCGCGAGGCGCTGCTCGCCGAGCTGGCGCGCGAGCGCCGGGCGCTGGCCTGGTCGTACCTCACCTACCTCGAGGTCCCGGCGGAGGTCACCGGCGAGTTCGTCTACCTCCGCTTCATCGGCGACCACACCTCCGTGCCGGCGGCGGCGCACGGCGAGCTCCGCGTCGACCGCCGCGACGTGACCCGCCAGTGGGCCGACCGGGTCCGTCGCGTGCCGGATCGCGTGAGCCCAGTGTTCGCGTTCTTCAACAACCACTTCGCCGGCTTTGCCCCGGCCTCGGCGAACCTGTTCCGGGCGGAGCTGGGTCTCCCTCCGGTGGCGTATGCCCCCGAGGCCCGTGCGCGGGGCCGTCAGACCGCGCTCGGATGAGCCGCCCGCCGCGGCGCTCGCGGCGGGAGCCGTGCCTCCTACCGCGGCCCGGGGGCGAGAGCACGCACGGCGTCCTCCCACCTCCGGAGAGGGAACGCCCGACGCCGCTCGGCCGGGGTCGCCTGGCCCGCGAGGTAGCCGTTGAACCGGTGGAGGCCGACGTACAGCCACGCGCCGAGGCCCGCCGCCCAGGCGCCGCGGAGGTCGTAGGCGAGGTCCCCGATGTGCACCGTCGCGTCGGGCCGCTCCCCGAGGAAGCGCACCGCGAGCCGGAAGAGCCCCGGGCTGGGCTTCGCCCAGGGGTGCTCGCACGACAGCAGGACCGCGCGGAAGTGCGGGAGGAGCCCGACCCGCTCGAGCAGGGTCCGGGCCACCGTCCCGGTCTCGTTCAGGACGTTCGAGACGACCGCGAGCGGGATCCCTGCCCGGTCGAGCGCGCGGATCGCCCGCACGACCCCCGGCGCCGTCCGCACCTCGGCGGCGAGGAGCGTCCGGTCGAGCCGCTCGGCGATCTCCGGCCCGTCCCACCGGCCGCCGACCCAAGCGGCGAGCGTGGCGACCTGCTCGGGGACCGAAGGGGTCCGGCCGCCCGCCTCGGTGGCGCGGACCCAGCGCTCCCGCCGGGCGAGCAGCTCGAGGGCCCGCCGGCGCGAAAGACCGGCCCGAAGGATCGGGGCGGTCCAGATCTTCCGCCGGCGGGCGTCCAGCCGGCGGCGCTCCGCCTCCGACAGGTAGTAGAGCGTGTACCACGCGTCGATCGTCAGCGCCCGCGGGGGCGACCCGGAGGGGGCTGAGCCCGCGCGCCTCCGGACCCCGCCTCCCCCTGCGCGCCGGCGGACCCCCGATCGGTCGGGGGCGCTCGGGGTCCCTCTCCTAGGCGGCGGCATGGGCCCCGTCCGGCCTAGCGCCCGAACCGGCGCGCCATCACGTACGGGAGCACGCCGCCGGCCCGATAATGCTCGACCTCGGCGCTCGAGGCGAGGCGCGCGACCGCCCGGAACCGGCGGGGCGGGCCGTCGGCGCCCTGGGCGGAGATCTCGACCTCCGCCCCCGCCCCGAACGACGATCCCGGGGCGAGCTCGAGGTCGAACGTCTCCCGGCCGCTGAGGCCGAGGCTCTTCCGGCTCTCGCCGGGCCGGTACGTCAGCGGGAGAACCCCCATCTCGGCGAGGTTCGAGCGGTGGATCCGCTCGTAGCTCTCCGCGAGCACCGCCCCGATCCCCAGCAGCCGGGGCCCCTTCGCCGCCCAGTCCCGGGAGCTCCCCTGGCCGTAGCCGTTGCCGGCGAGGACGAGCAGCGGCGTTCCGTCGGTCCGATACCGCGCGGCGACCTCGTAGACCGTCCCCGCCGTGCCGCTCGGCAGGTGGACCGAGAACCCGCCCTCGCGGGGCGCGACCAGCTCGTTGCGGAGCCGGACGTTGGCGAACGTCCCCCGGACCAGCACCTCGTGGTGGCCCCGGCGCGCGCCGTAAGTGTTGAACTCGTGCGGGGAGACCCCGTGCTCGCGCAGGTACGCCCCCGCCGCCGACCCCTCGGGGATCTCGCCGGCCGGCGAGATGTGGTCGGTGGAGACCTTGTCCCCGAGGACGAGGAGGGCCCGCGCCCCGCGGGCGAGGGCGCCTCCGCCGGCCGGCAGCCACGGCGGGGGAAGGTGAAGGTACGGGGCCTCGGCCAGGTACGTGGAGGCCGCCTCCCACGGGTAGCGGGCGCCGCCGGGCGCGGCGAGCTCCTCCCAGTGGCGGTCGCCGGTCTCGATCGCCCGGTACTTCTCCTCGAAGAGCGGAGGGCTCAGGTGGGCGTCGACGAGCCGGCGCACCTCGGCCGGGTCCGGCCAGAGCTCGGCGAGGGTGACCGGGCGTCCGTCCGGCGCGTGGCCGACCGGGGCGTGGGCGAGGTCGACGTCGATCGTGCCGGCGAGGGCGTAGGCGACGACCAGGAGCGGCGAGGCGAGGTAGTTCGCGCGGACCTGGTTGTGGATCCTTGCCTCGAAGTTGCGGTTGCCGCTCAGCACGGCCGCGACGAACAGGTCGCGCTCGCGGACGGCCCGGTCCACCGCGTCGGGCAGCGGGCCGGAGTTGCCGATGCAGGTGGTGCAGCCGTACCCGACGACGTCGAAGCCGAGGTCGTCCAGGTACCGCAGCAAGCCGGCGCGCTCGAGGTAGTCGGTGACCACCTTCGAGCCCGGCGCGAGCGAGGTCTTGACGTGGGGGGGGACCTTGAGGCCGAGCTCGACGGCCCGCTTCGCGAGGAGACCGGCCCCGATCATGACCGCCGGGTTCGAGGTGTTCGTGCAGCTCGTGATCGCCGCGATCACGACCGCGCCGTCGTCCAGCGCCGGTGCCTGCCCGGGGGCCGGGCGCCCGACGGGGCGGTCGAGCTCCCCGTTGAACGGGTGGAGCGGGTCGTCGGACGGGTAGGCGCGCCCGGAGCCGGCCACCCCTTTCGGGTGCGCGGCGCGGTAGGCGTCGCGGGCCCGGCGGAACGACGTCGGCACCTCCGAGAGCCGGACTCCTTCCTCGGGGTTCCGGGGGCCCGAGACGGTCGGCTCGACCGACGCGAGGTCGATCACGACCGTTTCGTCGAAGTCGAGCCCGCCGGCGGCCGGAGCGCCCCACAAGCCGGCGGCCTTCGCGTACGCCTCGACCCGGGCGACGAGCGCCTCGGGGCGGCCGGTGCCGCGCAGGTACTCGAGCGTCCTCTCGTCGATCGGGAACAGCGCGGCGGTCGCCCCGTACTCCGGGCACATGTTCGAGACCGTCGCCCGGTCGGGCACGGCGAGCGTCGGGACGCCGGGCCCGAGGAACTCGACGAACTTGTCGACGACGCCGTGCGCGCGCAGCCGCCGGGTGACGGCGAGCACGAGGTCGGTCGCGGTCGCCCCGGCCGGAAGACGGCCGGTGAGCTCGACCCCGACGACCGTTGGCCGGGAGAGGAAGTACGGCTCGCCGACCAGCACCGCCTCGGCCTCGATCCCCCCGACGCCCCAGCCGAGCACGGAGAGCCCGTTGACCATCGTCGTGTGCGAGTCGGTCCCGATCACCGTGTCGGGGAAGGCGATCGGGCCGTCCGGGCCGCTCCGGCCGCTCACGACCGTGGCGAGCGACTCGAGGTTCACCTGGTGGCAGATGCCGTTGCCGGGAGGGACGACCTTCAGCCGGTGGAATGCCCCCTTGGCCCAGCGAAGGAGGCGGTAGCGCTCGGCGTTGCGCTCGTACTCCCGGTCGAGGTTCACCGCGAGCGAGCGGACCGAGCCGTAGCTGTCGACCTGGACGGAGTGGTCCACGATCAGGTCGACCGGCACGACCGGATCGATCCGGCCCGCGTCGAGGCCCCGGCGCGAGGCGTCGTCGCGAAGGGTGGCGAGATCGACCAGGACCGGCACGCCGGTGAAATCCTGCAGCAGCACCCGCTCGGGGTAGTACGGGAGCTCCTCCGCGGGTCCGTCCGCGCCGCCGTGGGCCAGGGCGAGCAGCCCCCGCGCGTCGCCCCGCGCGGGATCGAGGTGGCGGAGGACGTTCTCGAGGATCAGCCGGACGGTCCGCGGGCGCCGCGCGAGGCGGGAGGCGTCGACCCCGGCGAGGCGTTCCGGCCGCCAGATCGTCGCCGTCTCGGTTCCGAGGCGGAGCGACTCGGTCACCCCGAGCGGGTCGCGCTCGACCATCGCCGGCCCACCCCGCCTGCGCTCTTGGGCTCTGCGGGGCCGGCCCGGCCGCTACGCGGCCAGCGGGACCGAGCGGTCCCAGGAGAGCCGGACCGACGCCCCGACCGCGAGCGGGACCCCGCTCCTCACCTCGAACCGTTCACCGCGAGGGCCGGCTAGCACCGAAAGGTACTCGCGGCCGACCGGCCCGCAGGCGCGGACCTCGCAACCCCCCGGGCCGTCCGCGGGCGCCGCCCGCAGCTCCTGCGGCAGCACCCCCACGGGACCGGCGGGTCCGTCGACCACGTTGTAGCCGAGGAACCGGGCGGCGCGCACCGTCCCCGGGCGCTCGTACACCTCGGTCGGAGGCCCGACCGAGCCTAGCTCGCCGTCGAAGATGAGCGCGAGCCGGTCCCCGAGGAACAGCGCCTCCTCCCGGTCGTGGGTGACGTGGATCGCCGACGCCCCGAAGGCACGGAGGGCGCGCCGGAACTCCGCGAGGAGTCCGGCCCGGACCTCGACGTCGACGGAGGCGAACGGCTCGTCCAGGAGGACGAGCTTCGGCCGGGCGGCGAGCGTGCGCGCGAGCGCGACCCGTTGCTGTTCCCCGCCCGAGAGCTCGTCGGCGTCCCGGTCGAGCAGCGGCCCGAGGGAGAGCAGGTCGGCGAGCTGCGCGACGACCCCACGAACCTCGGGGTCGGGTCGGCGCTGCAGGAGCGGAGCGTAGGCGACGTTGTCGAACACCGTGCGCCGGGGGAACAGCGCCGGCTCCTGGAACAGGAGGCCGACCGACCGGCGGTGGGGCGGGACGCGGGCGAGATCGACGCCGTCCAGGCGAACGGTGCCGGAGGTCGGACGCTCGAAGCCGGCGATCGCGCGGAGGAGCGTCGTCTTGCCGCTGCCGTTCGGGCCGAGCAGGGCGAGGAGCTCCCCCTCCGCGACCGAGAAGGAGACCGAGCGGACCGCCGGCGCGCCGCCCCAGCCGACGGTGAGCCGGTCGACCTCGAGCCGTCCCCTACCGCTCGTCGGTCCCTCCCACCGCGACGACCGCGGCGAACACCCCGAGGCTGACGAACAGCAGCAGCGCGGCCGCGGCGGTGGCGGCGTCCGCCGCGCCGGGGAGCCGCGGGCTCTCGGCAAGGACGTAGATCGCGACCGGCAGGGTGCGGTAGCCGGCCGTCCCGCCGGAGGAGACGAAGAAGTTCGTCGCGGTGAACTCTCCGAGCCCGAGCGCGAAGCCGAACAGGACCGCGGTCTCGAGGCCGCGGCGGATCCGAGGAAGCTCGGCGTCGACGAACGCCCCCCAGCGGCTCGCGCCCAGGGTCTCCGCCGCCTCCGCCGCGCCGCGGGGGAGCGACCCGAGCGGGATCTCCAGGCTCTGCAGCGCGAACGGCACCGCGAGCAGCGCCTGGCTCAGGACGATCAGGATCCAGACGTTCGCCGGCCCGCCCAGCGCCGGCCCCCAGAACAGCGAGAGCGACTCGGCGAGGACCACCGGCGAGAGCAGCAGGGGCACGAACACGAGGAGCCCGAGCCCGGCGCCGGCCCTCGGCCGGCGCGCGAGGGCGTAGGCGCTGAGGACCGCGACCACGACGGCGACCGCGGCGGCGAGCGCGGCGAAGAAGAACGTGTTGCCGACGGCGGCCGCCGGCGCGATCCCCAGGTCGGCGGCGGTCGCCGGGCTCGCGAGGACCG
>JASHRJ010000107.1 GCA_030037395.1 Thermoplasmata archaeon
CCCGCCCGGTGCGGTCCGATACCTTATCGCCGCGTCCGGTGGATCCGGACCTGGTCGCGGTCCCAATCGAACCGGAGGCGGTCCCTCCGTCGCCAGAGGCGACGGCGGTCCCAGAGGGCCCCGGCGAGGAGCGGGAGCCCGATCGAGGCCTCGACGTGGGCCATCGCCCGGGTCGCGGTCTTCGCGATCTTCCCCCAGGACTGCGCCTCGTCCAGCGTGCTCCCCGACAGTCCCCCCCAGTGGGGGACGTCGGTGGTCAGCTGGATCGCGTAGAAGTGGCCCTCCCCCTCGCGGCCGAAGGCGTAGTTCGCCATCACGATCCCGTCGTTGATCCAGTTCTTCGGGGTCCCGCCGCCGATGTAGACGACCGCGGTGCGGGGCGAGGCCGCCAGGATCTGGACCAGCTCGAAGTTGTCCCGCACGGCGTCCAGGAGGAACCGGTCCGCCCGGTGCCGGTTCGCCTGGTAGTGGAGCGTGAGGCCGATGCCGATCGAGCTGTCGATGAGGGCCGGAGAGAACACCGGGACCCCCCGGCGGGCGGCGGTCGCGAGCAGCGAGTCGGACGACGGGAACTGCTCGCCCAGGAAACCCAGGAACTCCCGCGAGGAGGCCGGCCGCCGGGGGAACCGCTCCGTCACCTTGCCGATCGCGCGGTCGGTCTCCTCGAACTTCAGCTCGTCCACGTACGTGTCGTAGATGCGGTCCAGGTAGAGGTCGCGCAGCTCGACGTCGTCCGCCGTCGGGGTCCCTTTCCAGTGGCGGCCGCCGATCGTCTGGTAGAGATCCTGGTAGAGGACCGCTCCGGTCGAGACCACGACGTCGACGAGGCCCCAGTCGACGAGGTCCCGCAGGACCTTGCGGAGGCCCGCAGCGATCAGGGGCCCGGCCAACCCGAGGAAGATCGTCGGCCGCTTCGGGTCGGTGAGGGCGTTCTCCCAGACCTCGAGGCACCGACCCAGGTTCCGGGCCTGGATCGAGCTGTGCTGGAACTGGGTTACGAGGTCCCCGATCCGCCTCGCTCGGGTGACATCGACCGCCCGCACCGGGGTCCGCAGCCAAGACCGGCGTCGGGCCGCGAGCGAGCGGGGCACGCGGCGGCCAGTTTCGTGCCGTTCATAGCGGTTGGCGTGAACCGGAGCGTCGCGGAGGCCGGCCCCGCCCCTTAAATCGGAGGCTCGGGCATCCGGGAGCCCGAGGGAGGAGCCCGTTGGCGGACCCTGCGATCCTGCGGGCGCTCGAGGGCCTCTCCGACCGCACCGGCCGCACGGTGGTCGTCGTCGGCCCTCCCGCGAGCGGAAAGTCCTCGGTGCTCGCCGAGATCGGCTCGGGGGTGGGCGCCCTCGGCGGTCGGTCGGTCCGGCTCGGGGGGACGTACCGAGCCCGGGCTGTTCCGTACGGGGCCCTGGAAGGCCTGGAGAGGACCGATCCGCTCGGGACGGGCGACGAGCCGGGAGGGGAACCGGGGAACGAGCAGGACCTCGGGGCGGCTCCGATGGCCCCGGTGGCCGTCGATCCCGAGACGCTGCCCGGCTCGCGCCGGCGGGACGGCCGGGTACGGACGACGTTCCTCGGGGAGGCGGCGCGGACCCGCGGCCCGCCCGCCCGGGACGTGGACGCCTACTGGGGCAACCTCCTGCGCGAGTTCCGGGCGACCCAGGGCCATCCGGTCGCCTTGCTGGCCGACGACGGCACGCTGTTCGACAGCGAGAGCCGCACGTTCCTGCTTGAACTGTCCCGACGGGCGCGGCTGCGTCCGCTGCTGGTGGCGATCGCGCTGGACTCGACGAACCCTGGCACCCCGATCTGGGAGGAGGCGCTGCTGGGCCGGCCGGACGTCGACTGGGTCCGCCTGAGCCGATCCCAGCCCGACCCGCGCGAGGTCCATCGGCTCAGCCTGCTCGTCGCCGACCTTCCTTCGCCCGCGCTCCGGGCGCTGGGCTACGTGACCCTGCTCAACGGCGAGGCGCCGGCCGTCCTGGTGTCGAGGATCGCGCGCCTGAGCGTCGCGCAGCTGAAGGACGCCCTCCAGCCGGCGGTCGACCGGGGGCTGGTCCGCCTGCGCGACGGCGTGGCTTCGCTACCGGACCGGTCGTCGATCCCGGTGCTCGAGACGCTATTACCCGAGAACGACCGCCGGAACTGGCATCTCGAGATCGCCGAAGGGCTGGCCGCCCTCTCCGCCGAGCCCCCGCTCGCCCGACGCGTGGAGATCGCCCACCACTACCTTGCCGCCGGGCCGGGCCCGCTCGCGATGGCGCGGCTGCTGGAGGCGGCGGAGGCGAGCCTCGGCCTCTCGTCGTTCGACGAGGCGGCGCGGCTGCTCGAGGAGGCGATCGCCTGTCTCCTGTCGATCCCGCCGGCCGATCGCCCCCCCGCGGAGCCCGAGATGCGGATGCTCCAGGCCCGGGCCCTCTTCTTCTCCGGCCGCCCGGTCGCCGCGGAAGGGGCGCTCCGGGAGGGGATCGAAGGGGCGCTGCGGGCCGGCACCACCGCGGCGGAGGTCGCCAGCTGGCTCGAGCCGCTCCTGCTCGCGATGCAGGCGGTCGGACCGCGGACCTCCCTGGCCACGACCGCCGTGGAGCTGGCCGAGCGGTGCCACGACCGGCGCCAGATCGAGCCGGAGGTACTGTTGGAGACCTTGCTGGCCGACTACCTCGCCGAACGGAGCCTGCCGGACCGATCGCGCGAGGCGGCGCTGCGGGCCGCCCAGATCGCGCACCGCCTGCCCGAACGGCACCTGCAGGCGCTCGGGCTGTTCACGATGGGATTGTCGCGGGTCACCGGCGCGCCGGCGGAGCTCGAGCGATCGGAGCGGTTCCTCCGGGCCGCGCGATACCTGCTGCACAACTCCCGGCGGTGGGAGCTCGACTACGTGGCCGGCGAGTTCGAGTGTCGCCTCCTCGAGGCGCAGGGGGCGCTCGACCGGTCGCTCGAGCTCCGGCGCCAGAGCGTGGCCGCGCTGGAGCGCGCGCGTCTGCCGTCGATCGAGCTGCTGCACCAGCTCGGCATCGCCCAGATCCTCCTCGACCGGCGCTCCGCCGGCCCGGCCTCGACCGCGCTCGACCAGGCGGCCCAGCTGACGGACCGTCTGCACCTGTTCCCGCCCTCCCCCGCGCTCCTCCATCTCTGGGTCCTGGAGGGTCGACGGTACGCCGTCGGAGGGTCGGTCGAGGCGGCGAGGGACCGGTGGGCAGCGGTCGCCGACCTTCCGGGCCCGCAGAGCCTGCCACGGTTCCGGGCGGAGGCGCTGCTCCGGGGCGCCCTGCTGGAGCAGGCGATCGGCCGGCCCGACGCCGCAGCGGAGCTGGCGTCTCGTTTCGCCGCCCCGGAGCTCGTCGCCGCGGTGCCGGCGCCCTGGGCCGAGTGGGCGAGCCAGGTCGACGGGCACGCCGGCGCGAGCGAGCACGGCGGGGGGCCGCTGCCCCGGACCGTCCCGGCGCCGCCCCCGGCGCGGGGCTCAGAGCGCCGGGAACGCCGCCGGAAATAGACCGTAGGCGACCGTCACGACCCCCACCACGATCAGCACCGACCCGACGACCCGGCGGAGCGTCGCGGGGGAGAGCCGCAGGGCAAGGCGACGTCCGATCCACACGTCCCACGCCGCCACGACGACGAGGGCGCCGGCCCCCGCCAGCAGCACGACCGCCCATCCGAAGTTGGCCACGAAGACGACCTCGAAGATCATCGTCGTGTCCCCGAGCTCGAGGAGGAGGATCGTGGTGAACGCCGTGGCGAGCGCGGTCCTCGCGGCCGGCGGCGGGATCGCGGCGTCCTCCTCCGGCGGCCGGCGCAGGACCCAGACGGCGTAGCCGATCAGGAACGCCCCGCCGCCGGCGCGGAGGAGTCCCACGTGGGCGGGGCCCAGCACCCCCGCGAGGCCGGCGCCGACCGCGACCGCGAGCACGGTCGTGGTGACGAACGCCGCCGCTCCCCCGACCCACGTGCCCAGGCCCCGGGAGCGGGCGGCGAGCGCGATGAGCGCGAAGCTCGTCCGGTCGACCAGCTCGAGCCCGCCGATGACCCCGAAGACGACGGCGAGACCGTACAGGACCCCCGGTGCCATCGCCCGCCGTCGGCTACGCGAGGTGCCGGACGAAGTCGGTGACCCGGCGTTCGCAGAACGCGCAGACGAGCACCGTCGGCCGCCGGGCGGCGACCTCGAACTCGCTCTCCAGCGGTTCCGGCTGGTTCGAGATGCAGTTCGGGTTCGGGCAGCGCAGGACCCCTACGATCCGCGCCGGGAGGTCGACGGCCCTCTTCTCGCGGACCCGGTAGTCCCGAATGATCGAGATCGTCGCGGTCGGTGCGATCAGCGCGATGGCGTTCACCGCGCGCGGCGACAGCTCGACCCCTTCCACCTTCACGATGTCCTTCCAGCCCAGCTTGCCGGAGCGGACGTGCAGCGCGACGCTGACCGTCGAGTCGCGGTCCAGCTCGCGCACGCCGAGGATCTTCAGGACGTCCAGCGCGAGGCCGTTCCCGATGTGGTCGATCACCGTCCCGTTGCGGATCGGGGTGATCTTCAGCTCGCGCACGCCGTCACCTTCCCCGTCCCGCCGGGCCCAGGAGGGCGGACAGGAGGGCCATCCTCACCGGGACGGCGAGGAACGCCTGCCGGAAGTAGGCGGCGTGCGGCGTCGCGTCGACCTCCGCCGCGATCTCGCCCGCCCGCGGGAGCGGGTGCATGACGATCAGCCGCGGCTTCGCCGCCGCGAGCAGCGGGGCGTCGATCCGGTACGACCCGACCACCTCCCGGTACTCCCCCTCGTCCGGGAACCGCTCCTTCTGGATGCGGGTGACGTACAGCACGTCGGCCTCCCGCACGGCCTTGGGAAGGTCCGGCTCCTCCCGGAGCTTCGCCCCTCGGTGCTGGAGCTCGGCCCGGTGCTCCTCCGGGAGCCGGAGCGACGGCGGGCTCGAGAGAACGATCTCGGAGCCGAACTCGGCCAGGGCGTGGGCCAGCGAGTGTACGGTCCGGCCGTACTTCAGGTCCCCGAGCAGGACGACCTTGAGGCCGCTGAGCGTCCCGAACCGTTCCTGAATCGTCGCGAGGTCGAGCAGCGTCTGGGTCGGGTGCTGGCCGGCCCCGTCGCCCGCGTTGATCACGGGACGGTCGGAGGCCCGCGCGGCGAGGCGGGCCGACCCCTCGTTAGGGTGGCGGAGGACGATGGCGTCCGCGTACGAGCTGAGCATCCGGATCGTGTCGTAGAGGCTCTCTCCCTTCCGCAGCGAGGTCGCCCCCGCGTCCGCGATCGTGAGGCAGCTCCCGCCGAGCCGCTGCACCGCCGACTCGAAGGAAAGCCGCGTCCGGGTCGACGGCTCGAAGAACGCCATCGCGACGATCTTCCCGGCGAGGGTCGCCGGGGCGCGGCCTCCCTCGGCGGCGCGGACCATCTTGCGGGCGCTTGCGAGGAGCGCGGTGATCTCGTCCCGGCTCAGGTCGTGGATCGAGACGATGTCCCGGCCGCGGAGCGACATCCGGTCCGCGCCAAGAGGACCCCCCTTATGAAACCCCTCGACGCGCGCCGGGGACCGCGACCCGGACCGCCGCCGCGGGAGCTGGGGCAAGACCTTTCGCTGCCGGCGGCGGGAGGCGTCCGTGCCTCGGCGCCTCCCGACCCCGGCGGTGGCGGCGATCTTCGGGCTGATGGTGCTCGCCTGGGCGGGCAACTACCTGTTCGTCCGTCTCGGGGAGTCGGCGGCGACCCCGCTCTGGCTCGCGACCCTGCGCGCGGCGGTGGGCGCGGCGGGGGTCCTCGTCTACCAGGCGGTCCGGCCCCCGTCCGCCCAGCTTTCCAACCGCGGTCGGCGCGACGCGCTTCTCCTGGGGATCCCCAACACCGCGGTGTTCCTCGGGCTGTGGTTCGCGGCGGCCCCCGCGATCGCGCCCGGGGAGACCGCCGTGGTGGTCTACACGTTCCCGCTCTGGGTCGCTCTGTTCTCGCCGTGGATGCTCGGTAGGCCGCTCCATCGGCCCCACGGGGTCGCGATCGGGCTCGGTTTCGCGGGGGTCGTCCTGGTCTCGGAGCCGTGGCAGGCGGCGGGCGCGGGGCCCACCCCGCTCGCGCTGCTCGAGCTCCTCGTCGCGGCCGTGAGCTGGGCCGCGGCGACGGTCGCCTTCCAGCGACGCTTCCCGGCGTCGGAGCTCGCCGCGGCGAACGCCTACCAGCTTCTCGGCGGCGCGGCGGCCCTGCTCGTCGCGGCGCTCGTGCTCGACCCGGCCCGCTGGCCCCAGCCCGGACCCGTGCTGGGGGTGTCGGTCGTCTGGCTCGGGCTGTTCGGGACCGCGTTCGCCTACATCGTCTGGTTCTACCTCCTGGAGAGCATCCCCGCCCACACCCTCAGCGGCTACTCGTTCCTCGTACCGCTTGGAGCGCTCGGGCTCTCGGTGATCCTCGAGGGGGAGCGGCTCTCGCCGACCCAGCTCGCGGGGGTCGCGCTCGTGCTCGCGGGGACCTACCTCGTCGCCCGCGTGGCCGGGCCCGAGCCGGCGGGCGGCCACGACGGCCTCTCCCGGGCTCCGATCGCCAAGGGTTAGGACGTAACCCTCCCGCCAAGCTATATGAGAGGCTCCACGCTCGGCGGCCGATGTTCGGCACGCGCTGGCTCTGGGCCGCCCTCGTGGGCAGCCTGCTCGGGGTCGCCGCGGTAGCGATCCCCGCCGCCGCGATGATCTCCGGGCACGCCCCCTGGTTCGGCGTCCCGCACCACGACAACGGACCTGGCTGGTCCAACTCTACCGCTCGCTACGCGGTCACGTTCCAGGAGTCCGGTCTCCCCAACGACACCGTGTGGTCGGTGAAGATCGCCGGCGGCTGGGGGCCTACGCCGTTCGGGCCCTGGGCGTCGGCGGCCCGTCCCGCGTGGCATCACGGCGGGTTCAACGCATCCAACGGGACGACGGTCGGCTTCCTGCTACCGAACGGAACGTACTATTACAGCGTCGAGGATGCCCAGGCGGCGGGGACCCTCTATGCGCCGTCCCCGGCGAGCGGAACCGTCCAGGTCAACGGCACCAACACGTCGGTCGCCGTCGCGTTCGCGCCGCTGACCTACTACACCGTCTCGTTCGTCGAGACCGGGCTGCCGGGCGGGACGTTCTGGAACGTTTCGCTGTTCGGCACCGGGGGCTCGTCGCATGGCCCGGGCGGCGGCTCGGCACCGGGCTGGGGCGGAGGGGCGTCGAACGGAACGAACGGGACCGCGGTGAATTTCTCGGTCCCGAGCGGCGTCTATGCGTTCCAGGTCCCGGAGGTCAACGCCTCGGCCGGGGTCTACCTCGCAGACCCTTCCACCGGCGACGTGAGCGTGAACGGGACGAACGTGACGGTCGACGTGGCGTTTTCCCTGCTCGCCTACTACCATCTGACGTTCGTGGAGTCCGGCCTACCGAACGGCACGTTCTGGTCGGTCGCGCTCGCGGGCAACGGCTCCGCGCACGGAGGGTTCGGCCCGATCGCGGCCGCCAGCCTCCCGGACTGCGGGAGCCCCGGGTTCAACGGCTCCACCAACACGACCGTCGGCTTTACCGTACCGGACGGCACGTACGGGTTCTCGGTCCCGAACGCCTCGAACGGGAGCGCCGTCTACGTGCCCAGCCCGGCCAACGGAACGGTGACCGTGAACGGCTCGAACGTCACCGTCGACGTGAGCTTTGCCGCCCTCTCCTTCTACACGGTGACGTTCGTGGAGTCCGGCCTCCCGAACGGCACGTTCTGGGCCGTACTGCTGGGCGGGGACGGCTCCGGCGGGTGGTGGAACGGCTCGGCGAACGCCACGGTGAACTTCACGGTCCCGAACGGCACCTACGCCTTCGACATCCCCGACGCGGCGAACTGCACGGCGCTCTTCGCGCCCGCCCCCGACAGCGGCACGGTCGTGGTGGACGGTTCGAACGTGACGGTCAACGTGACGTTCTCGCAAGTGACGTTCTACACGGTCACCTTCGAGGAAAGCGGATTGCCGAACGGGACCGACTGGTTCGTGGCGGCGTTCGCGCCGGGGGACGGCTGGCAGTTCAACCAGTCGAACAAC
>JASHRJ010000108.1 GCA_030037395.1 Thermoplasmata archaeon
CGCCCGTCCCTCCGGCATACGGCCGATCGGTCGCGTGCCGTCTCCGGGGTGCCGCCGCGGGAGCGAGGCCGCCGGACCGCCGCCTCGTTCGACCGATCCGCGAGCGCGACCCCCTCCCCACATCCGCGCGCGCGGCTGCGCCGCGACGGCTCCCGGATCCGGCGGGCCCGGGCGCCACGGCGCCGGGCGGCCGGGGCGACGTCGAGGTCGTAGAGGCACCTCTGCGGCCGACCGCTCCGGAGCCGGCGCAGCTCCGTGGCCCGGAGGAACCCCACGGGCGGCCCGTGGTTGGTGGAGAGCCGGCAGACGCCCCGGGGACCCGCGGGCTAGGTTCGAACGGCCCGGGGTGCGTGGGGAGGGTCGAAGCGCTACCGGGCGCCGAGCCGCGCGCGGGTCCTCCGGCGGGCGAATCGCACGCCGCGGAGACCGGCACCCCGGGTGCCCGGAGCTGAGCCGCCGCCCGCTACCGCCGCGCCCCCCTCCGACCCGATTCGGCCGGGGCGGTCACGCGCCGAACGCAGCGCCGGTGACGACGACCTTCACCGCCTCGTCCGGCCGCGCGGCCAGCGCGAACGCCCCGGCGATGTCGGCGAGAGGAAGGCGGTGGCTCACGAGGTCCCCCAGCGCCAGGCGACCCGAGACGACGAGCCGATGGACCTCGCGGATCGCGGGCTCGGTGGTCGCGTAGGACGGCACGACCCGCACGCCGCGGAGGTACAGCTGCTGCAGGTCCGAGTCCAGGCGGCTGGCGGGCTCGGGGAGCCCGAAGAGGTTCACGGTGCCCCCGCGCCGGGCGAGCTCGACCGCCGTCCGGACCACCGACGGGTGGCCCGACGCCGCGACGGCGAGGTCGACCCCGCGGCCGTCCGTGGCGCGGGCTACGGCCGCCCGCACCTCCTCGGGCGCCCGCGGGTCGATCGCGGCGTCGAGCCCACCGCGCTCGGCGGTCCGCCGCCGCAGCGGTGAGAGCTCGGTGCCGCCGACCCAGCCCGCGCCGAGCGCCTTGGCGAGGCGGGCGTACAGCAGGCCCACGGGCCCGAGCCCGAGGACGAGAACGCTCGCCCCCGGCGAGAGCCCCACGCGCCGGATCGCCGTGAGGGCGCAGCCGGCCGGCTCGAGCAAGGCCCCGGTCCCCCAGTCCACGCCGGGGTCGAGCGGGAGCACCGCCTCCTTGCGCACGTGCTCGGCGGAGACGCGGAACACGTCGGCGAACCCGCCGGGGTCGAGGTTCGTCGCGGCGTAGCTCGGGCAGAAGGTGAGATCGCCGCGGCGGCAGACCTCGCAGGCGTAGCACGGAACGTGGTGGTGCACGAAGACCCGGGCCCCCTCCGCGAGGCCGGAGACCCCGGGGCCGACGGCGGCGATCCGGCCGACCGGCTCGTGCCCGAGGATCCCCGCGGTCCGGTAGTTGCCGCGGAGCTTCTCGAGGTCGGTCCCGCACACGCCGCAGGCGGCGAGGCGGACGGTGACCTCGCCGGGTCCGGCCGTCGGCTCCGGCCGCTCCTCGAGGACGACGGTGCCGCCGGGCCCGAGACGGCCGACCTTCATGCCGCCGCGCGGGCGGCCACGATGGCGCGGTCGAGGATGTCGACCGCCTCGTCGATCTCCTCGCGGCGAACGATGAGCGGGGGGATGTAGCGGATCGTCGAGCGGCCGCAGCCGAGCAGGATCAGCCCCTTCCGCATCGCCTCTTCCAGCACGCGGTCTCGGAACTTGGGGTCGGGCTCCTTCGTACGGCGGTCCTTGACGAACTCGGTGGCGACCATCAGCCCGACGCCCCGGACGTCGCCGATCTCGCCGTGGCGCGCCATGAGCTCGCGGAGCCGGAGCAGGAGGTGGTCTCCCTGGGAGCGGGCGTTGTCGAGCAGGCGTTCCTTCTCGATCACGTCGAGCGTCGCCAGGGAGGCCGCCACCGCGAGGACGTTCCCCCCGAACGTGTTCGAGTGCGACCCCGGGACCGGGAAGTCGAGCTCCGCCGGGACGGTCACCGCCCCGAGCGGCAGGCCGCCGCCGAGCGCCTTCGCCATCGCGACGACCTCGGGGACGACCCCGTGGTGCTCGATGCCGAACCAGGCGCCGGTCCGGCCGAGGCCGGCCTGCACCTCGTCGTCGATCAGCGGGATCTCGTAGCGGTCCAGGATCCCCTTGAGCGTCGCGGTCCAGCGCGGCGGCGGGACGACGTACCCCCCCTCGCCCAGGACCGGTTCGACCAGGAAGGCCGCGACGTCCTCCGGCGGGATCGACGTGTGGAAGTACAGCTCGTCGAGGATCTTCGCGCAGTACAAATCGCAGCTCGGGTACTCGAGCTTGTACGGGCACCGGTAGCAGATCGGCGCCGGGATGTGATGGCCGCCGCCCACGAACGCCGAGTACCGGGCGCGCTGGACCGGCTTCGAGGAGGTCATCGTGAGGGCGCCCATCGTCCTCCCGTGGAACCCCCCCAGGAGGCCGACGGTGATCGGCCGCTGACGGTGGTAGCGCAGGATCTTGAGCGCCGCCTCGACGCTCTCGGTTCCGCTGTTCGTGAAGAAGACCTTCTTCTCGAAGCGGCCCGGGGTGAGCCGGGTGAGCCGCTCGGCCAGCTCGACCTGGTTCTCGTAGTAGAAGTCGGTCCCGGCGAAGTGCGACAGACGGCCCGCCTGCTCACGGACGGCCCGCACGACCTCCGGGTGGCAGTGGCCGACCGCGAGCACGCCGACCCCGGAGGCGAAGTCGAGGAGCCGGTTGCCGTCGACGTCGGTCACCCAGACCCCCTCGGCCGACGCGGCGACGACCGGCCCGGACTTCGTCGTCGTCATCAGGAAGCGCCGATCCCGCTGGACGACCGTACGTGCGTTCGGCCC
>JASHRJ010000109.1 GCA_030037395.1 Thermoplasmata archaeon
TGGCCCGGAGGCGCGGGGGGCGTAACCGGCTGGCCGCCGGCGGAGCCGGCCGGCTCCGGGGGGTCCCCGGGGCCGCCGAACCCCTTCCGTCGCGATTTTCCTGCGGTTCCTCGGAAGACCCCTGTGCCCTCGGGTCGTCGGGGTCCGCGGAAGGCGTTTAGTACGTCCGCTCCGCTCCGAAGGGTACCGGCGTTCCGGCGGGGTGGGCTCACCGATGTACGACATGTACCAGGAGGTGATCCTCCAGCACTACCGTGCGCCGAAGAACTTCGGCCCGCTGGACGGGGCCCAGCTCGTCGGCGAGGAGTCGAACCCGCTCTGCGGGGACCACATCACCCTTCGGCTGAAGGTCGACCCCGCGTCGCACCGGATCGACTCGGTGCGTTTCGAAGGGGACGGCTGCGCGATCAGCGTGGCGAGCACCTCCATGCTGACGGAGACGCTCGCGCCGCTGACGGTGGAGGAGGCGGCACGGATCACGCAGGAGGACGTGCTGAAACGCCTCGGCATCCCCCTGTCCCCCGCCCGCCTGAAGTGCGCCCTCACCGGGTTCGCGGCCCTCGGGAAGGCGCTCCGCACGGCCCCGACCGCGACGACCGGCTGATGGCGCGCGGCCCGGGTCGTTCCGGCCGGCACCGGCGGTCGCCTTCGGGGGGACGACGGTGATCGTCATCGACGCCGAGACCTGCGTGCTCTGCGGCCTCTGCACCGGGGTCTGCCCCCCGAACGCCCTCGAGCTCACCCCGGAACGCCTCGCGGTCCACGACAACTGCACCGACTGCGGCTGGTGCGTACCGTACTGCCCGGTCGGCGCGATCTCCGGCGGCCGCCCGGTCCGCTTCCGCGGGGACCGCCGTGGTTGAATCCCCCCGACGGCCGCGGGTCCTCCTGGTCGACCCGTATGTGGCCCGCGAGGACCCGATGGAGCGGAAGTTCGTCGAGCTGTACCCCTCGCTGGGCCTCCTCACCCTCGGCGCCTACCTCCGGGACCAGGGGATCGACGTCCGCCTGGTCGACCTGACGTTCGCGCGGGACACCCGCGCGGTCGGGGCGGCGCTCGCCTCGTTCCGACCCGACGTGCTCGGGGTGCACACGAAGACGCTCACCGCCGAGCGATCGCTCGAGATCGCCCGGCTCGCCCGCGGTGCGGGGACCGCGGCGGTCGCCGGCGGACCGGACGCGGCGACCCGCCCCGAGACCTACCTCGCCGGCGGTTTCGACCTCGTGGTACCGGGCGAGGGGGAGCCCACCCTCGCGGAGATCGCACGCCGGGCCCGGGACGGGGCGCACCTCCTCGGGATCCCGGGAACGATCCATCGCGGTCCCACCGGGCTCGCCCGAGGCGCCGCCCGTCCGTTCCTGCGCGACCTGGACGAGCTGCCGCTGCCCGCCTGGGAGCTGGTCGACATGGAGCGCTACCTCGCCTCCTGGGAACGCTCGACCGGCGAGCGTCGCGCCGCCGTCCTCACCTCGCGCGGCTGCCCGTTCGACTGCTCGTGGTGCTCGAAGCCGACGTTCGGGCGGACGTTCCGCCAGCAGAGCCCCGCGCGGGTCCTCCGGGAGCTCCGGGAGCTCAAGGACCGGTACCGCGTCGACTACGTCCGGTTCTGCGACGACGTCTTCGGCATCTCGCGGCCGTGGCTCGAAACGCTCCTCCGCGGGATGATCTCCGAGCGCCTCGACCTCCGGTTCGAGTGCCTCGCCCGGGTCGACCTGCTCAAGCCCGACCTGCTCGAGACGATGCGCCGCGCCGGCCTCGCCCGCGTCTACGTCGGGGTCGAGTCCGGGAGCCAGAAGATGCTCGACCTGATGAACCGGGGCACGAAGCTCCACCAGATCGAGCGCACCGCGGAGGCGCTCCGCCGGGCCGGGGTGCGACAGTTCTGGTTCCTCATGCTGGGGTATCCGGGCGAGACGCTCGACGACCTCGAGGCGACGTTCCAGCTGTTCCGCCGGTTCAGCCCGGAGGAGTACTCGGTGTCGATCGCGGTACCGGTCCCCGGGACCCGCTTCCACGAGAAGGTGAAGGCCCGGCTTACCGGCGCGGCCCGGCGCGGCCGAGGCGAGGGGGGCCGCAGCCTGCTGTACGAGGCGGCGTACCCGGAGCGCCTCTACCGGTGGGAGCAGACCCGCTTCGGGCTGGAGGCGGCGCTCGGCCGCGCGCGCGACCGGCTCTCGCCGAAGGTCGTCGACCGCCTCGGGCGGGCCGCCGACCGGTTCCACCACCGGGTGGCGACGCCGCTGCTGGCCGGCGGCACGACCCGGCGGCGCCCGTCGTCGCCTCGCTAGTCCCGCCCTCCCTTCGGGTGAAGGGGGCACGGTCGCTGGAGACGGCACAGCCGGCACTTCTCCGGGGGGACCGGCGGGATCGGCTTCTGCATCCGGCCGTACTTGCGGCGCGGCATCCGCTTCCGGGGGCGAGCGAGCCGCGCCGGCCTCATCACGGTGGCGTTCGCCCGCGAGGCCTCCCCCGCGCGGACGTTTTGAGGCGGGGGACCTCTCCCTTCCGATGGCGCTGCCGGGGCGCGCCACCCCCGAGGGAACCGCCCGGTTCCGGGACCGCGCGGTGCGGGAGCGCGCGCTGCCGTTCGAGCACTTCCGGGAGACCCCCGGACGGCTGGCGCTGTCGTCGCTCGGGCTCGGCACGTACCTCGGGATGCCGGACGGCCCGACCGACCTCGCGGTGGAGCAGGCGGCGACCGTCTGCCTCGCCTCCGGGCGCGTGAACGTATTCGACACGGCGATCAACTACCGCCATCAGCGCGCCGAGCGGAGCGTAGGGCGCGCCCTCGCGCGGGCGGTCGCCCGCGGCACGGTCGCTCGGGAGGAGGTGTTCGTGGCCACCAAGGTCGGCTACCTCACGCCGGACGGGGAGGCCGGTCCTCTCCGCGCGGGATGGATCGAGCGCGAGCTGCTCGGGCCCGGGGTGCTCGCCGAGGCCGACCTCGCCGACGGCTGCCACGCGATGAGCCCGTCGTTCCTCCGTCACGAGCTCGGCCGGAGCCTGGCGAACCTCGGGGTCGAGACCGTGGACCTGCTCTACCTGCACAACGCGCCGGACGCGCAGCTCCCCGCGGTCGGGCGGGAGCGCTTCCTGGAGCGCCTCGAGGCGGCGTTCGCCGCGTGCGAGGGGTTTCGCGCGGAGGGAACGATCGCGACCTACGGTCTCGCGACCTGGGACTGCCTGAGGGTCCCGCCCGGCCACCCGTCGCACTTTTCGATCGAGGCGGCGGTGCGGCTCGCCCGGAAGGTCGGCGGCGCCGACGCGGGCCTGCGCTTCCTGCAGCTGCCGTTCAACCTCGCGATGCCGGAGGGCTGGAGCGCCGCCACGCAACCGCTGCGGGCGGAGCGCCACGGAGCGCTGCTCGTCGCGCACCGGCTCGGGCTCGGCACGTTCACGAGCGTCCCGCTCGCGCAAGGCCGGCTCGCGCGCGCGGGGCCGCGGCGGGCCGGCCTCTCCGCGGCGCAGACCGCCGTGCAGTTCGCCCGCTCGGCGCCCGGCACGATCGGTCCCCTGGTCGGTCTCAAGCGTCCCGAGCACCTCGCGGAGACGCTCGAGCTCGCCGCCCGCCGGCCGTGGGACGAGGCGACGTTCGCCGGGTGTCTCAGTTAGCGCGAGGAGCGCGGGACGGAGGGCCCCGGTCGGCGAGCGCCGCCGGTGCGGGAGCCGGCGCCGGCGCCGCCTCCGCCTCGAGCCTCGACCGGCCGTCGAGCTTGACGACCTTCACGGTCCGGTCGGCGATCGACGTCAGCTGGCTCTCGTGCGAGACGACGACCACCTGCGGCAGGGCGAGCTCCTCGAGCAGCTCGCCCATCCGCACGACCTGCTCAGCGGAGAACCCGTCCGTCGGCTCGTCCAAGAGGAGGGTCTCGAGACGGACCTCCCCGAGCGACCGGACCACCGAGGCGAGCGCCAGCCGGAACGCCAGCGCGAGGCCGGTCCGCTCCCCGCCGCTGAGCGCCTCGGCCGGGGTCGCCTCCCCCGCGATCGTCACCTCCGGCGTGAAGCTCGCGTCGGTCCGGGCCGAGAGCCCCGGATCGTCCAGGAGCGCCGCGAAGTACCGCGAGAACGCCCGGTCGAACGCCCCCTGGGCGTGCGCGAGCAGCTCCTTCTCCATCCGGAGCACCGCGATCCGGAACGGTTCGCCGATCCAGTCCGACTTCGCTTCCAGCTCCGTCGCCTCGGCGAGGCGCGCCGCCCGCTCGGCGCGGCCCCGCTCCGCGGTCCGCGCCCGAAGGACGAGAGCATCCCGCCGGGTGTCGGCCCTCACCAGCGCTTCGCGGGCCTCCGACAGCGCGCGCTCTGCGGCGCGCTCGGCGGCCCGGACCTGCTCCAGCCGAAGGTCGACCCCTTCCGCCGCCGCGGCAGCCCGTCGCAGCACCTCCGCCCGCCCGGCCCGAACGCGGTCGTGAGGAACGCGCCGGTCACCGTGATCTGCAGGGGGAGGAGGATCACCGCGTACTTCGAGGTGTAGACGAAGTCGAGCGACCGCG
>JASHRJ010000015.1 GCA_030037395.1 Thermoplasmata archaeon
CCCATCGAGTCGACGAGCATCTTGTCCATCCCGCGCGGACCGAGGGTGGTCCGGACCGCGTCGGCGACCGCCCGGGCCGCCGCGATGTTGTTCGACGTCGCGCCCTTGCCGCGCTCGCGCTCGGTGCCTTCCTTTAGCACGAGGATCGGGGTTCCCTGAAGCATGGTGCCACCGTTAACGAGCAAAAAGCCCTTCTATATAAGCCTACGGCAGGGGCGACCGCCGACGACGGTGCGGCGGGCCCTGCGCCTACGCGGGGCCGGGGGGAGGGCGGCGCCGGGGGCCGCCCCTCGGGCGGCCGAGCGTCTCGGCCTGGGTCCGGAGGTACCGGAGCACGGGCGCCCCGACGGTGGTGACCGCCTGGCCCCGCTCGGTCAGCGCGTACTCCGGCCGCGGGGGGCGGGACGGGATGATCGTGCGCTCCACCAACCCGTGCTCCTCGAGCAGCTTCAGCTTCGCCGACAGGACGCGGGGGGAGATCCCGTTGAGCAGGCGTCGCAGCTCGCCGAAGCTGGCGCGGCGCCGGGGATGCAGGAGGTCGAGGATCTCCACCGACCATTTGCCGAACGCCGTCCGGACGATCCGCAGGTTCGGCTCGGCCTGCAGGCTGTCGAAGTTCCCGTCGAACGCGCGCAGGGTCTCGAGCGAGCGCACGAACTGGCCCGCCCGGTCGCCGAACCGGCGGAACCGCGCGTCGAGCGCCGCCGGCGTGCGCGGCTTGCGGCCCTGCGGATCGGTCGGGGCACCGGGGGCGATAGGATTCGACGCCATCTCCCCTAGCGCGACCCCTCCAGAACGCCGTGCGTCGTTTTACTCCCCCGAGAACGCCCGCGGTCCGCAAGCAGGCAGCGCGTATAATATCCTTCGAGCGACCGGCACCGCCGCCCGGAGCGGGCGCCCCGGCCCCCGGGAAGGCCCGGCGGGGCGCGCGGCCCGGTCGTTACGGTCGCGCCGACGGCCGCCGGGGGTCCGCCTCGAGCACCCCGGCGAGGCGAACGTACGCCTCCGGGGGGAGCTCCTCCGGTCGCCGGCGGGCCCAATCGTCCGGCCACGAGGCCGCGTCGGCGAGCTCCGCGGCGGTGCGGTCGCCGACGCGGAGCCGGGGCAGCAGGTTGCCCAGCTGCTTGCGCCGCTGCGCGAACAGCCGGCGGACGACCTCCTCGAGGCGGTCCGGGGTCGCGAGCGGCAGCGGACCGGCGCGCGCGGTGTGGGACCACAGCCGGGCGGAGACCCTGGGCTCCGGGTAGAAGGCGGACGCAGGGACCTCGCGGAGCAGTTCGGGGACGCCGTAGTAGCGGGCGACGATCGTCGGCCGGCCGTACGCCCGGCCCCCGGGCTCGGCGGCGAACCGCTCGGCGACCTCCTTCTGGAGGAGCGCCGCGAGGCGGACGACGCGCCGGGCCAGGAGGCGCAGCACGATCGCGGTCCCGCTCGAGAACGGGAGGCTCCCGACCACGGTGGCGTCCGACGGGAACGCGACGTCGCGGGCGTCGGCGACGAGCACCCGCACCGCCGGGCCGAACGTCGCCGCGAGGTGGCGCGCGAGCCGCCGATCGCGCTCGACGACCGTCAGCTCCCGCACGCCGCGGCCGACGAGCGCTTGGGTCACGAGGCCGAGCCCGCCGCCGATCTCGTAGACCGGCCGGCCGGCGCCCGGCTCGGCGAGGGCGGCCAGGGCGTCGGCGACGAACCGGTCGACCAGGAACGACTGCCCGAGCCCGCGCGACGGCACGACCCCGAGCCGACGGAGCGTGGCGCGGACCTCCTCCGGCCGCTCGGGCACGCCGGGGGCGGCTCCCCGGCGGTCACCGGGCGACGAAGAGGCGGTACTTGTCCTCGACACCGCTGAGCTCCTGCTCGATCCGGGCGACGACCAGCCGCTCGGGGCTCTTCAGGCCGAGGCGCTCCTCGATCTCGGCGAACGAGCGGAACGGAGCCCGGCGGCGCTCGTCGACGATCTGCTGCATCGTCTTCTTGCCGATCCCCGGGAGCAGCTCGAGCAGGTGGAACCGGCGCGAGACCGCCGGCGCCTCGTTGAAGAAGCGGAGGTAGCGGGCGCTGTTCTCCCGGACGATCGCCTCGAGCGCCCCCGCGAGCTCCGTGCGCGCGGCGACCGTCAGCTCGTCGTAGGCGAGCCGGCGCCGGACATGGTCGATCGGCGGCGGCTGCCCCTCCTGCGGCAGGAGCGGGATCCGCTGGCCGGGGGCGAGCGTCGCGCCGGCCCGTGGCACGAGCTCGAACAGCTTCAGTTCGTCGTCGCCGATCGCGAGGGCGAGCGGCTCCCGGTGGAACCCCCGGTCGGTCTGCCGGCCGTGCGGCAGGACGTCCAGGACGTGCGCGTACTCTTCCACGGGCCCTCCCGATTCATCGGTGCTGCGCCGTCAGCTCGAGGAGCCGGGCGACCTGGGCCTCGTCCAGGACGACCCGCTCCTTGGAGAACAAGAGGCGGATCTCCTCCGGGAACTGGGGGAGGGTGTCGGCGATCTTCGTCGCCAGGCTGGTGTCGACGAACGGCAGCTGCTTCAGCTCGGCGACCAGCTTGTCGGCGTCGGCGGCCTCCAGGCGGGCGAACCCCTCGGCGTGCTGGAGGGCGAGCGCCGCCTCGCGCGGCAGGGTGCGGCGGCCCGCCTCCTCCGAGAGGAGCTGCTTCACCCGGGCGAGCGGTACCGGCTCAGCCATCGGTGGGCCCTCCCGCCGGGGCGAGGTGGATCGGGAGGCTGAGGAGCTGCTTGCGCTTGCCGCCGTCCCGGAACTCGAGGCGGTAGGCCTTGCCGACGCGCCCGACGACGGTGCAGGTCCGGCCCTGGTAGCGAGGGTGCGGCTGGCCGTGCGCGGTCGACGGCTCGAGCCGGACGATCACCTTCTGTCCGACCGCGAACTCGCGGAGGAACCGGCTGACCGGCGGGAGCCCGCGCTCGCGGACCTCCTTGGTGAACGTGCCGCGGGACCGGGAGCGGAACCCCTTCGAGCTCTTCACCATCTACGATCCCTCCCCGTCGTGGACCTCCAGGACATCGAGGAACTCGACCTCGAGCGGCCCGCCGACGAGCGACGCGAGGCTGGGTTGCGTGCGCCCCTCATCCCCGTCGATCCACTCCTTGACGTACGTTCCCGCCGTCGTCCTCAGGTCCAGCGTGAACCGCCCCTCGTCGCCGTCCACGAGGCGCGCGGCGACGATCCGACGCGTCCGTACGCGGTCGGACCGCCGGTGCGCGACCCGCGCCGGCGTGCGCTGGGCGATCGGCTGGCCTACGGCACGCTCCAGGGCGTCCTTAACCTTTCCGAGCGCGACGGCGCCCCGGACCCCGACGCGGTAGCTCTTGTCCGGCGCCGCCTCCTTGACCCGGAGGACGTCCGCCCCGTCCGCGGGCCGGACGTCGAGCAGCTCCACCCGCCCGCCCGAGCCGGGGGCGACCTCCTGCGCGAGCGCGGCCAGGTCGAGCGCCCGCACCCGGGGCCGGAGGAGCTCGAGGACGAACGGCCGCCCCCGGCCGAGCATGCGCGCGTCGATGTCCTCGCGGCCCATCCCGTGGAACCGGGTCCCCTCGGCCGACGCCGCGCGGACGAACGGCGCCGCCGCCAGCTCCTCGACGCTCGTCGGGTAGGTCCGGCCGGAACCCCCGCAGTGGACGCACCCCCGGCCCGAGCAGCGGCGGCACGGCCACCGGGTCTGGGGGATCGTGCGGTCGAGCTTGCGGTACCGCCCCTGGAGGTACATCGGCGAGACGGTCAGCTCGACCCGCCCGACCGCGAGATCCGCGAGGAAGACGACGTCGGCCCGGTCGGGGCCCCCCTCCGCGCCGGTCCGGGCCGCGATCCTCTTGCCGAGCTCCCGGTTGAACGCCGCGCGCGCGCTCTCGCCCCAGGGGCTTGCCACCTCGGTCCACAGCGCCTCCTCCACGGCGAGCCGCTCCGGCTCCCAGCGGGAGCCGCAGGTGAACCGGTGCCATTCGTAACCGTCCGCCGCCCGGGTAGCCCGCTCTGCCCAGAGGTCGAGCCGCGCGAACAGCCCCCCGCAGACCGGGCACCCGGGGGTCCCGGGGGGGGCGTCCGCGCCGAGGGCGGCGGACAGCCGCGCGGCGCGCTCGGGGTTCGCGAGGCCGTGGCCCCAACGGCCGAGGAGCCGGCCGAAGCACTCCGCGCATAGCCCTCGCCCGACGGCCCGGCGGGCGACGTCCAGGTGCTCGGTGCCCAGCTCGAACGTCGCCGCGTCCGCCACGCCGGGGGGCGACCCGGCACCCTTCTTAACGGGCGTCGGGGGCCGGGCGCGCCGCGAACGTTTTGCGCGGCCGTTCCCTCGGCGGGGCGGGCTCGCCGATGCCGTCGATCACCGAGGCGGAGCTGACCCGCGCGCTGGAACGCACGCTGGTCGCCCGCGGGAAGATGGCCCCGGGGGAGGCGCAGCCGACCGCGCGGATGATCCTCGGCTACTTCGGCGCCGACGACTCGGTCCTCGACAACAAGCTCTCCAGCGAGGACCGCGACCGGTTCTACGCGCTGGAGGAGGAGGGGCTGCTGACCAGCGAGGAGGAGGACGCGACCGTCTCCCGGGGGAAGACGTGGCGGATCCACTACTGGCTCCTGAAGAAGGCCCGCATCCGGGACGTCGGGCAGGCCCACGAGCCGGCCCCCACGGAGGACGCGGGCTCGGTCTACCGGGGGATCGGCGAGTCGGACTGGCGGCGGGGGCCCGGCGGCGGCCGCGAGGCCGGCCCGTCGTAGGGAGGCTAGCGGCCCGGCGGCCGCGCCGGCGCCGTCGGGGGCGCGCGCGGGAGGAGCGCCGGGTAGTCGGCCGCCTGGATCACCGAGCGGACGTGCTCGATCGCCGCGAACGCGAAGGCGATCGCGCCGAACAAGGAGAGGACCGCGCCGGCGTCCGCCGCGACCCCGCTGACCCCGACGAGCGCGAGGAGGACGCTCGCCGAGGCGAGCGCATTGAACCCGGCGTGCATGCCGACGGCGAGGAGGTAGTACGCACCGGTCCCGGCGCCCGGGACCCCGAG
>JASHRJ010000110.1 GCA_030037395.1 Thermoplasmata archaeon
CCGGGACCGCCTCCTCGACCGTCGCCACCAGGCCGACGTCGGCCGCCCGAAGGGCCGGGGCCGCGGGGTCGCGGTTCACCGCGAGGACCGCCCCGGCCCGCTGCCAGCCGACCATGTGGTTCGCGGCGCCGCGCACGCCGAGCAGGACGGCAAGCCGCGGGGCCGCCGCGCGCCCCGTGAGCCCGATCTGGCGGGAGTACGGCAGCCACCCGGCGTCGACGACCTTGCGGGTCCCGACGACCGCGGCTCCCCAGCGAAGGAGCGTCGGCGCGAGCGCGGCGATCGCCTCGGGACCGCCGACCCCTAGGCCGACGGCGACCATGACGTCGGCGCGGTCCACCTCGCTCGGATCGGGGGCCTCGTGCGTCTCCCCGAGCGTCCGGACCGCCGCCGAGGGTCGAGGGACCGACACGTCGGTCCACCCGATCTCCCCACGGGGCAGGGTGGCGGTCGGTTCTCGCGCCAGGCCGATCGGGACGGTGGCGATCGTCGGACGGGAGCGCGAACGGATCGTGGCGTACGTGCCGCCGCCGAACGACGGTTTGTCCCACAGGAGCTCCTCGCCCGGGCCGGCGCGAACGCCGGTGGCGTCGCCGACCGCTCCCAGGCTGCGCGCGGCCGCCAGGCGGCCGGCGACCTCCCGCCCGAACGGCGTCGCCGGCAAGACGACCGCCGCGGCCTTGGGGCGGGCCTCTACGAGCGCGCCGAGCCCCTCGGCGGCATCGCGCGCGTCGAACGGCTCGCCGGGGTGACCGAGACGGTAGCCGGCAAGGGCTCCCGCGCTCTCGAGGAGGTCGGCGGCGCTCCGATCGGGGGGCGACCCGTAGACCGCCGCGGTGACGAAGTGGGCCGGTACCTCGTGCCGGAGATGGGCGAGGAGCGAGCCCGCGCCGGGCTCGACGGTCCCGCCCGCCCCGGAGGCGAGCACCACGATCTCCCGGCGCGGGTCCGGCGCCGGCGGCCACGGCAGCGGGGGCGGCGGGCCCGGGGGGAAGCGCAGGCGTGGCGCCAGGAGCACCATCGCCTCGGCGACCCGCCGATCGACCGGACCGTCCGCGAGGACCCGCCCCGCGCGCGGGAACGCCGCGGGGCGGACCGCCTGAACGATCGTCGGCGAGCCGGCGCTCCCGACCTCGGCGACCGGAAGGCCGAGCGCCCGCGCGTCGACGGTCTCGAGAAGCCGCTCGTCGACCTGGGCGTACTGCTCGGCGGTCGCGTGGAGCGGCTTGGCGATCTTCTCTCCTACCGAGACGAGCGCCGGGCGCCGGACGACCACCTCCGCCTTCCCTCGCCCGGCGTCGACGGTGACGGCGAGGCGGTCGGCCCCTTCCGGCACGATCGCGCGCGCCGAGGCGGCCAAGGGGAGGCCGAGCTGACCGGCGACCTCGGCCGGGAGAAGGCCGGTGTCGCTGTCCGTGCTCCGGGCGCCCGCGAGGAGGAGGCTCGGCCCGAGCGGGCGCACGGCCGCGGCGAGGATGCGCGACGTGGCGAGCAGGTCCGAGCCGGCGAAGGCGGGGTCGCAGAGGTGGAGGGCGCGGCGGGCGCCGAGCGCCAGCGCCTCGCGGAGCGGGCGCCGCGCCCCCGGCGGCCCGAGGGAGACGACCACGACCTCCTCGGCGGGCCGCCGCAGCTCGAGCGCCACGCGAAGCGCCCGCTGGTCGAACGGGTTGAGGAGGAGCTCCGTCGGGTCGCGCAGGACGGTCCGGCGGTCCGGGTCGTACCGCAGCTCCTCGGAGGAGGGCACTGCCTTCGCAAGGACGACGACCGTCACGAACGCCCTCGCGGCGCCGTTCGATATGAGCCCACGCTCCCTGTCCGGCGCGGTGGCGGCACGGGGCGGGCCCGGGATCGGCGGGGTGGGACGAGAGGCGATCCTCCGGTACGGGATCGGGCTCGGGGTCCTGGTCCTCGCCATCGTCAGCCAGTACTTCGTGCCGGAGAGCTGGCCGGCGTCGCGGGGTGTCTACGGCTCCCTGGCCGGCGATCTCGCCATCGTCTACGGGATCCCGATCGTCGCGCTGGCGTTCCTCGTCGGATCGGGGCCGCTGCGCCGGTGGGCGGCGAACCTCCGGCCCGCGACGGTGCTCGGGCTCAGCTGGTTCGGGGCGATGGCCTGGCTCGGGCTCGCGATCACGCTGGTCCTCGGGATCGTGTACGCGATCGTCGATCCGGCCGCCCTCAAGCTGCTCTCCCGCCCGAACCCCGCTCTCGAGCAAGCGATCGGGGACCCCTGGCTCTACGTGGCGCTGTCGTTCGGCGTCGGGGCCTGCGAGGAGACGATCTTCCGGGGCTGGGTCTTCGGGTTCTGGGTCGGGCGGACCCGCTCGTGGGTGGTCCCGGCCGTCCTCTCGAGCGTCCTGTTCGCCGGCGTCCACCTCTACTACGGCACGACGTACGGCGCGGCGGCGCCGCTCATCTTCCCTACCCTGTTCCTGCTCGGCTTCGGCTTCGCCGCGACGTACCGCGCCTCGGGCGGCAACCTGGTCGTCGTCGCGCTGCTGCACGGCGCGTACGACGCCACCGCCTACCTGACCCTGGTCTCGCCCCTCGCGGGCAACGGCGCCCGCTACCTGCTCCTGGGGGTCGCCGGGATCGTGGGGCTGGTCTACTACGTCTGGGAGCCTTCCTGACGGCCACGGCCGCCGCCCCGGGCCGGCGCGGCCGTGGCGGGGGCGTCAGGGTCATGAACGGGCGCCGTACCCGCCGCCGATGGCCTCGGGCGATGACGAGCTCCGTGCGATCCTGACCCGGGCGAGCACGATCGCCGTCGTCGGCCTCTCCGAGAAGCCGGAGCGGGACTCCCACGAGGTCGCCCGGTACCTCCGGGCCCAGGGATACCGGATCGTCCCGGTCAACCCGGCCGTCCCCGAGGTCCTCGGGGAGCGGGCGTACCCCTCGCTGTCGGCGATCCCCCCCGGGGTGCCGGTCGACCTCGCCGTCATCTTCCGCCGCGGCGACGCGGTCCCGGCCGTCGTCGACGAGGCGATCGCCCGGCGCATCCCGGCGATCTGGATGCAGCTCGGGGTCGCCCACGCGGAGGCGGCGGCGAAGGCGCGGGCCCACGGGATCGCGGTCGTCGAGGACACGTGCTCGATGGCGACCCACCGGCGGCTCGGCCTCCCGGCCCGGAGCTAGTCCCGTGGCGGCGGCCGCGTCGGCTCCCTCGATCCCCACGCCGCCGGTACGCCGGGCCCCTCCGCTGCGGGAGCGAGGGACGGTCCGACACGGCGAGCTGCGCTGCGGCCGTTGGAGGCTCCACGGCATCGCGAAGGTCGTAGGGGACGTGGACGTGGCCGACGGCGGGTTCGACGGGACGCTGGTGGTCGGGGGCCAGCTGATCGCCGGCCGCCTCCGCGCCTTCGGCCGCCTGGACGTTCGCGGACCGATCGTCGTGCGGGGGAGCCTCCGCACCCGGGGGACGCTCCGGGCCGGCGCCGCGATCCGCGCCGGGACGGCGGACCTGGAAGGGAGCTGCGAGGCGGTCGGGCCGCTCGAGGTCGAAGGGGAGCTGCGGTCCCGGGGCTCCCTGCGCGGGCCGGAGGTGCGCGCCGGGGCGATCACGCTCGAGGGGACCGCGGCCGTCCGGCAGCTCACCGCGACCGGCGCGCTGACGGCGACGTTCGGCGGCGACGCCCACCTCGGCCGGCTGGAGGCGCGGGACGTTCGGCTCCGGGGCCCGGCGCCGACCCTCGTCACGGAGGCGCTCGGTCGGCGCTCCACGGTCACCGTGGAGCGGATCGAGGCGGCGACCGTCTACGTTCGAGCGGCACGCGTCGGCTTCGTCCGGGCCCCGACGATCGTCCTCGGCCGGTACGCCCACGTCGTGGAGCACGAGGGCGCGATCGTGCGCGCGCACCCGAGCAGCCGCCTGGGGCCGGAGTCGTGGACCCCGCCGCCCCCCGGGCTCCGTCGCTAGGCGGCCGTCGGGCCTTTATCCTCCCCGCCGCGTCGCCGCCGCCGATGGTGGAGGAGGAGAGCGAGGCGGCCGCCTTCCGCCCGCTCGCGGTCGAGGCGACGGTCCTCGACTACTGGCAACGGACCGGCGTGCCGGCCCGCGCCCTGATCGCCCCCGCCGAGGGCCCTACGTTCCGCTTCACGGAGGGCCCCCCGACGGCGAACGGGCCGCCGCACCTCGGGCACGTCATCACCCGGATCCTCAAGGACGTCCAACTGCGCTACCGACGCCAGCGCGGCTACCGGGTGGTCAGCCTCCAGGCCGGCTGGGACTGCCACGGTCTGGGCGTCGAGATCGAGATCGAGAAGCGCCACGGCCTCCGATCCCGCCACGACATCGAGGGCTACGGGGTCGAGCGGTTCTGCGCCGAGTGCCGATCGGATGCGCTCCGGGTCGCGGCGCTGTGGGAAGCGATGAGCCTGCGGCTCGGCTACTGGCTCGACTACGGGCACCCGTACCGCACCATGGACGCCGCGTACGTCGAGAGCGTCTGGTGGTCGCTCCGCCAGCTGTTCGACCGGGGGCTGCTCGACAAGGGCCACTACGTCCTGCCGTACTGTCCCCGGTGCGAGACGACGCTCAGCTCGCACGAGGTCGCCCAGGGCTACCGGGAGGCGACGGACCCGTCGGTCACGGTGGTCTTCCCGCTCGAGGAGGATCGCCGCCCGACGCGATCGCTCCTGGTGTGGACGACGACCCCGTGGACGCTGCCGGCGAACCTGCTCGTCGCGGTCCGGTCCGAGCTGCCGTACGTGACCGTCCGCCTTGCGGACGGGCGCGAGGTGGTGGTCGCCGAGGCGGCCCGCGCCCGGTTCGTCCCGGAGGACGCCCCGGTCGTGGCGCGGGAGCTCGGGCGGGAGCTCGTGGGCCGCGCCTACCTCCCGCCGTTCGATCTCCCCGGCCCGACCCCCGGCCGCCGTCGGGTCGTCGCCGACGACTTCGTGACCGTCGACGAGGGGACCGGGATCGTCCACGTCGCGCCGAGCTTCGGCCCGGACGACTACCGCGTCGGCGCCCGGGAGGGGGTGGGCGTCTTCGATCCGCTCGACAGCCGCGGCCGCTTCACCGAGCAGGTACCCCTGGTCGCGGGTCGACCGTTCAAGGCGGCCGACCCGATCCTGGAGGAGGACCTCGCCCGGCGCGGGCGGCTCTACCGCTCGGGCACGGTCCGCCACACCTACCCGTTCTGCTGGAGGTGCGACTCGGCGCTGCTGTACCGCGCGATGGACTCCTGGTTCGTCCGGACCTCGCGCGTCACCGACCGCCTCGTGCGGCACAACCGTTCGGTCACCTGGATCCCGGCCCACCTGCGCGACGGCCGGTTCGGCAACTTCCTCACCGAGGCGAAGGACTGGGCCCTCTCCCGGAGCCGCTACTGGGGCACGCCGCTGCCGATCTGGCTGTGCCCGGCGGGCCACGCGACGTGCGTCGGGAGCTTCGCCGAGCTCGCGGAGCTCACCGGCACGACCGTCGGGCCGGAGTTCGATCCCCACCGGGTCACAGTCGATCGCCTGCAGGTCCGCTGCCGTGTCTGCGGCGCGCCGGGCCGGCGCGAGCCGTACACTCTGGACGCGTGGTACGACAGCGGCGCGGCGCCGTTCGCCCAGTTCCACTATCCGTTCGAGCCCGGCCCGTTCGACCCGTCCGCGCCGCTCGACTACATTGCCGAGGGGATCGACCAGACCCGCGGATGGTACTACACCCTGCTCGTCCTCGCGGCGACGCTGTTCGACCGGCCGGCGTACCGGACCTGCCTCACCAGCGGCCACGTCCTGGACGAGGGCGGGCGCAAGATGTCGAAGTCCCGCGGGGCGGCTCCGGACCCGTCCCGGTTCCTGGAGGAGGTCGGGGCGGATCCGGCCCGGTGGGCGTTCCTCTCCCTCGACTTCACCGAGGGGATGCGGATCACGCCGGGGGAGGCGGCGAAGGCCGCCCACCGGACCGTCGGCACCCTCGGGCACGTCGTCGCCTTCCACCTCGCGAACGCCCGGGAGGACCGGCTTCCGCCGGTCGCGGAGCGGCCGACCCCCTCGGGGGTCCTCGACCGCTGGCTCCTCTCCCGGCTGGAAGGGACCCGAGCGGCGATCGAGCGGTCGCTCGAGGGGTTCGACCCGCGGGAGGCTGCGGCGGCGGTCCGGGGGTTCGTCGACGACCTGTCGACGTGGTACCTCCGTCGCTCGCGCCCGCGGTTCTGGGGCGAGTCCGGGCCCGAGGCCCGCGCGGAGGCCCACGCCAGCCTTTCCTACACGTTGACGGGGTTCGCCCGCGCGATCGCGCCGCTGCTGCCGTTCGTCGCCGAGTGGACCTATCAGGAGGTCGGCGAGCGGCGGTTCCGCGACGCCGACGCGTCGGTCCACCTCGCCGGGTGGCCGTCGGCCCTGGCCGACCGCGATCCCGAGCTGGAGCAGGCGATGGAGCGGCTCCGGGGCTGGGTCGAGCTCGGGCGAGCGCTCCGCCAGCGGGCCGGGGTGAAATCCCGCATCCCGCTCGCCGAGCTGCGCCTCTTCGGCGAGGCGGCGGCGCCGTCCGCGCTCGGCGCGGAGGCCGACCGCCTGCTCGCCGACGAGCTCAACGTGCGGGCGATCGTCCGCGCCGGGCCCGGCGCGGAGGCCCCCGACGACGCGGCGTGGGTCGTCGAGCGGCGCGACGGGAGGCCGGTCGCGGCGCTGCCGCGCACCCCGACCCCGGAGCTCCTCGAGGAGGGGTGGTCCCGGGAGCTCGGTCGTCGCCTGCAGCAGCGACGGAAGGAGCTCGGCCTGCGCTACAACGAGCCGGTGCGGGTCGTCGTCTCCGCGACCGGACCGCTCCTGAAGGCCCTTGGCGCCCGCCGGGAGGCGCTCGCCCGCCAGGTCGTCGCCGAGCCGCTGGAGCTCACCGAGGAGCCGCTCCCGGAGGGGCCGACGGTGCGGGCCTGGGAGTTCGAGGGGGTCCGGTGCGCCGCGCAGGTGATCCCCCGGGCCGCGGCGGCCGCTCCGGACCGGCCCTAAGCGGGGCCGAGGCTCCGCCGCACGACCGCCCCGCCGGGGGCCCGCTCCGCGAACACCTCGGCCTCGAAACGGGCGATCCGCACCGTCGGGTCCCGCCACGCCCCCCGGGCCGCCCCCGCCTTCTCGCACGTCCCGTCCAGGAACTGCTCCGCGGACCAGCGCTGCTCGACCGCGACCTGCGGCAGGAGGAGGCCGTGCGCCGCCGGGGCGTCCAAGAGGAGGCCGTCCCGCCCCACCACGACCGCCGACGGGAGCTGCTCCGGCCGGAGCGGGATGGGGTTCGTCAGGACCGACACCTCGGCGACGAGGGCCGCCAGGTCGGCGAGCTGGATCGGAGGGAACCTGGGGTCGTCCCGGCCGGCCGCCACCGCCGCACGGCGGATCGCCTCCGCCATCGGGAGGACCGGGAGCGGATACCCGACGCACCCCCGGAGGAGGTGGCCGGGTTCGCGGTACCAGCTGACGAACGCCCCGCGTCGCTCCGCGAACCGGGGCGGGAGGTCGCCCGCGGCCGGCGTCGGCCGGCCGAGCGCGGCCGCGAGAGCGTGCCGGGCGAGGCCGATCGCGAGCGCCCCGTCCTCGGGCCCGAGCACAGCACGGGGAGCGGACCGGCGCGCAAAGGCTCTTCCGCCGCCCGGAGGCGTTGCCCGAGCCCCGGTTCCGGACTGAGGGTTCTCGTGTCGCGCGGGAACCGTCGCCCCGCGGCCGAGTCTTCGGCAACCCCGGTCACCCGACGACCCTCCTGAAGAGCCACAGCGTCGAGCTCCACGTGAGGGCGAGGATCATCCCGATGACCGCAAAGGCCTGGAGGAGGACCGCCCCGTCGAACCCGCTGACCATCAGGGTCCTCGCGGCGTCCGACATGTAGGAGATCGGGTTGTACCGGGTCACGGCCTGCATCCATGCCGGCAGGAAGGCCGCGGGCAGGAGCGCCGTGCTCGTGAACATGAGGGGAAAGGTGAGGAGCGTGCCCACGACCGACACGGTCTCGTTGCTCTTCGTCGCAAGCCCTACCGTCATGGTGAGCCCGGACCAGGCGACCCCGAAGCCGACCACGATAAGGTAGATCAGCAGGACCCCCGGGACTCCCGTGGCGAAGGTCGCGCCCAGGAGCCAGGCGATCCCCAGCACGATGCTCGTTTGACAGGCGTATCGGACCCCGTCGCTCAGGACCCGGCCCAGCAGGATCGCCCCCCTCTGGACCGGCGTGACGAGGAGGTTCGCGAGGTACCCGGTGTTCAGCTCGTCGACGATGGCGTTGGCGGACTGCATCGTGCTGTTGAGCGTGTTCAGGAACAGGATCCCCCCCACGGCGATCTCGAGGTAGCCTACGGTGGGGAACCCGGGAAGGTCCGCGAGCTTCGAGAACAGCTGCGTGAAGAGGACGAGGAACATCAGCGCACCGAAGAGCTGGAAGAAGATCCGTATCGGCGAGCCCCAGAACTTCGCCTGGGCCCTCCCGAAGACGTACCAGACGTCGCGCAGGCTCTGGACGGCGGACATCAGTACACCCCCCCACGGACCCCGCCGACCGGGGCGGGGGCCGCTCCGCGGGTAAGGTCGCCGCCTCGGATCCTCGAGCCGGTCTTCTGGAGGAACACATCGTCCAGGGTAGGGGCGGCAAGGTTGATCGACTCAAGGTGAACCCCCGCGCCGCGGACGAGCGTCACAATCTCGGGGACCAGCCGGCTCGCTTGCCGAGCGTAGACGACGAGCCCGCGGTCGACGTCGACGACCTTGTCGACCCCGGGAAGCGCCCGAAGGAGGCCCTCCAGAGGTTCCCACGGACCCGCCGCGGAGGTTGGGCCGAGGGTGAGAGCAAGGGTCTCCCCGCCGACCTGCTCCTTGAGGTCGGCGGGGGACCCGTTGGCCACGATCTTACCGCGGTCGATAATCGAGAGCTGACGGCACAGCTTGTCGGCCTCCTCCAGGTACTGGGTGGTTAGGAATACGGTCGTCCCGTCCTCCTTGTTCAGCCTCGACAGGTAACCCCACACCTTGGCCCGGGATTGAGGGTCCAGGCCGGTCGTGGGCTCATCGAGGAACACCAGTCTCGGCCGGTGGACGAGGGCAGCGGCCAGAGCCAGGCGCCGCTTCATGCCGCCGGAGTACTGCTTGGCCTTCCGGTCGGCGACCTCCTTGAGCTCCATCAGGTCGAGCAGCTCCTCGACCCGGCGCTGCAGCTCCGCGCCTTGCATCCGCTGAAGGTGACCCTGGAACAGGAGGTTCTTCCTACCCGAGAGGTCGCCGTCGACCACCGTTTCCTGAGATTGAACTCCGATCGTCCTGCGGATCCCCTCCGGGTCGCGGTCCAGGTCGTGCCCGTCGATGGTGACCGAGCCGGAGGTCTTGCGGAGCAAGGTTGACAGGACCTTGATGGTCGTACTCTTCCCGGCTCCGTTGGGGCCCAGAAACCCGAAGAACTCGCCTTCCGGGACCTGCAAGGAGATCCCGTCAACGGCCCGGGTCCCGCCGGCGTACACCTCGACAAGGTCCTCCACCACAACGATGTTCGACATGGTCCGGCTCGGTCCTCCGAGGGTTGAGATACGGTCGTATCCTGCATGGCCGAGAACCATATAAGATACCATGGTATCCTATAACCCACGGGAGGTGAGCCCTCGTGGCGCGCGCACCGACGACCCGGCCTCGAACGGCCCCCGGCACCGCCGCCCGGCGACGGGGGGCCACGCTCGAGGAGGCCCTGCTCGAGGCGGCTTGGGCGGAGCTCCTGGAGGTGGGTTACCGAGACCTCACCATGGAAGGGATCGCACGCCGGGCCGGCACGAGCAAACCCGTGATCTACCGGAGGTGGTCGAGTCGCGTGGAGGTGGTGATCGCCGCCTTGCGGAGGCGGAGGGGTTCCCTCGTCGACCGCCTCCCCGACACCGGCTCGCTACGGGAGGACACCCTGGCGGTGCTGCGACACATGACGAAGAGATTCTCGGAGATTCCCCCCGCGGCTCGCCGCGGGTTGATCGCCGAGGCCTTCGCTGAGGCGAGGCTTTTGGAGAACGATCCTGCGGGTGACGTCATGCCCAGGATCATGCTCCCCATTCTCGCCCGGGCGGCGGAACGCGGAGAGATTCCCCGAGCGACGCTCTCCCCCCGGATCGTGAGACTTCCCGCGGACCTCGTGCGCCATGAGATGATGGTCGCCGATGCCCCGGTCCCGGAGAGGGCGCTTGGGGAGATCGTCGACGAGATATTCCTCCCCCTGGTCCGAGCGCGGCCGCATCTGCGGAGCCAGGAGGCCTTCCTCCGGCGTGGGAGGCTCGGCCACGGCCCTCGGCCAGCTCTCGCCTGGACGGAGCCCGCGACGCGGAAGGCTTGAGGCTCGGCGGCGGACGAACCGTTCCTGCGCGATCGCCAGGTCCCGGGCAAGGCCGCCCGGGGCGGACGTTTTATAGCGAACGGCCGTCGGCGCCGACCCGATGCCGTTCCCCGAGGCCGTCGAGCGGCTGCTCAACAAGAAGATCTGCATGAACTGCTCGGCGCGCAACCCGCCGCGCGCGGTGCAGTGCCGGCGCTGCGGCTACCACGGCCTGCGCGTCAAGTCCCGCGAGCGGTCGGGCAAGACCCAGTAGCGCCCCTCGCTCAGGGCGGGAGCGACGGCCCTTCGCCCTGCGCGAACGGGATCGGGCGTCCCCGATGGGCCTCGCGCGCGAGGGCGAGCCGCTTGGTGAGCAGGAACCATAGGTTGCGGATCCCGTCCCGGCCGCTCTGGAGCTTCGGCGGGGTCGCCCGCTCCCCGTAGGCGATCGGCGTCTCCACGAACCGCAGCCCGCGGACGACCGCCTCGAGCTTCAGCTCCTCGCTGAACGGCATCCCGTCGGAGGCGAGGTGTACCCGGTCGAGGACCTCGCGACGGAACACCCAGAGGCCGCTCTGGCTGTCGACCAGGGTCCGCCCGGGAAGGTCGGAGACGTAGCGGTGGTAGGCGATCCGCACGAACAGGTTGAGCAGCCCGTTGCCGAACCGGTGCTCGGTCGTCATCGACCGGCGGGTCACCCGGGAGATCCGATCGCCGCTCAGGAAGTCGATCCCCTCGTCCAGGACCCGCCGCGCCAAGGCCGGGATCGTTTCCACCGGGTACGTCCCGTCGCCGTCGGAGGTGGCGAGCAGCTCCCCGCGCGCCTCCCGGAACCCGGTCTTGTAGGCCCTGCCGTACCCCCGGCGCCGCTCGACCACGACGCGGGCCCCCTCCGCCGCGGCGATCGCGGCGGTCCGGTCCGTGGACGCCCCGTCCACCACCACGACCTCCCAGTCGATCGGGCGGCCGGCGAGGATCGTCCGGTTCGCCTCCAGGGCCGCCCCTCGGAACCGCCGGACGACCTCCCCGATCGTCGGCGCCTCGTTGAGGGTCGGGATCACCAGCGAGCCGCGCATCCTCCCCCTCCGGAGCGCGTGGGTCGCTTAAGGGCGCCCGAGTTCTGCCGCCGCCGCCTTGGGACCCGCGCGGCGCGACCGGCCGGCCCGGCGATGGGGGCGGTTCCCGACCACCGCCGACGTGGGGCTCTGGGCGACCGGCCCGACCGCGCCGGCGCTGCTGGAAGGGCTCGGGCTCGCGCTCTACGGACTGTTCGCCGCGCCGTCGGGGGTGCGGCCCCGGCAGGAGCGGACGGTGCGGGCATCCGGCCGGGACGCTCCCGAGCTCGTCGTCGCCTTCCTCGGGGAGCTCCTCGCGCTCGTCGAGACCGACGCCTTCCTCGGCCGGCGCATCGACGCCCGGACCTCGGGCCCGGGGCCCCGCTCGGTCGTCGCCCGAGTGCGCGGGGAGCCGTTCGATCCCGCGCGCCACGTCGCGCGGACCGAGGTCAAGGCGATCACCTACCACGACCTCGTCTTCGACCCGCGCCGCGGGCGGGCCCGCGTGATCGTCGACCTGTAGGCGGTCCGCTACGGCATCCGGGCGACGACCTCGGTCATCGCCGCCCCCGGCCGTGGGAGCCGGCCGTGCTTGCCGAGGATCCGCTCGAGCGCCGCGAACGTGACCAGGAGGTCCGGCCAATCGGCGATCCCCATGTGGCCGAGACGGAAGATCTGCCCCACCAGCGATCCCTGGCCGCCCTGGACGAGCACGTTGTACTCCCGCTCGAGCGCCTTGCGGAGCTGCGGGTCGCCGAGCCCGCTCGGGTTGCGGACCGCGGTGACGGTGTCCGAGGCGAACCGCGGGTCGGGGAACAGCTCGAGCCCGAGGGCTGCGACCGCCGCGCGGGCCGCCTCGGCGAGACGTCGGGTCCGGGCGAGACGGCCCTCGAGCCCCTCCTCCCGCAGGAGGACGAGCGCCTCCCGCAGCGCGAGGAACAGCGGCACCGCCGGGGTCCAAGGGGTGTCGTTCTTCTCCAACGAGGCAAGGTGCGCCGCGAGGTCGAGGTAGTACGTCCCGGGATGGAGGGCCGCCGCGGCGCGCTCGGAGAGGTGGACGAGGGCGAGGCCGGCCGGGGCGGCGAGGCCCTTCTGGCTGCCCGCGACGACCGCGTCGACCCCCCACGCCTCGATCGGCAGCGGGATGCCGGCGACCGCGCTGATCCCGTCCACGAGGAACAGGGCACCGGCGTGGCGGACGTGCGGCGCGATCGCCGCGAGGTCGTTCGCGAGGCCCACGCTCGTCTCGTTGTGCACGACGCAGACCGCGCGGACGTCTCCCGCCTCGAGCGCCGCGCGGACCTCCTCGACCGGGAGCCCCTTCCCCCACGGCGCGCGCACCGTGACGACGTGGCTCGCGTAGCGGCGGACGATCGCGTCGGTCCGGTCCCCGAAGTTTCCGTTGGCGACGACGACGGTCGTGCCGTCCTTGGGGACGAGCCCTGCGTACACCGCCTCGAGGCCGGCGGTGCCGCTCCCCGAGAGGACGGCCTGCCGCCCCTTCGCGCCGAAGGCGACCGGCAGGAGCTCCCGGATCTCCTGGACCACCCCGTGGAAGAACTCCCCGCGGTGGTTGAGCGACGGGGTCGCCATCGCGCGCAGGACCCGCGGGTGGATCCGGACCGGGCCGGCGATGAGGAACGTGGCCGTTTCGGGGTCGAACGTCATCGGCCGTCTCCGGCCGGGGCGGGGACGGCCCCGCGCCGCTCGGCGAGCACTTTCAGCACTTCGGCGACGACCTCGGTGCCCGCGCGCCGCTGCGCCTCCTCGGTCGAGGCGCCGAGGTGCGGCGTCGCGATCACGCGCGGGTCGTCCAGCAGCTCGCGGCGCGTCGGCGGCTCGACCTCGAAGACGTCCAACGCGGCGCCGGCGAGGCGGCCTCCCCGCAGCGCCTCCAGCAGCGCCCGCTCGTCGACCAGGGCGCCCCGGGCGACATTGACGAGGTAGGAGCCCGGCCGCATCCGGGCGAACGCGGCCGCATCCAGGAGGTGCCGGTTCTCCGGCGTGAGGGCGGCGTGAACGCTGACGAGGTCCGCCTCGGCGAGGAGCCGGTCGAGCGGGAGCAGGGCCGTGCCGTCGTCCGTCGACCGGACGTACGGGTCGTAGGCGATCGCGCGCGCGCCGAACGGCCGGAGCCGGCGGGCGACTTCGCGGGCGATCCGGCCGTAGCCGACGAAGCCGACGGTCCGGCCCGCGAGCTCGTGGCCCCGGGTCGACCGGTCCCACCGGCCGGCCCGCACGCTCCCGATCGACGGGAGCAGCTGGCGGACCAGCAGGAGGTACAACGCGACCGACAGCTCGGCGACGCTCGTCGTCGCGGCCTGCGGCACGTTGAGGACCCGGATCCCGCGGGCCCGGGCCGCCTCGAGGTCCACGTTGTCGAGCCCGACCCCGGCGCGGGCGACCAAGCCGAGCCGCGGCGCCTTCGCGATCAGCTCCGCGGTGACCTTCGTCCGGCTCCGGACGATCAGGCCCCAGGCGGCCGCGAGGTGGCCGTCGAGCTCCGAGGGTACGCCGCTCGCATCGACCAGGCGGCACGGCCCCGCCGCCAGCGCCTCGAGCGCGGCCGGATCGATCGGGTCCGCGACGACCACGACCGGCGGCTCCGGCATCGGCCGGCCGAGCGGGGCGGCGGTCAAAAGGGCTTTGCGCCGGCGGGCCCGCTGGGCGCCTTCGGCACCGCCGTCCGCTCGAGCGCGGTCCGCACGATCGCCTCCCCCCGGACCCCGCGGATCCACGGCTCCGGCTTCACGACGATGCGGTGCGCGAGCGCGGGCTCGGCGAACGCCTTCACGTCGTCCGGCACGACGAAGTCCCTCCCGCCGAGGAGGGCCCGGGCGCGCGCGAGCTTCTGGAGGGCGAGCGAGCCCCGCGGCGAGGCCCCGACCTCGGCTCGGGCGTCGTCCCGCGTGGCCCGAACGAGGTCGACGATGTAGCCGGCGACCGACGGATCGAGCTCCACGCGCTCCACCGCCAGCTGGAGCCCTCGGAACGTCGCGAGGTCGGTGACCGCCGGGGCGTCGACCCGGTCGTCAGTCCGCGCGCGGCGCCGGGCCAGGATCGTCCGCTCCTCGCCCGGGTCCGGGTAGCCGACCTTCAGCCGGAGCAGGAACCGGTCGACCTGGGCCTCGGGGAGCGGGTACGTCCCCTCCAGCTCGAGCGGGTTCTCGGTCGCCAGGACCAGGAACGGCCGAGGCAGCGCGTAGGTCGTCCGCTCGCTCGTCACCTGGTACTCCTGCATCGCCTCGAGCAGCGCCGACTGGACCTTCGGCGGCGCGCGGTTGATCTCGTCCGCGAGCAGGACGTTCGTGAACAGCGGCCCCGGGCGGAAGGTGAACCCGCCCTTGCTCCCGTCGAGGACCTCCCCGCCGGTGATGTCGTGCGGCAGGAGATCGGCCGTGAACTGGATGCGCTGGAACGCGAGACCGAGGGCGAGGGCGAACGAGCGCGCCATCAAGGTCTTGCCGAGCCCGGGGAGGTCCTCGATCAGGAGGTGGCCGTCGGCGACGAGCCCCGTCAGGATCATGTCGACCGGCCCGCCCCGGCCGACGACCGCCGTCCGCACCGACTGCCGGATCTTCTCGGCGAGCGCGGAGGCGTCCGTCGGGCTCATGCGGCTCCCCTCGCGGGCCCCGGACGCCGGCGGCTCATAAGGCGGCCGGCCCCCGGGGGGTATGCCCCGGCCGTAACGAGCCGCGTCACCGTAGGCCGCTGCCCTCTCGGCGGTCTGACCCCGGCCGGGGTATCGGACGCCGGGGTTGTCCTCGCGTCAGTCTCGGCGGACGACCCGTCCGCATGGAGTCGGGAGGGACCCTTCGACGGCATCCGGGCCGCGGCCGCAGCCGCGCCGACCCGGCTAGGCGCCGGCGGACCTAAGCGCTTCGGGGGGCGGCGACTCCCCCCTCCTCGTGGGCAAGTCGGACCGCGACCAGGAGCAGCGCGACCGCCACGAGACCGCCGGCGACCCCGACCCCGAGGTTCTGGGTCGGTACCGCGAGCGCGATCGTCCCGGCGAGCGCGACCCCGACCCCGGCGGAGGCGACCGTCGGCAGGGCCCTCCGTCCTCCCCCCCGGGGCCGGGCCGGATCGTCGGCGAGCCACACCAGGAAGACGAGCCCGGCAAGACCGGCGAGCAGCTCGGAGGAAGGTGCCGGAGGGGCTGCCGCCGTGAGCGCCGCGAGCGCGACCAGCGCCGGGAGGGCGGTAACGGCGCCCGGCCTCCCGCCGCTCGCGCCCCGCCAAACGGAGGCGACGAGCACGCCGGCGACCCCCAGCGCCGGTCCTACGAGCACGGGCAGCCCGCTGAGGAGGCCGAGGACCGCGGCCACGGCGGCGAACAGCCCGACGGTCGCCGCGCCGCCCCCCTTCGGTTCGTCCGCGGTCGGCTCGCTCACGCGGTCCTCCGACGTGCCGGCTGGCGCAGGAACCGGACGAGCCCGTCAAGCGACCAGTAGTCGTCCCAGTCGATCACCGGGCCGTACCTCCATAGCTCGGCGAGGCGCACCTGGCGCTCTAGGAGCAGCAGGCGACGCTCTAGGGCTAGGTCCGGATTCGCGGGACCGCGAGCCGGTACCCTCAGGGGGAGGTCCGATGGACTGAGGAGGATCACCGGGAAGCCGCGCCGCCGGACGTACGGGACGAGGTCCGAGGCCGGGTCGCCGGTCCAGGAGGAGACCACGAGCGCCGTCACCCCGGGCCGGTAGTACCGGCCGAGGCCGTTGGCGCACCGGGCCGCCGGGCCGGCGACCTCGGCCCGGCGGCTCGCGAGCACCGCCCGGAGGAGGCGGAGGCGGTGGGCACGGCCCGAGGCGATCGGGACCGGCTCGACGAACTCGCCGAACGACGCGAAGCCGATCCGCACCTTGCCGCGCAGGAACGACTCCGCGATGCCGTAGATCGCCGCCCGCGCGACCTCGAGGAGCTGCTCGTCCAGCTCCGGGCCCGCCGAGGTCGGACGGACGTCCAGGACGATGAGCAGATCCCCGGTCCGGTCCAGCAGGAAGTCGTTCGCCAGCAGGCGTCCGACCCGGGCGCTCGCCCTCCAGTTGATCCGGCGCGGCGGCTCGTCCGGGGCCGCCTCCCGGATCCCGAAGAACTCCCCGCTCGGCCCGAGCCGCCGGGAGCGCGTCTCCCCCGGCAGGAGGATCGTCTGGTCGAGGCGCACCGCCCCGACCCGGCGGAGCTCGGCAGGGTACCGCTCGATCACGAGCTCCGGGCGATCGCCGTCGAGCTCCCGCTCGCAGACGCCGATCGGATCCCTCCACACCACCGGCGGGGCGGCGATCGTGGTCACCGACGGCCGGGGAACGGTCCACGCCGCGGAGAACCTCAGCCCGCCGGCGTCACGGAGACAGCGGACCGGACGGCGCTCCCCGGCGCCGAACGGAGGGGCGAGCGGAACCACGAGGTCGGCGACCGCCTCCCCGAGCTCCCCCCGCACCTCGCCGGCGACCTCCAGCTCCGGGCCGAGCCCTCCGGCGTGCCAGGTGAGGTCGGCCCGAGCCCCGGTCCCCGGGCCGGTCGCGGCCGCGGCGAACGGGGCGATCAACAGCGGCAGCGCCAGGAACAGCGGTGCCGGGGATCGCAGGGCGACCGCCAGCGCGGCGAGGACCGCGCCTCCCCCGAGCAGGAGGAGCGCCCGCGACGTCCATCGCGAGGGCGACGGCGGAGCCGCGCCGCTCATCGGGACCGTTCGATGGCGTCGAGCCGGCGGCCGACGTACTGGCGGAACTCCTCGGTCGGCAGCCCGACCAGCTCTCCGATATCCTCGCCCGGCCGGGCCGGCAGATCCGGTCGAAGGGTGTACCGCTCGAGTCGGTCGAGCCGGAGGACGAGGTCCTCGCGGTACAGCTCCCCGGCGGAGCGGCGAGCGGCGGAGGGCGGGAGGTCACCGGCCAGGGCGACCGGGTGGGCGGGAGCCCGGCGCGCGGTCCGCAGCGCGTCGACGACCGCGACCAGCGCCGCCCCGCAGCCCGCCGTGGTGATCGGCAGCGCGATCGCCTCCTGGCCGCGATAGAACACCGCGACCCCGACGGCAACGGCCGCCACGATCCCCCAGCCGACGACCGCCGCCCTCATGCCGCACGCCCCGCCAGGTCCCGTTCGAGGGCGCGGATCGCCTCCCGGCAGCGCGCCGCCGCCTCCGGGCCGAGGGGGTGCGACGAGTACCGGGCCTCCTCGAAGAGGCGGGCGATCGCCTCCGACGCCGCGGGGGTCACGCCGAAGCGGGAGAGCGACGCGAGATGGATCTCCTGGGCGGTCATCGGCCCGAGGTCCCCGACGCGCGGGCCGAGGGCCCCGAGCAAGCGCAGGTAGAGGGCGACGATCGTCGCCCGGGGATCCTCGCCGCGATCGATCGCGCGTTCGGCGTCCGCCAGGGCCGCGCCGATCGCCGCCGGCGCCGGGGGCGCGGCGCCGGTCGCGGGGGGCCGCGCGCGGCGGTCGACCATCCACGAGAGGACCCCGGGCATCGCCAGCACGGCCACGGCCCCAACGGTGACGGCGACGATCGCTTCGAGCGTCCAGGACGGAAGCCGGAGGGTGGGGCTTCCGCCCGGCGACGTGCCGTTGCCGGGGTGGGAGGAGTTGTTGGCCGGCGTCGTGTTGTTCGCCGGGGTGGTCGAGTTCGTGGGACCCCCGGGGGTGGTGTAGGTGACGGTGCCGGAGCCGCCGACGCCGTGCACGAGCAGGTACGCGAACAGGATCCCGACGACGAGCAGGAGGACCAGCGGGAGCACCCCGATCCCCAGCGAGGGACCGGTCGCCCGGCGGAAGAGGAGGGACGCGAGGCCGACGAAGAGGGGGCTCAGCAGGAGCAGGCCCCACACCTCCGCCGGGAGGCTGATCACCAGCGAGCCGTCCCGGGCCGGCGGGGCGGCGGGGGCGCTCCCGAGGAGCAGCACCGTGGCGAAGCCGACGAGGAGCGCGAGCCCGAGCGCCATCGCCAAGGCCGGGAGGCGGACTGAGGAGAGGGCCATCGGAACCCCCGTGCCGGGTACCGTCGAGGCGAGGGATAACCCCTTGCGGCGGGGGGCGCCGGCCGGGCCCGCTAGCGGCCGGCGGGCGAGGGCGCCGTGCCCGGAACCGCAGGGGCGCGGAGGAGGTAGAAGCTCCGGCGCTCGTGCGCGAGCGGCACGACCGCGAAGTCGTCGACCACGTACCCTAGATCGAACGCCGCGCGGAATCCGTCCCGCACCGCGTGCCGCCAGCGCCGGACCGCCCCCGGCTCGTGGCTCTGCAGCGAGGCAAGGTCGAACGGGACCTCCAGCTGGGCGCTCGGGCCGCTCGGCTCGCCGACGGCGGTCGGGACCCGAAGGCCGCTGTCGCCGGTCTCGGTCTCCACGATCGCCGAGGAGGCGGCGTGGCGCCGAGCGACCGTCGCCGGGTCCGGCGCTTCCCCGGTGAGCCGCCGCTCGACGTCCGGGCTTGCGAGCGGCCAGCGCACGTGCAGGCGATCGGTCTCCCGGCCCGCGCCGGCCGCGCCGGCAAGTTGCCCAAAATACCCTGCGAGGAACCCGTCGGGAACGGCGCCCAGCCGGCGGACCGCGAGGGAGGCGCTGGGGCGATACACCGGGTCGAACCCCCACCGGACCTCCGAGAGGCCGAGGCGCAGCACCTCGTCGCGCTGGTAGGCCTTCAGCCGCAGGCCGACCCGGTGGTTGCGGTACTCGGGCCGGACCGCCGTGACGTGAGAGAGATGGTAGAGCGTGCTGCCGTCCCAGCCGATCGACGAGACCGTCACTCCGGCGAGGTAGATGTCGGCGAACGCCCCGAGCACTAGGCCGCCGTTGTCCTGGAGGAGCCGCAGGAGCGGCGCGGGCACGGCGAGCGGCGCGTCGTCCCCGAGGGCCTCCCGTTGGAGCTCCTCGGCGTTCCGGAGCTCCTCGGGCTTGGCGAGCCGCCGGAACGCGAAGTCCGAAGGCCGGCCGGCCGCCGACAGACCCGCCACGACGGGGCGACCGACGGACGCTACTTAACCGCGCGGCCGGCGCCGGCCCCGCTCACCGCCGGAGGCGGAGCTGGGCGAGCTTGTCGTCGTACCGGATCTGGTCCTCCGGCGTCAGGTCCCAGAGCAGGTCCTCCAGCTCGGGAATGTTGCGCAGGAACTCCGCCTTGCTCTTGGTCACCATGAGATGATCGAACCGACGCCGCGCCGCAAAGTACGAGCCCGAGAGGTATCCGCCGAGGATGATCAGGATCGGGCCGACGATCACGAAGACGAGGTTGTAGTTCGCCTGCGCCGTATCGGTCGACCGGTTGATCGTATTGAACGGCGCCGAGTTCGCCAGCGGGGAGAACGCTCCGAGCGCGAGGATCGTCAGCAGGAAGCCTACGGCCAGCACCGTGACCGAGATCGGGGCCCGATGGCGTCGCAGCGCGAGCCGGAACCGGCGGTCGAACGGGAGCTCGGCCTCCTCGCGGTCCATGGCCCCCGCCGGAAACGCTCCCCCTTATGATGGTATCTTCGGCCCGTCGCGGGACCGACGCGCCTCCTCCTACGGCGGGCGCTCCGACTCCAACGGTCCCTCGGTCCCCGCAGGGGCCGTCCGGCCGTAGGCGGTCGGCGTCTCGTGGGCCGGCAGAGGGGCCGCGGTCGGGGGCGGTACCTCGGCGAGGACGACCCGGCGCCCGCGGTAGGCCAGCGTGGCGCCGGCGACGACTACGAGGGGAGCGCCGATCTCCCCGACCGGACCGGCGATCGGTCCGAGGCCGAGGAGGAAGAACGCGACCGCGCCGAAGAGGGCCCCCGCCACCGGCCCGCCGCCGCGCGGGATCGTCGGCCCCCTCCCGCCGTACGACAGCAGCGCCCCGGCGACCGACAGGGCGGTGACGGCGACGGCGGTGAGCGCCGCGCCGGCAATCCCCAGCCCGTCGATCGTCGGCCCGGAAAGGTAGGCGGTGACGACCGCCAGCGCGAGGATCCCCCCGACCCCCGCGCGGAGCGCCAGGAGGTAGAACGGCACCGCCGCCTCCGCCCCCCAGTACCGGGAACGGCGCGCGACCCGTTGCGCGACCTCGGTGCCGACGACCAGCCCCCCGAGGAACAGCACCGTCCCGGGGAGCGCCCCGTTCCCGAGGGAGACGCCGAACAGCAGGTACGACCCGGCGAGCGGCACGCCGACGAAAAGGCCCACGGTGTAGGCCGCCAGGAGCTTCCGCTCGTCGAAGACGGTCACCGGGACCTGCGGGGTGGCGAACCGCCCGATCTCCAGCCAGACGAAGCCGGCGGACAGCAGGACGCCGACGACTCCGCCGATCGCGAGCGACGCTACGACCAAGGTCAGTCGACCTTCCGGCCCACGGCAAGGAACGCCGTGTGCCCGAGCATCTCGAACGCCGGCCGCGTGCCGCCTTCCCCGACCTGGATCGGCCGCTCGAGCAGTTCCAGGGCCCGTACGTCGTCGAACCGCTCCGCCCGCAGTTCGCGGACGGTCCGTTCGAGCTGGTTGTAGGTCGGGGTGTACGTCGCCAAGAACCCACCGGCCCGCAAGGCGGCGCGCGCGGAGGCGCAGACCGCCCACGGCTCGGGAAGGTCCAGGATCACGCTGTCGAGCGGCTCGGCGCCCAGCCCGTCGCGTGCCACGTCGCGCTCGCGGAACGTCACCCGGGGCCCCAGCCCGGCCCGCTCGACGTTGCGGCGGGCGGCCTCGAGATGCTCGGGGCGGCGATCGTAGCTGTAGACGCGGCCCTGGGCCCCGACCGCCGAAGCAAGGACGATCGTGAGCGCCCCGGAGCCGGCCCCCGCCTCGGCGACGGTGGCCCCGGGGACGACCCCGGCGAGGAAGACGAGGTACGCCGCGTCCTTAGCCGTCACGATCTGCGCCCCGCGCTCAAGACCGGCAAGCAGATCGCCGGGCGCCGGGCGCACCAGCCGGTAGCGCGCGCCGAGCCACTCGATCGACTCGCCCGGCGGGCGACCGATCTGGCCGGAGAGGTCCAGCACGCCGCGCTCGCCGATCGCCTGCGGGCCGCGGTCCAGCCGGAGGAGGAGCCCGGCCGCGGCGGCCCGCTTGAGGACCGCGGTGTCCCCTTCGCGCCAGACGTCGGCGGGCCGCTCCTCAGGCATCGCCGCCGACAGCGGCCGCCGCGGCTAATACCTCGCCCTGTCGCCGGCCCACCCGTGCGGGCCGCCGCGCCCGCACGCGCAGGAGGGACCGCACGACCGCGGTCGGTCGGCCTTATACCACCGGGCCCTGTGCGGGCCGCCCGGAGGGGAGGACGACGACGCGGGCAACCGGCGGCGCGCGCGCGGCCGTTCCCGTCCGCCGACCGAGCGGCGACGCGTTCCGCGCGGGCATAGTGTAGTCTGGTTATCACATAGGCTTGCCAAGCCTATAACCCGGGTTCAAATCCCGGTGCCCGCATCCGGCGTTCGGTCGGTCCCCGCAGGTCCCGTCGCGACTCCGTACCGGACGACCCCCCGGGGAGCTCCTTCGTCCAAAGCGCCAAGAGGAGGCCTTCGCTCGGCCGTTCCTCGCTGCCATGGACCGAGGAGGGCTGGTTCTCGAGACGTCCGACCTCGGCTACTCCTATGCCCCCGGAAGGTTCGCCATACGGCATCTGTCGATCGGTCTTCGCCGCGGCGAGATCCTCGGCCTGCTGGGGCGCAACGGCGCGGGGAAGACCACCACCGTTCGGCTCCTCACGACCTTGCTCCCTCCGACCGAGGGGACGGCGGTGGTCCTCGGGCAGGACCTCCGGACCGGAGGGCGGGCCCTGCGCGCGCACCTCGGGGTCGTCCTGCAATCCGAGTCGCTCGACTTCGTGACGGTCGAGCGGAACCTCACGCTGTATGCGTTCCTCTGGGGCGTGCCCCGCGAGAAGGCGAAGGCCCGCGCGGAGGAGATGATCGAGCTGTTCGAGCTGGGAGAGGCGCGACGGCGCAAGCCGTGGGCGCTCTCGGGGGGGGAACGGCGACGGTTCCAGGTCGCCCGGGAGCTCATGCACGACATGGAGATCCTCTTTCTCGACGAGCCGACCGTCGGTCTGGACGCGCTCGCCCGCCGGCGGATCCTGAGGTACCTTCGGGACCGGGCCCGCGGGGGTCTTTCCATCGTTTTCACGACCCACATCCTCCACGAGGCAGACACGCTCTGCGACCGGATCGCCGTCCTCCACCTGGGCCGGCTGATCGCGCTCGACTCCGCCGAGGAGCTGAAACGCCAGCACGGCGGCGCGCGGGAGGTCTCGTTGACGTTCGCCGTCCCGCTCTCGACGGAGCTCCGGACCGAGCTCACCCGGGAACTCGCCGCCCGGGGCGCGACCGCCGTGCCGCAGGAGCCGAACGCGGACGCCTCGGGCCGGCTGGTCTTCCAGGCGCGAGGCGCCGAGGAGCTCCTGCCGTGGATCAGCGGGTGGTCGCACACGAGGGGTCTGGCGGTCGACCGGATGTCCGTTGAGGCGGCGACGCTCGAGGGCGCCTTTCTCGGGATGATCGAGGAGACCGACGAGGAGGCTCGGGACGGCGAGGCGGGCCGGTCCTCGCCCGAGAGGCTGCGCGGCACCGCGGGAGGAGTCCCGTGAGACTGCCGCCGGTCCTGAGGCTCGTCGCGCGGAACTTTGCCTCGAATCTCGACCCGCTGACAATCATCATCCGGTTCGGTCAGCCGGCCGTCACGATCGTCGTGCTCGGTACGATGTTCAGCTCGATCGTCTCCTCGAGCGTCACGGGCGGAACGTCGTACACCGCGTTCCTCGTGCCGGGGATGGTCGCCTTTCAGATGATCACCGGCGGCGTGGTGTCGGGCAACCTCTTCTGGCTCGACCGGCGATGGTCGATGGTCGAGCAGATCTTCAGCGGGCCGTTCCTCCGCTCGGAGTACCTTGGCGGCCTCGTGCTCACGACCCTCCTGTTCTCGCTCGTCGGCGTCGGGGTGATGATGCTGGTCGGACTGCCGTTCATCGGGGTGCCGGCCCTTTCCGCGGTCGGCGTCGGCGGGGTGCTGCTCACCGTCGGACTCGGCAGCATCTTCTTCGCCGGCTTGCTGATCGCCCTGGGCACCCGGCTGCGGTCCGCGAACGCCTACTTCACGATCCAATCCTTCCTCCAGCTGTTCGTCATCTTCCTCTCGACGGTCTACTACCCGGTGACCTCGGCGACGCCGAGGGTCCTCGGCGTGATCTTCTACGGCAACCCCCTCACCTACGCGGCGAACACTATCCGCGACGCGTTCGCCGGCCGGCTGGGCTCGGGCGACCTGGTCTCCTTCGGGGTCCTCGGAGGGCTCGCCGCCGCGGCGTTCGGGGCGGCGATCTGGGGGTTCCGAACGATGGACCTCGGCCCGATCCAGTGAACCCCCGCGCGGTCGGCGCCCGCCCCGCGATCGCTTCCGGCGGGCGGGCCTCCGTGACGAGGCGACGACCGCTGGTCGGCCGGCGGTGGTCCGCTCCAGCGCGCACGCCTGCGCCCCGGTCGCGGGACGCGACACCCACCGCGGTCCGTGCGGGCCCGGCGCCCGGACGGCCGGCACCGACCTCGCGATCGCCGCGCCGGCGACGTGCTTCGCGGCCACCCTCTCCTCCCGGTGGCTCGCGTTCGGCCCGAGGCCGTAGGCGCGCGGGGTGTCCGACCCCCCCGCAGAGGTATAGACGGCGGCGCGGCATCCTCCCCGCGGGCCGGCATGACGGGTGGGGACGAGGGACCGCGGGCGGGCGGGAAGGAGGGGCCGGCGGCCGCGGTCCGGCTGCGCCTGAGCCCGCCCGCGCGTGATGCGCTGGTCCACGCGCTCGCCGGGCGCCCCGCCGGTTCCGGGGTCCGGGTCTGGGTCGAGCGGGGTCTCCACCCGCACGCCCAGATGATGATCGATCGGCCGAGCGTCCGGGACCACCCGGTGACGGTCGACGGCGTGCCGCTCCTGATCGACGAGGCGAGCGTCCACTTCCTGCGCGACGCCTCGGTCGACTATCGGACCGATGCCGACCCCCCGGGGTTCGAGGTCGTCGGACCGTTCCTTCCTTCCCGGGCCGCGCCCGGAGAGGCTGCCCCGCTCCCGGCGCCCCCCGAGGGGGAAGCCGCCCCCCCGGGCCCGCACGCGGACGCGGAGGGCCGTGTCCGCGAGGCGCTCCGGTCGATCTACGACCCGGAGATCCCGATGAACATCGTCGATCTCGGCCTCATCTACGGCCTCGAGTGGTCCGCCGCCGGCGAGCTCGCCGTCCGGATGACGATGACCAGCCCGGGCTGCCCGGCGGTCGAGGAGCTGGTCCGGGAGGTCGAGTCGGCGGCCCGCTCCGCGAGCGGCGCGCCGTCGGTGCGGGTCGAGATCGTCTGGGAGCCGCCGTGGGGGCCGGAGCGGATGACCGCCTTCGCCCGGCGCCAGTTCGGCTACGCTTAGCGGGGCATCCCTCAGCTCCCCGGGTTCCGGGGGAGCGGGGAACCGCAGGCCTGGCAGCTGCGTCGGATCGGAACGTTGGAGGCGCCGCACCTCGGGCAGGTCTTGGCGCCGTGCACCGTCGCGCTGGGACCGGTGGGTGGCAGCCAGCGGGAGAGGACCGACGTGCGGTCGGCGGAAGCGTCGCGGCGTCGGACGACCCCGGAGACCCCGGCGAGGGCCGCGCCCACGCCGGCGGCGGCGAACAGCACCACGGCGGGGGGGATCCAGGTGAACACGGGCCGCGGCTGGACGTGGACCACCGCGGACGCCGCGGTGCGGACGCCGAGGGCATCCGTGACCACGCACTGCGCGACATAGGTCCCGGCCGCGGCGTAGCTCGTCGACCCGTTCGCGGCGTCGCTGCCGGCGGCGTTCGCGAGGGTCCGCCCGTTGCCGAGCGTCCACACGACGGCGAGGGGAGAGGTCCCCGGCGTCCCGACGCAGGCGAACGCCACGGGGTCGCCGACGGTCGCGTTGAGCGGCGACGCGCTCGCCGCGATCCCCGGCGCCGCGTCGACGAAGATGGTCGCCGGGGCCGCGAGGTAGCGGTTCGAGGCGTGGTCCGTCACCTGGCAGGAGACCACGTACGTACCGGCCGCCGCGTAGGCGCGGCTCGTCGTGCCGGGCCCGGCGACGAGCGTCGTCCCGTTGGTGAAGTTCCAGGCGAACGTGTACGGTGGGGTCCCGCCGTCCGGCGTGCACGTGATCTGGTCGGGCAGGCCGGCGTCGACCCTCGGGAGGGCGACCGCGAGCGAGGCCACGAGGGAGGTGGCGGTCCCGGCGGTGAGGACGTTCGACTCGGTGGCGGAGGTGCCGTTCGCCGGGCATCCGGCGCAGCTGTCGACCGTCCGCACGTAGAACGAGTAGCTCGACCCCGCCGAGAGACCGGTGACGTTCGTCGCGGCGGAGGCGACGGAGTCGATCGTGGCATACGTGTCGGTGACGTTGTCGACGACCTCCTCGAGGTCGTACTCGCCGAACCCGATCCCCCCTCCGTAGCGGGCGGAGTTCGTCCAGGCGAGCGCGACGGAGGTCGAGGTGTTCGACGGCGAGCTCAGGACCGCGACGGCCGGCTGGGTTGCGTTGAGGACCGTGCTCGAGTCGGCCGCCGTACCGCCCAGCCCGAGCAGGCCGGTCTGGTAGTAGGCCGTAACGTTCCACCAGTAGGTGGCCCCGGGGGCGAGGTCGGGGACGACCGCGGTCGTCGTACCCTCGTTCGGTTCCTCCACCGCAAACGACCACGGACCTGACGGACCCGCCGTCGAGTAGGTGACGGAGTAGTTGTCGAAGTACGCCTCGGTGGAGGCATTCCACACGAGCGAGATCGCGGCCGGAGCGATCCCGTTGCTCGACAGGGCGAACGCGGCGGGCGGCGGCGCGGGGCCCGGAGCGGAGGGGCTGGCGCCGGAGCCCCGGGCCGGCGACGCGAACCCGATCGCGAGGCCTCCTACGACGAGCAGGACGGCCAGCAGGGCCGGGGGCGCACGCGCGCGCAGCGCGCCCCGCGGTCGGCGTCCCATGGCGAACGGTCACGACGCCGGCTCATGAGAGATATACCTTGCGCCAATCGTCGTGCGTTCCCGCGGACCGGCGAGCGGCTGCTTCGCACGGGGCCCCGTCGGCTCCCGAGGGCCGCCGCCCGCAGCCGCCGGTCGACCGAAGCGCAGAGCCCCGCCGAAGCGAGGAAGCGCACCGCGTCCAAGCGGTCCGTCGTGCGGGACCGTTCGTCCCCCGGAAGTCGGAGGCTCGAGCGGAAGGCCGCGAGGCAGGCCGACGCGCGCCCCGCCCGGTTCGCGTTCCCCAAAGGTCAAATAGCGGACCCCGGCTGGCGGGGCCCTTGACGGCCGCTGCGAGCCTCGCGGCGTCCGGGAAGAGCGTTGTGAGCGATCGCCCGTCCCGATCCCCCCGGTCCCCGGAAGAGTATACGCGGTTCGAGCGCGCGCGCATCCTCGGGGCGCGGGCGCTCCAGGTGTCGCTCGGCGCCCCGATCCTGATCGAGATTCCGCCGTCGCTGGTCGACCCGGTGGAGATCGCGGAGCGGGAGTTCGCCGCCGGGCGGATTCCGATCACCGTCCGGCGCACCCGGGGCCTCGCCTAGACGCCGGCCTGGTCGAGCGCGCGCGCGCAGTCGCACGTCGGCTCCGACGCGAGCCGCGGAAGGAGCCGGGCCAGCACCTCGGCCATCCGGGCGGAGTTGCGGGTCATCGTCTCCACGATCTCCCGCGCGTCGACCGGTCGGTCGGCCCAGACGTCGAAGTCGGTGACCATCGCGAGGCAGGCGTAGCAGACGGCCCGCTCGCGGGCGAGCGTCACCTCGGGCACGAGGGTCATTCCGATGACGTCCGCGAAGCCGCGGAAGAACGCCGACTCGGCCCGGGTGCTGAACCGGGGACCCTCGACGCAGACGTACGTCTTCCCGTCGGCGCACGGCCACCCCAGCGCGGCGCCGGTCTCGGCGGCGGCGCGCAGGAGGTCCGGGCAGAACGGGTCGGCGAGCGACACGTGGTAGACCTTGCCCCCGTCGAAGAACGTCGTGGGACGCTGCTTGGTGAGGTCGACGAACTGGCGCGGGAGCACGAACGTCCCGGGCGGGAGCTCCTCGCGCAGCGAGCCGACCGAGCTCACCGTCACGATCGCCTCCGCGCCCAGGCCGACCAACGCGTCGACGTTGGCCCGGTAGTTGATGCGGTGCGGGGGGATCGTGTGGCCCGCGCCGTGCCGAGGAAGGAACAGGACGCGGACGCCGCCGACGCGTCCCTCCTCGATCGGGGCGGACGGCGCGCCCCACGGAGTCGACCTCCGGTGCACCTCGCGCGGGCCGTCGCCGAGCACGCCGGCGACGCCGGAACCTCCGATCACCCCGATCGTTCGGCGCGCGGCCATCGTCCGTCACCCTTCCTTGGGCGCGGGGGGCCGTGCGCGAGCCAGGAACCGAGCCATGACGACGTCCCCGCGGGTCCGCTCGACCAGGCTCCGGGCCGCGTCCTGCTTCGGTTTCAGCTGGACGATCGCCCGGGTCGTGTCGAACCGGAGGAGCGCCTGCGTGAGCTCCTCCATCAGCCGCAGGTACCGCTCGGCGCCGTCGAGGTCGTCCGCGCCGAGGCGCTCCAGCGAGAGCCGGCGGATCTCGCCCACGACATCCCCGAGGCCGAGCAGGTACGGCTCCGGCTCCACCTCGAGGTCCGAGGGCCCCGGCAGCGGCTGACGCTCGACGATCGCGCCGAGGAGCGAGGCCTCGACCGCCTCCTGCAGCGCGTCGTGCACGATCGGCTCGTCGGCCCGGCCCTCCCGGCGAAGACGCTCCGACAGCTCGGCGAGCGACCCGCGGATCGAGGCGAGGTCCCCGCTCGACGGGATGCCCGCGTGCAGCCGGGTCATGGTCCCCTGCGCGAGGCGCCGCAGCCGTCGTGCCTGCTGGTACAGTTCCTCGCGCCGCAGCTCGCGCTGGCGGAGGTGCGTCTCGATCGCCGCCAGGACCCCGTCCGACACCGCCGGGGGATCGGGGGGGCTATCGGAAAAGGGTGAACCGTGCCCCATCGCCCTTCCCGTCCAGGAGGCCCAGCCGGACCCCCGCGTCGATCCAGCCGTGGGCGTAGCTGACGGCCGCAAGCGCCCGGTCCCGGTCCCCGATCGCGGCAAAGTGCTCGGCGTCCGCGAGGTACGCCCGCGCCATCGCCAAGAGGTCGTCCGACCCGCCCCTCAGGAACGAGCGCTCGGGGGTCCCCGGGCCGACGGCGTCGAGCGCCTCGCGGGTGAGGCGGAGGTACCGGTCCAGCAAACCGGGCGCGCTCGGGCCGGCGCTCGTCGCCCCGCTCATCCCTTCGGGACCTTCTCCCAGTCCTTGAGGAACCGGGCGAGGCCGAGGTCGGTGAGCGGATGCTGGGCCAGCTTCTCCATGACCGCGAACGGCATCGTCGCGATGTCGGCGCCGATCTTGGCGGCCTCGAGCACGTGGATCGGGTGCCGGACGCTCGCCACCAGCACCTTGGTCGGAACGTGGTAGTTGCGATAGATCGTCACGATGTCCCGGACCAGCTCGATGCCGTCCTGACCCTGGTCGTCCAGCCGGCCGATGAACGGACTGACGTACGTCGCGCCGACCTTGGCGGCGAGCAGTGCTTGGTTGGCGCTGAACACGAGCGTCATGTTGACGCGGGTCCCCTCTCCCGACAGGAGCCGGGTCGCCCGAAGGCCGGCCGGCGTCATCGGGATCTTGACATAGATCGACGGGTGCAGCCCGCGCAGGTGGCGTCCCTCCCGGACCATGCCGTCGACGTCGACGGCGACGACCTCCGCGGAGACCGACGGCACGCCGAGGGCGCAGACGTCGCGGAGGACCGACTCGAACGTCCGTCCCTCCTTCGCGACGAGCGTGGGGTTCGTGGTGACCCCGTCGAGGATCCCGGTCTCCCACATGGTACGGATCTCCGTCACGCTCGCGGTGTCCAGGAACAGCTGCATCCGCTCGGTCCTCGGCCCGGGTAGCTCGCGCCCTTACTGAACCTTGCCCCGCAGCCGGAGCAGCTCCCAGGCCTCGTCCAGCGCCCGCTCGGCCCCCAGTCCGGCCCGGTCCAGCTCCGCGGCACCGGAGCCGACAAAGACGTCCGGCACGCCGACGCGTCGCACCGGGACCGGCGCGTTCTCCGCCACCGCCGCCGCGACCGTCTCCCCGATGCCTCCGAGGAGCGCGTGCTCTTCCATCGTCAGCACCGCGCCCGTGTCCCGGGCCGCGCGCAGGACCGCCGCTTCGTCCAACGGCTTGAGCGACGCGACGTCGAGCACGCGCGCGGACACCCCGCCCCGGGCCAGCGCCCCGGCGACGTCGAGCGCTCGGGCGACCGCGCCGCCGTACGCGACGATCGCGAGGTCGGACCCCGACCGCAGCTCCTCCGCTCGCCCGAGGGCAAACCGGCCCTCGGTCACCGTCCGAGCGGCCGCCGACGGCAACCGCACGTACGCGGGGCCGTCGCGGGCCGCGACCGCGAGCAGGGCGGCGGAGGCCGACGGCCCGTCGGCGGGCGCGGCGACGGTCATCCCCGGGACCGCGCGCATGACGTCGAGGTCCTCCCCGAGGAGCGGGGGCTCTTCCCCGGACAGCCCGGTCGCCCCGCGGGGGCCGCCCACGATCTTGACGGCGGCGCGCGAACGGGCGATCCGTTGGCGCGCCGGCACGAGTCCCCCGGCGGCCAAGAGATCGGCAGAGAGCGCCACGAACACGGTCCGGCCGCCGGAGGCCCGGGAGGCGGCCTGACCCAGGACCGCGGCGGCGTCCCCCTCGGCGCGCTCGAGCCGGCCCCCGAGGCGCGCGACGGCGCTCGGGGCGGGCGTGAGAAACGGAAGGTCCGCCTCAAGGAGCACGAGCCCAGGGTCCCCGCGCACGAGGCCGACCAACGCCTCCCGGCACGGCTCCCACGCCGGCGCGACCGGCCCACTTCCGCTCACCGGGGCGCCTCGGCTCGCGGCGCCCCGGGGGTCTGCCGCCGCATCGCGGCCCCGCGAGGCGGCCGCACGTAATAGCGTAGGAGCCGCGGTCCGTCGCGGCGGAGCCGCTCGCCTACCGTCGCACCGCCTTGCGCGCGCCGGCAACGGCGGCCCGGGCGCCGCGCGCCGGGCGCTTCCGCTCGCCGCGCAGCGTGGCCAGGTCCTCGGCGTACCGGGCGTACCCGCGGTCGTCGAGCGGCGTCTCGAGGTACCCCGGGACCGCGGCCCATCGCGGGTCTCCGGCGAGGCGCCGCAGTCCCTCGGCGCCGATCTCCCCCTTGCCGATGTTCTCGTGCCGGTCGAGGTGCGAGCCGAGAGGCGCCTTCGCGTCGTTGAGGTGGAACGCCCGGACGCCCTCGACCCCGATCGTCGCGGCGATCCGGTCGACGAGCGCGCCGTACCCCTCCGCGGTGCGAAGGTCGAACCCCGAGGCGAAGAGATGGCACGTGTCGAGCGTGACCCCGAGCCGCCGCGCCTCGGGCACGCGGCCGAGGACCTCCGCCAGCTCCTCCAGGGTGCCGCAGAGCGTCGTCCCCTGTCCGGCCGAGTTCTCGAGGAGGAGCCGGGTCGGAGAGCCGGCCGTCTCGGCGAGCGCGGCGTCGAGGCTCGCGCACAGGCTCGTCAGGCCGGCGGAGGTCCCCGCCCCGAGGTGGGCGCCCGGGTGGAAGATCAGCGCGTCGACACCGAGCAGGTCCGCGCGGGCGATCTCGTCGCGGAACGCCTCCCGGGAGCGCCGGAGCATCTCGGGCTTCGGGCTCGCCAGGTTCAGCAGGTAGCCGTGATGGACCGCCGTCGCGTGGAGGTGGTGATCCCGGACCCCGTCGCGGAAGCTGCGGGCGGCACCGGCCGAGATCGGCGGTCCGGCCCACGTCTGAGGGCTCTTCGAGAAGATCTGCAGGGACTCGGCGCCGATCCGTTCGGCCTCGGCCGCCGCCTCCGCCAGGCCGTCGGCGATCCCGAGGTGCGCACCGAGGTACATCGGACGAGGGAACCTGGCCCCCGAATCAGCCTAGCGACCCCGCGGCGGTCCCGGGAGGCTGACAGCTTTCCGCGGTTCCCGTAGGCTCGCGCACTTCAGTACCGCGCGGAACGCCAGTGGGCTTAACTGCCGGGTTCGGAATGGGACCGGGTGTTTCCCCACCGCTTTGGCCGTCAGCCGAGCGGGCGGACCCCGGCGACCTATTTAATCCTGCGGCCCCCGCTCGAGGCCCGGGCCGCGCCGGCACCCGCCGCCGGAAACCTTCATCTCGCGCGAGCCGTCGGTCGGCGCGCCGTGCGCGCGGTCCTTCGCCGGGCGGGACCGGTCGGGTGAGCGACGCGTCCGCGCCCTCCATACCGGAGTACCGCCTCCTGCTGGACGTCGACCCCGCGGCGCTCCGCTGGTCCGGCACGGTCGACTTCGACGCCCCGCCCGGTCCGATCCCGCTGGACTGCGAGGGGCTGGCGGTGGCGCGGGTCCGGGTCGGGGACCGCCCGGTGCCGTTCCACCTCGACCCCGGGTCCGCCCGGCTGCTGTTCGACGTCCCAGGGCCCGGCTCGACCCCGGTGTCGATCGACTTCTCCGGGCAGGTCGAGACGAAGAACCTCTTCGGGTTCTATCGGTCGCGGCAGGGCGCAGCGTACCTGCTGACCACGCACTGCGAGCCGACCGGGGCCCGGCGCATCTTCCCGTGCGTCGATCGTCCGGACCGGAAGGCCCGGATCGTTCTTCGGGTCCGGGCCCCGCGCGACCTCGAGGTGATCGCCAACGCCCCGCTCGACCGCTCCGAGGAGCGCGGCGGACGCCGGGAGTGGAGGTTCCAGCCCACCCCCGAGATGTCGACGTACCTGTTCTACCTGGGGATCGGGCGGTTCGACCTGCGCGAGGACCGCGCCACCCGCGTGGTCGTTCGGGTGGCGACCCCGCCCGGCCGCGGGGGGTCCGCCGACTGGGCCCTTGCCTCGGCCGGTCGGATCCTCGCGGCCTACGAGACGTACTACGGGCTCGCCTACCCCTTACCGAAGCTCGACCTCATCGCGGTCGAGGAGCACGCCTTCGGCGCGATGGAGAACTGGGGAGCGATCAGCTTCCAGGAGACCCGGCTCCTGATCGACGAAGCGAGCGGCTCGTTCGCCCGGCGCGACGTCTTCGAGACGATCTCGCACGAGGTCGCCCACCAGTGGTTCGGCAACCTGGTCACGATGAGCTGGTGGGAGGACATCTGGCTCAACGAGAGCTTCGCGTCGCTCATGGAGACGAAGATCACCGACCGGCTCGAGCCGGGGCTGGAGCCGTGGTCCGACTTCTTCCTGCGGGTCGCCGGCAAGGCGGCGGCCGTCGACGGCGACTCCCTGCGCGTGACCCACCCGGTCCGCGCGCACGTCGAGCGACCGGACGAGATGAGCCAGATCTTCGACGAGATCAGCTACGGCAAGGGCTCGAGCATCCTCGCGATGCTCGACCGGTACCTGGGAGAGGAGCGGTTCCGGGCCGGCGTCACCGACTACCTGCAGCGATTCCGCTACCGCAACGCGCGGACCGACGACCTGCTCGAAGCGCTGGGCCGAGCGAGCGGAACGCGGGTGGCCGCGCTCGCGCGCCCCTGGATCGACCGACCCGGGCTCCCGCTGCTCACCGCCGACTCCGACCGCCGTGCCGTGCGGCTGCGCCAGCGGCGGTTCTCCTACCTCGGCGTGCTCGACGAGCCGCCGTGGCCCATCCCGCTCGTCGTCGAGCGGCCCAACGGCACCGAGGCCATCCTGTTCGACCGACCCGAGCTCGAGCTCCCGGACCCGGACGGCTCGTTCGTGCTCCTCAACCCGGGGTCGATCGGCTTCTACCGCGTCCGGTACGACGCGGCCCTGCTCGACCGCCTGCTGACGGCGCTGCCGTCCCGCCCCGCCCGCGACGCCTGGGCGGTCGTGGACGACCTCGCGGCGTTCGTTCGGTCCGGCGACGCCGACTGGCCGACGTACGCCCGCGCGATCCAGGCGCTGGGGTCGATCGGCGACCGGCTCGTCGTCGAGGCGATCACCACGACGCTCGTCGGGTTCGCGCTGGGGCACCCCACGGTCGACGCCGTCCGGCGGACGGCCCGCGACTATCTCGCGCTCCAGACCGAGCGGATCGGCCTCGACCGCGGCGCGGGCGAGCCGCCGGCGACCGGCGTCGCGCGGGACCGGCTCGCGTCGGGCCGGGTCCGCGTCGACCTCGACTTCGCCGCCGAGCTCGGGGCGCGGTTCTCCCGCTGGGCGTCGGTCGATCCGGATCTCCGGGCCGCGGTGGCGGTCGCCCGCGCGCGCACCGGGGGCGCCGAAGGCTTCGCCGAGCTGCAGCACGCGCTCGCGTCGGCGCCCACGGATGCCGAGGCGCTGCGGTTCGTCCGAGCGCTCCCATGGAGTCCGGAGCCCGAGAGGGTCCGCGAGGTCCTCGAGCTCGGCTCCGCCGGCAAGCTCAACCGCAGCCACGTGCGCACCGTCGCCTTCCAGGCGGCCGCGAACCCGCACGCCCGCGACGTCACCTGGGCCTGGCTCCGGGACAACGTCGACGCCCTCGCCGCCCTCTTCCGCGGCTCGGGGTACCTGCCGCTGGTGCTGGAGGAGACGCTGCCGCTCGTCGGCCGGGGCCGGGCCTCGGAGGTCCGCCGGTTCTTCGACGGCCACCCGGTGCCGGACGGCACCCGGGGCCTCGCGAAAGGGCTCGAGCGGCTGGAGATCGGCGAGCGGCTCGCCCGACGGCTCGGGTAGCGGCGGCCTACCGTGCCCGGCCGCGTCCGCGGGCCGGAGGCGCTCGCTCCGAGGAGGCCCAGATGTACCATGTCCCCCGCGCCTGGCTCAGCTGCTGGCCGTCGGCCCCGATCAGGTCCCCCTCGGCGAAGGCGACGTGCCGGCCGCGCCGGAGCACTCGGCCGCGCGCGCTCAGCGTGTCCCCCTCCCGGGCGGCCCGGAGGAACTCGACGTACAGGCTCGTCGTCGCCGTCGTCTCGTCCTCCGTCAGCAGGGAGACCACCGACGCCCCCATCGCCGTGTCGAGGATCGTCGCATAGACGCCGCCGTGGACGACCCCGTTGATGTTCAGGTGCCGATGCTCGACGCGCCCGGAGACGGTGCAGAACCCCCGGCCGCTCTTCTCGGCGACGACCCGGAATCCGACCTCCTGGTGGAAGCCGCCGCGTCGGGCCGCCCGGTACAGGTCGGGCAGCGGTCGGACGGGGCGGGGCTCGGGAAGGGCACGGCGGCGTGGCACAGCCACGGGCATCGGCCGCGGCGGATAAGTACTGGGGAGCGACGTCCGCGCGCGTGCCGCGGCCGCACCGTCCCGGCGGCTCGGCGACGTTCGAGGCACCGCCGAACATCGCCCTGGTGAAGTACTGGGGGGTCCGCGACGCCGAACGGGTCCTCCCCTACAACTCGTCGCTCTCGGTGACCCTGGGCCGGTTCCGCTCGCGGACCCGGGTACGGTTCGATCCGACGCTCGACGAGGACCGCGTCGTGCTGAACGGTGCCCCGGCGACCGGGGGCCCGAGGGCGGCGGTCGTCCGCATGCTCGACCGGGTCCGGGCGGCCGCGGGTTATGCGCTGCGCGCCGAGGTGACCTCGGAGAACAACTTCCCCACCGCGAGCGGCCTCGCCTCCAGCGCGAGCGGGTTCGCGGCGCTGGCCGGGGCCGCGAGCGCCGCGGCCGGCCTGCGCCTCTCGCCGCGGGAGCTCTCCCGGCTCGCCCGGCACGGCTCGGGGAGCGCCGCGCGGTCGATCTACGGCGGGTTCGTGCTCTGGCGGGCGGGCCGACGCCCGGACGGCCGCGACTCGTACGCCCGCCCCCTGTTCGGTGAGGACCACTGGCCGGCGCTGGCCGACCTCGTGGTCCTGGTCGCGAACGCCCCGGTCAAGACGGTCCGCTCGGCGGAGGCGATGCAGGCTACGGTCCGCACGAGCCCCGAGTACCCGCAGCGGCTCGCCCGCCTTCCGGAGCGGATCCGTCGCATCGTCCGCGCGCTCGCCGACCGCGACGCGGCCCGACTGTTCCCCCTGATCATGGAGGAGTGCGACGACTTCCGGCGGGTCTGCGAGACCACCCGCCCGCCCCTCGACTATCTCACGGCGACGTCGCGCGCTGTCCTCGCGGAGGTCCGATCGCTCAACCGGGCGGCGGGCCGGCCGGTGGCCGCGTACACCCACGACGCCGGCGCCCACGTGCACGTCTTCGTCCTCGCCCGCGACCTCCCCGCTGTCCGGCGACGCCTCCGCGCGCTGCCCGGGGTCACGGCCCTGCGGGTCGTGCGACCGGGACCGGGGGCCCGGCGGCTCGACGCGGGCGCGCCGACGGGGCGCCGCCGGCGGCCGGAGCGCCCGCGGGCTACAGGACGTGCCGGTCGAAGTCGTCCGGCGGCAGCTCGAGGCCGACCGCCGAGGTGAGCGCGCGGACCTCGTCCTTGAACTTCCCCCGCGCCTCGTCGTTCGTCCAACGCTTCAGACCGAACTCGATCGCCCGCCGGCTCGTCTCCGAGTTCGAGTGGCCGAACATGTCCAGGGCGCGCGGGTACCACTTGCGCACCGAGGCTTGGGCCTCCTCCGCCGAGCCGTAGTACGACGCGCCGTCCTGCACCATCCGCCGGAGGACGCTCGCCCCGAAGTTGAGGTGCAGCTGCTCCTCGCTGAGCATCAGCGGCATCGCCCGGGCCAGCGGCCCGTACGAGCACTCCTGGAACGCCCGCAGCTGGTAGACCCCCACGCGGTCGACCAGGCAGGTGAACGCGCCGACGTCCGACCATCGGTCGAACTTCATGTTGAACGCGTCGAGCTTGTGCTCGCCCTCGCGCTTGGCCAGGAGGTCGTCGATCATGCGCTGACCCTCCTCCCCGAAGTCGCGCAGGATCCGGCACGCCTGGAGCCCGTGGCGCGCCTCGTCGGCGACGATCCGTGCCTCGATCCAGCGGTCCTCCAGCGTCGGGGCTCGGTCCAGCCAAGGTCGGTGCTGCTGGATGGAGGCGAACTCCGTGTCCGCCTGCACGACCATGAGCTTGACCAGGAGCTTGCGCATCTCGGCGGGCACCTCGTCCGGTGTCTCGTACTTGCGCACGCCGGCCGAGGTCCCCCACAGGATCTCGCGGACCGGTTCGATCGTCTTGCCGTCCTTGAGCGTCGGAGCGACCGGGGCGCCGGACGGCGGTGAGGAGCTCACGGGGCCTCCCGGGGAACGAAAGGCCTCACCGGCCCTTAAAGACGGGCTTCCGCTTCTCGGCGAACGCGGCCAGCCCCTCCTTCGCGTCCTCCGTGACGAACAGCCGGTTCTGCAGTTCGCGCTCGAGCGCGAGCCCGGCCGGCAGCGGCATCTCGATCCCTTCGACGACCGACCGCTTGATGAGGCTGATCGCGCGCGCCGGTCCGTGCGCGAGCGCGCTGGCGTACGCCTGGACGTCCCGGGCGAACGACTCCTTCGGGTAGACGTGGTTGACGAGGCCGATCGCGAGCGCCTCGTCCGGGGTCAGGAGCTTGCCGGTGATCATCATGTCCAGCGCGCGGGCGGCGCCGACGAGGCGGGGCAGGCGCTGCGTACCCCCGGTCCCCGGCAGCACGCCGAGCGTCACCTCGGGGAGGCCGATCTTCCCCGAGTCCTTTGCCATCGCCCGCAGGTCGCAGGCGAGCGCGATCTCGAGCCCGCCGCCGACGCAGTGGCCGTTGATCGCGGCGAGGATCACCTTCGGCGTGGTCGCGAAGCGGTTGAGCGTCTCCTGGCAGTGCAGGCAGAACATCGCCTTGAAATCCGGCGCGCTCTGGCGGAGCATGTCGATGTCCGCCCCCGCGCTGAAGAACCCGGGGAGCGTGCTCGTCAGCACGACGACGCGCGCGGCGTCGTCGAAGCGGAACTCCTCCACCGCCTCGTCCAGCTCGCGCATCATCTCGAGATCGTAGGTGTTCGCCTTCGGCTTCCCGATCTCGATGTAGCCGACGTGATCGTCCGTCCGCGTCCGAATGACCTTGCCGTTCATCGCCGAACTCCCCGGGCTCACGCCACGGTGGGCGGAGCGGACCGGCGCGGGCGGATAACGCCGACGCTTGCGCGCCGCCGGTCAGCCCGGGTCCGCTCGTCCGGACCGGGGGGAGCCCCCGGCCCCGAGCTCCCGCACCGCCCCGTCCGGCGCGCCGACCACGACCCGGTCGGCGAGGCCGACGAACACCCCGGTTTCGACGACGCCGACGTGGTCCCGGAGCGCCCGGTCGAGCTCCGCCGGGCGGGCTACGGGTGCCGACGGTCGCAGGTCGAGGATCTCGTTGCCGTTCTCCGTCCGGTACGCGGCGCCGGCCACTCCCGTCCGGAGCGCGGGGCGGAGGCCGGCCTCGCCGAGCTCCCGCTCCAGGACCGGGCGGGCGAACGGCACGACCTCGACCGGGATCGGGGCCCGCGTCCCGAGCCGCGGCACGAGCTTAGAGCCGTCCACGACGATGACCCGCCGCGCCGAGAGGCGGGCGAGCAACTTCTCCCTCAGCAGAGCCCCTCCGCCGCCCTTCGTCAGGTCCAGGTTCGGCGCGACCTCGTCGGCCCCATCCAACAGGAGGTCGAACCGGTCCTCGCCCCGCAGGGGCCGGACGCCGAGGCCGAGCTCCCGAGCGAGGCGCTCGGTCGCCCCCGAGCTTGCCACGCAGTCGAACGCCGCGTCCGGGTACCGTTCGCGGATCGCGCGGACGGCGAGCTCGGCGGTCGAGCCGGTCCCGAGGGCGAGCCGCAGGCCCGGCGTGACGTAGGTGCGGACCGCCTGACGGGCGGCGGCCGCCTTGGCGGCCCCGGTGGCGTCGGTCACGACGGGCCGAGCGCCCGCCCCTAAAGAAGCGCACGGCCGGGACGGCGACACGGCTATCTCGCCCTCCCGCTCCCCGCGGTCCGATGCCGCCCCGGGGTCGGGGGAGCTCGCCCCCGGTCGTGGTCTCGGTCGGCGGCTCCGTGTTTCTCAGCGGGGAGGACGACGCGAAGTACCTCCAGGAGCTCTCCGACCTGCTCGTGCGGGTCGGCCGGAGCACGCCGCTGGTCGTGACCGTGGGGGGAGGCCGGACGGCCCGCGCCTACATCCGTCTCGGCCGCGCGCTCGGACTCACGGACGTGGAGCTCGACGAGCTCGGGATCGACGTGACCCGGATCCACGCGCGCCTCCTCGCGGGTCGGATCGGCCTGCCGACCCCGTCGCACCCTCCGGCGTCGGTCCGGGAGGCGGTAGAGGCGGTCCGGCACGCGTCCCCGGTGGTGCTGGGAGGCACCGAGCCCGGTCACACGACGGACGCGGTCGCCGCGCTGATCGCCGTGCGCCTGCGGGCGGCACGGGTGGTCAACGCCACCGACGTCGACGGGGTCTACGACGCAGACCCCCGGACCACCCCCGGTGCCCGGCGCTGGGAGCGGAGCTCGTGGCCCGCGTTCCTGCGGATCGTCGGAGCGACCACGTCCGACGCGCCGGGGCAGCGGTTCCCTTTCGATCGGTTGGGAGCGGAGGCGCTCGCCCGCGCAGGGATCCCCTTGGCGGTCGTCGCGGGCCGTGACCTCGGGAACCTCGAGGCGGCGATCGGCGGCCGCCCGTTCGTCGGGACCCTGGTGAGCGGCCAGGACGGTGGTCCGACCTGATCGGCCCGACGGGCCGCCCCCCGCGCCGCCTCGTGTTCTTGGGGCCGCCGGGAGCCGGCAAGGGGACGCAGGCGGTCCGGCTGGCCCGGGCCCGGCACCTCGCGCACCTGTCGACCGGCGACCTCCTCCGTGCGGCGGTCGCCGAGGGGACACCGCTCGGGCGCGCGGCCGACGCCCACATCCGGGCTGGCCGCCTCGTGCCAGACGACCTGGTCTTGGGGGCCTTGCGGGAGCGGATCGGGCGGTCGGACGCCCGGGCCGGGTTCGTCCTGGACGGGTTCCCGCGTACGCTTGCGCAGGCCCGGGCGCTCGACGCGATGGCGGAGCTCGACGCCGTCGTCTCGTTCGAGCTGCCGGAGCCGGTGCTGCTCGAGCGGCTGGCCGGCCGTCGGATCTGCCCGAAGTGCGGCGCGGTCTACCATGTGTCGGCGAGCCCCCCGCGGGAGCCGGGACGATGCGACCGGGACGGCGTCGAGCTTCGGCAACGACCGGACGACCGGCCGGAGGCGGTGTCCGTCCGGCTGCGGGTGTACGCCGAGCAGACCGAGCCGGTCCTCGCCTACTACCGGGAGCGCGGGCTGCTCCGCCCGCTGGACGCCTCGGGCTCGACCGACGAGGTCGCTCGGCGCTTGACCGCCCTGCTGGAGGGGGAGTAGCCCGCGGCGGGTCGGCCCGCCCCCGCCGTCCCCCGCTGGGGGCCGCTCACCCCGGGGGGTGGCGTAGACCCACAACGGCAAGTTTATAGGCCGACCCCGGGTGGGAAGGCCATCCCGGCTTAGCTCAGTGGTAGAGCGGGGGACTGTAGGCGAGTCTGCCGGAACCTCCGGCGGCCCCCGTGGAGATCCTCAGGTCGCCTGTTCGAGTCAGGCAGCCGGGACCTGACGGCCTTGGCCGGAGCGCCCCGGAGCCTGATATGCCGGCCGCGCGTGCTCCGGCCGGTCGCGTGGCGGTCCCCGTGGCAGGCACGTTCTCCGATTCCTGGAAGCTCACCAAGACGTCGTTCCGGCTGATCTTCGAGGACCGGGCCCTCCTGGTCTTCCCGCTCGTGGCCGGGCTTGCCATCCTCGGTGTGCTCGCGCTCCTGCTCGTCGGGGAGTACGCTCTGTTCCGGCCCGGCAGCGGGATCGCCAGCGGAAGCGGTCCGGTCGAGGCGGCCGGGGTGGTCGTCTTCCTCCTTGCCTACTTCGCGATGACGTTCCTCTCCGTCTACGGCACGGCGGCGTTGATCGGCGCGGCGACCCTGAAGCTCGGCGGCCAGCAGCCGACCGCGTCCGACGGGTGGAAGATCGCCCGGGCGCGGATCGGCCGCCTCCTCCTCTGGGCGCTCCTCACGGCGACCGTCGGCCTCCTGATCCAGGCGATCGCGAGCCGGGTGCGCGGGATCGGCGGGCTCCTGATCGGCGCCGTCGGCGGGGTCACCTGGGCGATCGCGACGTACTTCATGATCCCGATCCTGATCTACGAGGACCAGCGGCCGTGGCCGGCGCTGAAGAGGTCGGCCCACCTGTTCACCTCCAGCTTCGGCCGCACGCTCGTGACGAACCTCGTCCTGGCCCTGCTCCTCGGGGTGGGGATCGTCGCCGCGGTGATTGTCGCCGTGGTAGGGCTCGTCTTCCTGTTCGGCGGCACCCTCGCCCTCGGCCTTGCGTTCCTGGGGGTCGGCATCGCCGTGGCGGTCGTGGTCGCGCTGATCGGGGCCGCCGCGGAGGGGATCCTGCGCGCGGCCTTGTACCGGTACGCGACGACCGGCAAGATCGACCCGGATCTTCTGCCGTCGGCCTACCGCGCGTCGGCGACCGGCCCGGCGCCCCCGCTCCCGTAACGGGGGCGGCTACGCGGCCCTCGCGGCTCCCGATGCGGTTGTCGGGATTCGAACCCGAGTAGGTAGCTTGGGAAGCTACCGTCCTAACCACTAGACCACAACCGCGCGCGGTCCGGGCAGTCGGCCCGGCAGATACCGTTTTGCGCCGTGACCGTCAGAGAAGCAGCCCGACCGACTCGCCCGGGATCGACGGGGCGCTCGCGAGAAGGTCCCCGTTGGACACGAGCCCCTCCGCAGCGCGGCTCACGAACCCGGCCCGCTGCAAGAGCCGGCGGGTGCGCGCAAGGTCGGTGGACGAGAGCGCGACCAGCGGCTGGTTGCCGTCTCGGGCGACAAGGATGGCGACGCTCTGGATGTTGACCTTCTCCCGGGCGAGGACCTCCAGGACCCGCAGGAAGCTGCCGGCGCGGTCCTCGAGGCGAACGGCGAGCATCTCCCGGACCTCAGGGGCATAGCCGGCCTGCGCGAGGAGCGCCATCGCCCGGTCCGGGTCGCTGACGATGAGCCGGAGGCTCCCGCGACCGGCGGCAGCGTCGGCGCTGATCGCCGCGAGGTTGATCCTCTCGCGCGCCAACGCCCGGGCGACGCCCGCCAGCGCGCCCGGCCGGTTCGGCAACGACAGCAGGATCTCCCGCAGGACCATCCGGGGCGCTCGAACGGACCGTCGGACTATACGTTCTCCGCCGGAGCGGCGTCTCGGTCGGGCACCTATTTATACCTCAACCGAACCTAAGAACCGCTGCCGCGAGGGGCGAGAGCTCTCGGACGGCAGCGGATGGGGGAGAGCAGGCTCGCGCGGTCGCGGTCCGGCCTTCGCCGCCCCCGTCGGCTGCGCCGGGGGCGGCGCGGGGTCGTCGCGGTCGTCGGGACGCTGCTGGCGCTGCTCGTGTTCTTCGCGCTGTTCGGGGTGTTCCTCACGCAGTACCTTCCGCTCTGGATGACCGACAACGAGAGCCAGCTCTCCAACGAAGCGCAGGGGTCCCTCGCCGCTCTCAAGAACGGGATCGACCTGCAGTACGCGCTCGGGACGATCCCGATCCTCTCCGTCCCGTTCACGATCAGCTCGGCGAGCGTCCCGCTGCTCGCCCAGCCGACCGAAGGGACCCTCTCCTACCTTACCGGCTGTCCTTCCGGCTTCTATCCCGGCAACGGTACGCCGGTCGTGCCCGGCTCGTGCTCGTACGCGCGGATCACCTACACGGTCGGTGGTGGTGCCGTCCGGAACAACCCGTACGTCGGCTCGGCGCCGTCGAACATCCTGACGTTCTCCCTTCCCAACCGCTACTACACGCCGATCACGTACTACCTCGAGGAGGACGCCGTGGAGGCGTCGCAGGGCGGGGGCCACCAGCTGATGGTGCTGCCTCCGCCGATCAACGTCAGCAAGACCGACGGCAACGTCACGGTGACCTCGAGCCTGGTGGACCTGCTCGGCAACGCATCGACCTACACCGGCCTTGGCTCTAAGGACGTGACGAGCCACCTGGTGTCGAGCTCCCGCATCACGTCGACCGACCGGTTCCTGAACGGTCCGACCTGCGCTACGAACCTCTCGAGCTGCGTCGCCATGTCGTTCAACGTGACGATCACCCTCGGGGTCCACAGCGTCTGCGCCTGGTACAACTATCTCGCGAACGTCACCGTGGGCTCGGGCGCCTCGTCGACCGTCTCCGGCTCGTGGGGCTCCGGTGCGCCGTCGTCGACGGTGTGCACCGCGTCGACCACCCAGACCTACGACCTCACCCTCACGCTCCTGAACGTGGACTACGCCACGACGTTCGTCGCGCAGGACCAGCTCGGGTTCAACGCCGGAGGTCTGTAGGCTGCCGTGTCGAGCTCGTCGTTCCGGGTGAAGATCCCTCGCTCCGCGGGCGGCGAGGGGGCCTCGCCGGGGCCCCCGGCGCCGACGGACGGTGGGTCCCCGACGGACCTCCCGGGCACGTTCATCACCGCGATCCCGGCGCTGGCCGGGCCCGAGGTCCGCGAGCTGCAGGTCCGTCCGGTGAGCCCGCCGTACTCGTACGCGCGGGTCACCTACAACGAGAAGACGAAGGAGTTCGTCTACGAGGTGATCGAGCCGCAACTGTCGGCGCACGAGCGGCAGCTCGTCGCCCACCTCAAGGAGACCCTGACCAAGATCATCGGCGCCGACATCACGACGCTCTCCGGCACGGACAAGCGAGCGTACCTCCGCGGAGAGGCGGAGGGGTACTTCCGGTCCCGCGGGGTGCCGCTCAGTCCGCTGTCGCTCGAGCGGATCGTCTACTACGTCCTCCGGGACTTCGTCGGGTACGGCCCGGCCGACGCCCTGATCCTGGATCCGGAGGTGGAGGACATCTCCTGCGACGGGGTCGGCGTTCCGCTGTTCGTCTTCCACTCGAAGTTCGAGTCGGTGAAGTCGAACGTCGTCTTCGAGGACGAGGACTCGTTGAACTCGTTCATCGTGATGCTCGGCCAGCGGTGTCTGAAGTCGGTCAGCGTCTCCGCACCGATCCTCGACGGGACCACGCCCGAGGGCCACCGGGTCCAGGCGACGTACGCGCGCGAGGTGACGACCCGCGGGGCGTCGTTCACGATCCGGCGGTTCAAGGAGCGACCGTTCACGCCGGTCGATCTCATCGCGATGGGCAGCGCGAGCGACGAGATGGTCGCCTACTTCTGGCTGGCGGCCGAGCAGGGGGAGTCCCTGATCATCTGCGGCGGCCCGGCCTCGGGCAAGACGAGCACGCTCAACGCGATCGCGCTGTTCATTCCCCCGACCTCGAAGATCGTCTCGATCGAGGACACCCGCGAGGTGAACCTGCCGCACGAGAACTGGATCCCCGGCGCGACGCGGAGCGGCACCGGCGACCGCGGACCCGACGGGAAGGCGGCCGGCGAGGTGGACATGTTCGACCTGGTCCGGGCCGCGCTGCGGCAGCGGCCGAACTACATCATCGTGGGGGAGGTCCGCGGCAAGGAGACCTACACGATGTTCCAGGCGATGGCGACCGGTCACACGACCTACTCGACGATGCACGCCGACAGCGTGAAGTCGATGGTCAACCGCCTGGAGAACCCGCCGATCAACACGCCGCGGATCCTGCTCAGCGCGCTCAACAACGTCGTGATCCAGCTGCAGACCCGGACCGACAAGGGGGTCGTCCGGCGCCTCAAGCAGGTCCTCGAGATTGTCGGCTTCGAGCCCGAGACGAACGAGCTGATCACGAACACCGTCTACGAGTGGGACCCGGCGACCGACGGCTTCGTGTTCAAGGGCCACTCGTTCCTGTTCGACAAGATCATGGAGCTCCGCAACTACACCGCCGACGAGATGGACGCGGAGTTCCGCCGGCGGACCGAGGTGATCCGCTACCTCGTCGACCACAAGATCAACGACTATCGGCAGCTCTGGCAGACGATCGCGCAGTACTACAAGGACCCGGCGGAAGTCATGGCGCGCGTCCACCCGGCGGGCGCGGCCGGGGCCGCGCCCCCGGCGGCTAAGGGAGGGTAGCGGTGGCGACCACGCACGTCCGCATCGCCCGCGCCGAACCGGCGGGCCGCCCGATCCGGGTGAAGCGCGGCGAGCAGCCGATCCCCTCCAGCCTCACGGCGTTCGAGCGGTGGGCCTGGAGGACGTTCGGCGCCCGCGTCCGGGCGAAGGAGCCCAACCTCGTCCTCGAGGACAACCTGGTCAAGGCCCACATGCGCGTGCGCGCCGACGAGTACTTGGCGGGCGTCTACGCCACGACCGTCCTGGTCGCGATCGGGACGGCGGTCGTCGGCGTCGCCGGCGGGCTCTACTTCCTCCTCGCCCACGTCCTGCTCTTCGGCGCGCTCCTCTTCCTCCTGCCGGTGATCGCGACCCCGGCGGCGTTCTTCCTGCTCCAGTCGACCCCCGGCTCCCGGGCCACCGACCGGGGCCGCAAGATCGACCGTAAGATCGGACCGGCGATGAGCTTCGTCTCGGCGATGAGCTCGGCCGACGTGAACGTCGACCAGATCTTCAAGGAGCTCGGCCGCCAGAAGATCTACGGCGAGGTCGCGGAGGAGGCGGCCTGGATCACCCGCGACACGGAGCTGCTGGGCGTCGACATCCTGACCGCGATCCGCCGCGGAGCGCAGCGCACCCCGTCCAAGAAGTTCCAGGACTTCCTGCAGGGGGTCGTCACCACCGCGACCAGCGGGGGCCAGCTGAAGCCGTACTTCCTGCTGAAGGCCGAGCAGTTCGAGCGCGAGCACAAGCTCGAGATCCAGCAGCGCGTTGAGACGATGGGGCTTCTCGCGGAGACGTTCGTCACGGTGGTCGTCGCCTTCCCGCTGTTCCTCGTGATCATCATCGCGATCTTCGCGATCATCGGCGGGGGTGGGTCGTTCATGCTCGACATCCTCTGGGCGATCGTCGGCGCGATGATCCCGCTCTCGCAGCTCGGGTTCATTTTCTTCATGTACTCGCTCTCCCAGGAGATGATGTAGCCATGGCGACGGCCACCGCCCCGGCCTCGGTCCGGCGCGTGCGGGAGCTCGCCGCCGGCCCGACGGCCGAGTCCCGCGGGCTCAGCCGGGAGATCGTCTGCCTGATCGGCGGGGCGGTCGCCGCCGTCGCGCTGTGGGTCGTCGCCGCCCTGAACTACACGGGGACGCTCTCGATCCAGCTGCGCCCCGGCGAGGGGGCGGGCACGAACCCGATGCTCGACTTCCTCGTGCTCGGGCTCCTCTGCCTCATCGCGCCGTACGGGTTCGCGATGAGCGAGAAGCAGCGGCGGATCGGGAAGATCGAGGACCGCCTCCCGGACTTCCTGCGGGACGTCGCGGAGGCCGGCCGCTTCGGGATGACCCTCTCGGACGCGATCGTCGTCGCGAGCACCGGCCGCTACGGGCTCCTGACGGACGAGATCAAGAAGATGGCCAGCCAGCTCGAGTGGGGCGTCCCCGTCGCGACCGCGCTCCGGCTGTTCGAGGAGCGCGTCCCGACGCCGCTCGTGCAGCGGGTCGTCTCCATCGTCACCCGGGCGAACGAGGCGGGCGGGAGCGTCGCGGACGTGCTCTCGATGGTCGCCCACGACACCCGGGAGGCGCAGCTCTCCGAGCAGTCCCGCCGGATCTCGATGCTGACGTACGTGACGGTGATCTACATCGCGTTCTTCGTGTTCATCGTCACCGTCTACATCATGGCGGCGATTTTCCTGCCGCAGATGATCGTCGCAGGCGAGGGGGTCAGCTCGTCGAACCTCGGCTCCGTGGGCGGCGTCTCGATCCAGTTCGCCTACGTGCCGATCCTGTTCCTCGCGTTCTTGGTCGCCGTCATCGTGCACGCGGTCGGCGACGGCATCATGGCCGGCGTCCTCTACAACGGGCGGCTGGCGGAGGGGCTGCAGCACGCGACGATCATGCTGTCGGTCGGCTGGCTGATGATGCGCTTCTTCGTGCCGATCCTGCACACCTAGAGGGACGATGGCCGGCGGAACCGATACCGAAAGCCCGTCCGCGGACGACCCCACGGGCGCACCGGCGACGAAGGCCGGGCGGCCGTTCTTCAACCCGTGGCTCCGGCTCGGCGCGGCGCTCCGGCACGGCTCGGCGGGCCCGCGACCCGTCAAGCTCGCGCGCCTCGGCGTCTCCGGCCAGGGCTCCGGCGAGGTGACGCCGATCCCGCCGCTCGACGACCCGGCGGTCCAGCAGCTCGAGCTCGTCCCGATCCTGCCGGGGTTCTCGTTCGTCCGCATCTCCTACCACACGCATCGCAACGAGCACCTGTACGAGGTGATCGAGCCGCCGCTCTCGCCGCTCGAGCGGGACCTCACGACGCGGCTGCGCGCGGCCCTGATCTCGGAGTTCGAGCCGCTCCCCGAGCACGACGCCGAGACGAAGGCGAACGAGCTCCGCAAGATGGTCGATCGGATGCTGGCGGCCTGGCAGCTCTCGCCGGGGCCGACGACGAAGGGACGGATCCTCTACCACCTCGACCGGGACTTCATCGGCTACGGACGGGTCGAGGTGCCGATGGTCGACAGCGAGGTCGAGGACATCTCGTGCGACGGGGTCGGGATCCCGCTGTACATCTACCATCGGAAGTACGGCTCGATCCGCTCGAACCTCAAGTTCACGAGCGCCGAGGAACTCGACGACTACGTCATCTGGCTGGCCCAGCGCTCGGGCAAGCACATCTCCGTCGCCAATCCGATCCTGGACGCCACGGTGCCGGACGGCTCGCGGCTGCAGGCGACGCTCGGCAAGCACGTCACCAAGCGCGGCAGCTCGTTCACGATCCGGCGGTTCCGGGACAACCCGTTCACTCCGGTCGACCTGCTGAAGTTCCGCACGATGAGCCCCGAGATGATGGCGTACCTGTGGATCGCCATCGAGACCGGGCAGTCGATGATGGTGTGCGGCGGCACCGCGAGCGGCAAGACGACCACCCTCAACGCGACCCTGCTGTTCATCCCGCCGCAGATGAAGATCGTCTCGATCGAGGACACGCGCGAGCTGAACCTGCCGCACGAGAACTGGGTCCCGTCGCTCACGCGGGGCGGCTACGGCACGAAGAACGCCGTGAGCGGCAAGGCCCCGGGCGAGATCGACATGTTCGACCTCCTCGCGGCCGCGCTCCGCCAGCGGCCGCAGTACCTGATGGTCGGGGAGGTCCGGGGCGCGGAGGCGTTCATCGTGTTCCAGGCGATGGCGACCGGCAAGACCTGCTACACGACGTTCCACGCGGAGAGCGTGAGCGCGATGGTCCACCGCATGGAGAACCCGCCGATCTCGCTCCCCCGCTCGCTGGTCTCCGCCCTCAACCTCGTGCTGCTCCAGCGGCAGGTGAAGGTCGGGCAGAAGATGACCCGCCGGGTCCAATCGCTCACGGAGATCGTGGGCCTCGACCCCGAGACCAACGAGCTGATCACGAACTCCGTCTACTCGTGGAACCCGGCCGACGACACGTTCCTGTTCTCGGGCCACTCGTACATCTACGAGCGGGTCGCGCTGATGCGGAACTGGACGATGAAGGAGATGGAGCGCGAGGTTCGCAACCGCGTCGAGATGCTGGACGCGATGATGTCCCGCGACGCTCGGGCGACCCGCCAGCACCCCTACACGCACCGCGACGTCGGCCAGATGGTCTCCTTCTACTACAAGGAACCCGAGAAGGCGCTCGCCGAGGCGCAGGCGGAGCTCGCGCGGAACCCGCGGCCCCCGCGGTAGCGTGGCGGCGCGGCGGCCGCCGGGCGGGCCGCGGGCCCGACCGGACCGTCCGTTCGCCGAGATCCCGGTCGGACCCGAACGCGCGGTCCGTCTCTGGAACGAGGACGCGCTCGCGGCCCTGCGCCGCCGCGCCCCCCGACCTACGGTCGTCGTCACGAGCCCGCCCTACAACCTCCGGGTGCCGTACCGCAGCTACCGGGACGCCCGACCTCGGGCGGAGTACCTGGCCTGGATCCGGCGCCTCGGGGCGACGGTCGCGGACGTCCTGGACGGGCCCGGCTCCTTCTTCCTCAACGTCGCCGGCTCGCCGAAGGATCCGTGGCTCCCGTGGGACGCCGCCCGCGAGGTGGGCCGCTCCCTCGTCCTGCAGAACGTCCTGCACTGGATCAAGTCGATCGCCATCGACCGGCGGGCGCTCGGCGTCCGGGGGGCCGGCCCGCGGGAGGTCGCGGTGGGCCACTACAAGCCGCTCTCCAGCGCCCGGTACGTCCACGGCGCGCACGAGTACGTCTTCCAGTTCACCCACGCGGGCGACGTTCCGATCGACCGGCTCGCGATCGGCGTGCCGTACCGCGACCGCTCGAACGTGCGCCGCTGGCGGCGACCCGCCTCGGAGCTGCGGTGCCGGGGGAACACGTGGTTCCTGCCGTACCCCACGATCCGCTCGCGCGCGCGGGACCGCCCGCACCCGGCGACGTTCCCGGTCGAGCTGCCGGAGTGGTGCTTCCGGCTCCACGGGGTCGGCCGGATCCGCCAGGCGGCGGACCCGTTCGTGGGGATCGGCGCGAGCGCCGTGGCGGCCGCCCGCCTCGGCCTGGACTTCGTCGGGTTCGATCTGGACCCAGGGTACCTCGCGGTCGCCGCCGAGCGCGTCCGGGCCGTACGGGGCTTGGCCCCTCCGGCCTAGCGTCCCGATCCGGTCTCGTCCGCGCCGCCGGACCCGTCGCCCGCCCCCGGCGGGCTCCACGTCTTCATCGGGGTGCGGCGCACCCCGGCCGCGGCGGCAAAGGCGTTCTTCGTACCTTCCTTCGCGCGGTGACCGGCGCTCACCACGGCGTCGCGCGCGGCGCCGCCGGCCCGGGCGGCCCCC
>JASHRJ010000111.1 GCA_030037395.1 Thermoplasmata archaeon
GGCTCGCCCTCTACGCCCTCCTCCGGCGGGATCGAGAGCTCGCTCCTGAGGAAGCGCATGTGTGGGACGAGGGGATCGAGATTCTCCTCAAGAACGGGGAGATCCGGGCCGCCTCCTGGACCGACCCCGACCTTGCGCTGGCGGTCCTCGTGAGGTTCCGGCGGCGCTCGGCGGAACCGGACCGGCTGCTCTGCTGGCGCATGGACCACCGGGTCCCGCCGGCAGACCTCTCGGCGGAGGGGCTCGACCGGATGCTGCAGGCGGCCGCCTCCCACGACGTCGTGTTGAGCCAGGAGCGGCAGGGCCGATCGGCCCGAGCTCCCCGGTTCTACGCGATCGAGGGCCGACGCCCCGCGCCGGGGGCGAGGCCAAGGGCCAAGACCACGGAGCCTCCTCCGGCCGACTCGTGAGCCCGTCGCGTCGTGCCGCGAGCCGCCCGATCCGGGTCGACGCGCACGTCCACCTGAGCGCGTGGTGGCCGGAGATCCGACGGACGGGCTACAGGCCGGACCTCGACTACACGGTGTCGGGGCTACTCGCTGAAATGGAACGGAGCCAGATTGACTTCGCATTGGTGATCCAACTGTTCCAAGCTGCCTCGGAGGAGCAGGCACTCGACGAGGGCCGTCGTACCTTCGAGCAGAGCGGCGGGCGTCTGTTCCCCGTCGCGACCGTCGACCCGACTCGGGGCGAGGAAGCGATCGCCACGAGCCTGGAGAGGATCGAGCGTGACCGCTGCCTGGTGGGGATCAAACTGTTTCCGGGGTACCGCCCTTTCTACCCTCACGATCGGCGTCTTGAACCAGTCTATGAACTCGCCCACCGACGCGGCCTGCCTGTCCTGATCCACCAGGGCGACACGCTGGACGGCTTAGGGCTGTTGAAGTTCGCGCGACCCCTAGAGGTCGACGAGGTGGCGGGCCGGTTCCGGGACGTACGGTTCGTCCTCTGTCATCTGGGAAATCCATGGCTTGACGAGGCGGCGGAGATCGTATACAAGAACCCGAACGTCTACGCCGACACCTCCGGGCTCCTTGCGCCACCCTCGTCACCGTACTTCCAGCGCGCCGCAGTCCAGTGCCGCGAGCGCCTTGAGACCGCGATCATCTCCACCGGTCTACCCGGTCGATTCCTACACGGGTCGGATTGGCCGCTAGTGGAACTTCGGGCCGCCATCGAACTCGTCGAAGGCCTCGACCTGGAGGAGCCCGACCGCCGTGCAATCCTCGGGGGGAACGCCCAGCAGTTGTTCGGCTTGCCTCTTCGGCTACCCAGCCAACCCCGTGAGCCTACCCTCTAGCTGACGTAAGCAACGCGTCCGGACGGCCCAACCGGTCGACCGCTCGGGCCGCTTGATGACGCGTGTCTGGTCCCGGCGAACGAAGACGCACGGGTCCCCGGAAGACCGCAGGCCTAGTTTCGTAACGGGAGTACGCCTCCACACGGTCGAGGCGTACGGCTGCCAGCCAGAGTTCATCGAGCTCGGCGGCGAGACGGGCAGCGCGATCCTCACCTCGACGCTGGACTGACATCAGCCCGACGCCGGACGAGTGAAAAGGCCGCTACGGCGGGGCCTGCTGCAGCGGCTCCGAAGACTTCGAAATCCACTGTAGACTTCCGAGGCCCACAGCCTTGCGAGGGATGCTTCATAAGCGGAGATGAGTCGACGATACTGTGTCCGAGCGCGGCGAGGCGATCGCATCCTCAGGGGTCCCGCGAACCGAGGACGCTACCGGTCAGGGGTCGAGGCAGGCCACGCCGCCTAGCCGGCGGACTGGCGCCGCTCCAAATCCGAAGGTCGAGAGCCCAACTCATGAGTATCCTAGTCGACCATCGAGGCTTCGCCCGTCCCTCCTCGCCATCGTGTCCGTCGTGGCAGCTATCGGAGTCATCGGGGGGGCCTACGTGCTCTCGAACGGGTTTCATCCGGCCAGCAAGAGCACAACCGACGTCCTGCTGCCTAAGGATTCGTACTACTCCCTACCGGGCAACCAATACAACGCGATTGACTTTATCACCAAAGCCACATCCAGGATTACCGGCACGTTTACGAATACGTTGGGGGTCATTGTCTACATCCTGGATCCCGTTCAACTCATGGCGTTGAACCACAACGGAACAGTGGGCAGTTACCAGTGGAGTTCCGGATTAATCGCCAACCTCACCGTGGATAACCTCACGGTAGTCGTGGCGCCCGGCCAGTGGGCCCTGACGTTCTTCAACCCAAACGTTCTCAATACGACGATCGTGGGATTCTACACCCCCTTGATCCTCGCACCTACCTAGGGCTGCGCCGCAGCCCTTGCCAGCAGCGGCTGGCGGTAACGGTCCTCGAAGCGACCAGTCACTCCCTTGACTTCCGAGGCTCGGGTGGAGCCACTCTGTTGGATCGCCTCAGAAGTGGACCCTAGCCCCACGACGGGTGACATCAGCCAAAATGGAGACGCCCCCGGGGGTCTGACCCCCGGGGGGAATAGGTTGGGCCTACCGCGGCCGCTCCGCTCGACCTAGATCGAATAGATGCTCACCTCGCCGGTCGCGGTCGCGAGGTTCTGGTTGTTTGCCGAGTCCAGGATGAAGGTGAAGAAGTCCGCCACCTCTCCTGCCGGAGTGTTCAACGTCACGAACTCGAAGGGCCGAGCCCCGGAGTAGCTGTCCGCGACCGTTACCGTGGTCGTGAGACCGCGGGTGCCGAAGCCGCCGTTGACCACGCCGCCCGCAATCGAGCCCGAAGCGCCGAGCGAAGGCTGTACCGCCACGTTGTCGCCCGGATACTCGAGCCCGATTCCGCACGCCGCAGTGGCGACGTTCTGGCACGTCACGCCGGACGTCGCCGCGCGCGTCAGCCCATCGGATGCGTAACCAATTGCGTCCGGGTTACCGGCAACATAGCTGATGACGGCGGGGTTCCCGCTCTTCGCCTCAGCCACGCTGATCCCGCAGTCCGAGAGCAGGTTGTTCGAGCCGCAACCGGTGAACGCTAGCGCCGAAAAGCTGGCTGCGAACGTCGAAGAGGTGCTCGCCCCAAGTACGCGCGCCTCGAAGGTCTGAGTGGTTCCGCTGGCGTCGGACCGCTCAACGGGCGCAATGGGGTCGGTACTCGCGACCGATCCGATGGCCGCGTAGGGCCCCGCGCAGATGGTAAAGCCGCACGAGCTCGCGTCGCCCTTCGGGGTGTAGATCGCCCCGTTGGTGCACTTCGTGGCCGAGGCGTTAACGACGCCCGGGTCCGCGGCAACCGACGAGACCGCCTGGGTGGTGTTCCCGCATCCCGCGACCGTGGCTCCCAGCACCGCGGCCGGAATCTCGTTCCACTTCAACGCGGTGTAGGTGGTCGAGGTCTGGTTGTACGGGGACACATTGAGCGCAGCCGTCCCGGCGATCGAGAGCCCGTTGATTGAGGCTGCGTTGAGCGTCGGAGCGGTCGTGCTCGCGTGGTCGTAGATCAGGGTAAGCGTGTCGTAGCTGATGCTAACCAGACCGTGGTCGTTGGCGACCGGCACGATCACATCGACAGCGTCGTACGCAATCGTCGTGACGGTGATGTTGCCCGATGCCGGACAACCATCGCTGGCCTCTAGGCTGGCGGCCGTCTCAAGCGAAGATGCCGCTCCGACGGCAACGTTACCCGCGCAGACTGCCAGCATACCGGCGCCCGTTCCACCCTGGTTATCGCTGATCACGACGTCGGAGTGGTTCTGCTCGTACCAGCTCACAGCTAGCGAGCTAAACGGAAAGACCGACGTGCTCCCACCGATGGTGAACGTGGCCTGCACCTGCGTGTTGCCGATGCCGCCCGTGATGTTGCCCTGCCAGGCAACCAACCAAAGGTAGAGCGCCGCCGCGGCCGCGACGGCGATCAGGATCAGGATCAGCGTCGCCACGACAGGCGACACCGCCCGGTCCTGCCCGCGCATCCGCCGGCGGAACCTC
>JASHRJ010000112.1 GCA_030037395.1 Thermoplasmata archaeon
GGCCGAGCCGCTCGCGCGGCGGTGACGAGCTCGCCGGTGGCGTGGAGCCCGGCGGCGCGGCGGGCGCTGCCGGCGATGCGGGCCTGGCGCGCCGACCTCCACCGCGAGCCCGAGCTCTCGGGGTCCGAGCGGCGCACCCGCGAGAAGATCGTCCGCGCGCTCGAGGAGCTCGGGATCCCGTACACCACGTACGACGGGGGCCTCCAGGGGGTCGTCGGGCTGCTCGGCGGCGGTCGGCCGGGGCCGGTCGTCGCGCTGCGCGCCGACATGGACGCCCTGCCGATCACGGAGGCGACGAGCCTCCCGTACCGATCCCGGGTCGCCGGGACGATGCACGCCTGCGGGCACGACGTGCACATGGCCTCCCTCCTCGGCGCGGCCCTGCTGCTCTCCCGCCACCCGCGGGCGCTCGGCGGGCCGGTGAAGCTGCTGTTCCAGCCGTCCGAGGAGGAGGGGACGGTCGGCGGTGCGGGGCCGATGATCGAGCGAGGATGCCTCGAGCGGCCCCGCGTGGACTACGTGGTCGGCCAGCACGTCGACCCCGGGCTGCCGCTCGGCCAGATCGGCTGGGGCGTAGGGCCGTTCATGGCGGCCGCCGACTCGTTCCGCATCACGGTCCGCGGCCGGGGCGGGCACGCCTCGACCCCGCAGCAGGGACCGGACGCGATCCTGGTCGCCTCGGAGATCGTCGCCGGCCTTCAAGCGCTCGCGAGCCGGGTCCGCGACCCGACCGACCCGGTGGTGGTGAGCGTGGGGTCGATCCACGGCGGCACGCGCCACAACATCCTCCCGGACGAGGTCCTCCTGGAGGGGACGGTGCGGACCGTCCGCGCCGGAACGCGCGACCTCCTGGAGCGCTCCCTCCGGCGGCGGGTGCGGGCCCTGGCCGCCAGCCTCGGCGCCCGCGCCACGGTCGTCTACCGTCGGGGGTACCCGGCGCTGATCAATCCGGTGGCCGCCACGGAGGCGGTGGTGCGATCCCTGGAGGTCGAGTTCGGCCGCGGGGCGCTCGCCCGGATGGATCGGCCGCTCATGGGCGCCGAGGACTTCGCGCGGTACCTCGAGCAGGTCCCCGGCACGTTCCTGCGCCTCGGCGTCGCCGGCGCCGGCCCGCCGACGAGCCTGCACAGCGCGACGTTCGCCCCGGACGAGCGGGCGCTCGTCGTGGGCGCCGCGACCCTGGCCGCGGCGGCGGCCGGGCTCCAGCGCGCGGGGCCATGAACGTCCCGGCGCTCCGGGCGGAGTTCCCGGCGCTCGCGGCCGACCGACCGGGCGGCCCCCCGCGCTACCTCGACTCGGCCTGCATGTCGCTGGTGCCCCGGGAGGTCCTGCGCGCGGTGGAGGAGTACTACGTCGCATACCCGGGCTGCGCCGGCCGCAGCGTCCATCGGTTCTCCGAGGAGGTCTCGCGACGCTACGAGGAGGCGCGCGCGGCGTTCGCCGCCCACTTCGGGCGCCGCGACCCGCGCGGGGTCGTCTTCCTGCGGAACGCCACCGAGGCGATCAACCTCGTCGCGGAGGGGTTGCCGTGGCGCCGCGGCGACCGCGTCGTCATCACCGACCGCGAGCACAACTCCAACCTGGTCGTGTGGCAGCGGCTGGTCGCCGAGCGGGGGATCCGGCTGGAGGTCGTTCCCCTCGGGGACGACGGGACGTTCGACCCGGAGGCGCTCGAGACACGGCTCGCCCGGGGGGTCCGCCTGGTCAGCGTCTTCCACACCTCGAACCTGGACGGCCGCACGCTCCCGCTGCGGGAGATCGCCGAGCGCGCCCACGACCGGGGGGCCCAGCTGCTCGCGGACGGCTGCCAGGCGGCGCCGCACGCCCGGATCGATCTCGAGCGCCTCGGCGCCGACTACTACGCGGTCTCCGCGCACAAGATGCTCGGGCCGACCGGGGTGGGCGCCCTGCTCGCGAGCCCGGAGGCGCTCGCGCCGCTGCGCCCGCTCACCGTCGGCGGCGAGACCGTCGCGTGGACGACGCTCGAGGGCCACGCGCTGCGGGCCCCCCCGCACCGGTTCGAGGCCGGGCTCCAGAACTACGCCGGGATCCTCGGCGCGCGCGCGGGCCTGGCGTTCCTCGAGCGCGTCGGCCCGGAGGCGATCGAGGCGCAGCAGCTCGAGCTGAACCGGCGCGTGAGCCGCGAGCTCGCCGGCGAGCCCCGGCTCCGCCTGCTGGGACCCGAGGCGCCGGAGGCGCGGCCGAGCATCTTCGCGTTCGCGCTGGCCGGGATCGAGCCGCACGACGCCGCGCTGTTCCTGGACGAGGGGTACCGGGTCCTCGTCCGCTCCGGCCAGCACTGCGTCCACTCGTTCTACGCCGCCCGGGGCCTTGCCGGGAACGTCCGGGCCTCGTTCTACCTCTACAACGACCGCGCGGACGCGGAGGCGCTCGTCGCCGGGGTGCGCGAGCTGCTCGCGCGCCTGCCCGGCCCCGGCGCTAGCGGTACATCGGCTGCGAGCCCGCGGCGACCGGCTCCTGCCGGCCGCGCTCGGAGGCCCGCCGCTGGATCTGCAGCAGCTGGCGCTCGATCCGCTCGGCCTCGGCGTACAGCGGCACCGGGTCGAGCGGGGAGTGCAGGAGGATCCGGTTGATCGTCTCGATCACCTTGGCCGCGGCGCGGGCGTCCGGGTAGTCCGCCGACGCCTCGGCGAGGAACGTCAGCACGTCGAAGCCGCGGCGGCGGCCCTCGTTGAGCAGGACCCCCGCGATGCCGGTGATGACCCCCTCGGTGAACGGGATCGTGTTCGGATCGATGTACAGGTCGCGCGCCTTGGGGGTGCTCGCGATGCCGAACACCTTCATCTCCCCGAGCCCGCCGCGCCCCTTGCGGGCGGTCGGCGCCGGCGCGTCGGCGACGAGCCCCTCCGGCGACACGAGCAGCGAGCACCGCTGCTCCTGGACCCAGTCGAGGATCGCGGTCGCCAGGGGCGCGATCACCGCCGGCGCCGGGTGGAACTCGGAGACGAACGCGACGATCTTGTCGGTCCCCCGCTCCGAGCGCTCGGTCTTCGGCCGGCCGGCGTAGATCCGCACGGGGTGCTGGGGGATCCCGCCGCGGACGAGCGAGACGGTCGGGAAGGCGGGGGAGTCGACGATCCCGATCTGCTCCATGCGCAGCGTGTCGATGAGATAGTTCGCGACGATCGAACTGACGAGGCCCACCGAGGGGAACCCGTCGATGACGATCGCGCCCTCGACGTCGACCCGCTTGACCTCGTAGATGCGGACCGACTCCACGGCGGGGGCCATCGCCTACAGCGACCTCTCGACGATCGCCCCGAGCTCCTTGGAGACCAGGTCGACCAGGTCCTTCGCCAGCAGGCGGCGCACCTCGGGCGGGAGCGCGGCAAGCCCGAGCCGGGCGGTCGCGGTGCCGACGCGGAGGACCGCCGCGTACTCCGCCGCCCGCGCGGCGAGAAGGTCGCGGACCGCCTCCCGCAGGTCCCCGTCCAGTTTCGGGTCGTCGCGGAGCGTCTTCTCCAGGTGCTTGCGGATCTCGTCCTTGACGATGTCCCGCGTGACCTCCCGGACGAGCTCCTCGGGCCGCAGCAGCTCGCGGGAGCTCTTCACCAGGACGTCGATCGGCTCGCCGGTCGACCCGCCGCCCGCCATCGGCGCGGCCAGCGGGCCGGGGACGATAAGGGTTCGCCCGGGCCGCGTCGGCGAGCCGCTCCGGCGAGGGCGCCCGGCCGGGCCGGAGCGCGACGCGAAGCCGTTATCGCTCGGGAGTCGTCGCCCGCCCCGGTGGGCCGGTAGATCAGCGGAAGATCGCTACCTTGGCAAGGTAGAGGTCGCGAGTTCAAAGGGCGTCGGGGCGCTCCTCCGGCGCCGGAACCTCTCGCCCGGTCCACTCCGCGGGGCGCTCCCGACTTCGGCAGGTGTCGATGGGAGGGGACGACAGGAACCCTAGGCATTTATAGCCCGCCCGCCTCGAACGCGCCGGTGCAGTCGGAGATCCGCGAGAAGATCGCCGGGGAGGTGGTCCTCTCCCCGCATCCGGGGCGCACGCTGCGCAAGTGGCGGGAGGACTTCCAGGTCTCCCAGCGCGACCTCGCCCGGCAGCTGGCGACGGTCCCCTCGGTGATCAGCGACTACGAGGGGGAGCGGCGCGCGAGCCCGGGCGCCGGGTTCATCCGCAAGTACGTCGACGGGCTGATCGCGCTGGACGCCGCGCACGGCCACCGGGCCGAGCAGCGGTTCGGCGTGCGGGAGCACTCCGACGGGATCCTCGGCCTCCGAGAGTTCGCGGTTGCGATGCCGCTGAAGAGCCTCGCCGATCGCCTGGAGGCGAGAGCGGTGAGCCGGGTCGACCTCCGCCGCGACGTCCACGGCTTCACCGTCGTCGACGCGCCGCGCGCGATCCTCTCGATGGACGCCACCCGGTTCGTGGAGGTGTACGGCTGGACGACCCAGCGGGCGCTCGTCTTCGCGAACGTGAAGTACGGGCGGTCGCCGATGGTCGCGATCCGGGCCCACCCGCTGAAGCCGGCGGCGGTCTTCTTCGCGAACCCGGGGCGCGTCGACGCCCTCGCCATCCGCCTCTCCGAGGTGGAGAACATCCCGCTCCTCACCACCGCGCTCGCCGCGCCTGCGGTGCTCGAGCGCCTCGAGGAGCTGTAGAACGGAGCAACGGCCGATGGAAGCAGGGATCGTAAGCTATGGGGCGTACGTGCCGCGGTACCGGATCACCCCCGGCGAGATCGGGAAGGTCTGGGGCTCCGACGGCGACAGCGTGGGCCAAGGGCTGAACGTCCGCCGCAAGAGCGTTCCGGCGCCGGACGAGGACACGATCACGATCTCGACGGAGGCGCTGCGGATCGCGCTGGCGCGCGGCGGCATCGATCCGCAGCAGATCGGGGCGGTCTACGTGGGATCGGAGTCGCACCCGTACGCCGTCAAGCCGACGGCGACGGTCGTCGCGCAGGCGGTCGGCGCGACGCCGCACCTGACCGCCGCCGACTTCGAGTTCGCCTGCAAGGCCGGGACGGCCGCGGTCCAGACCTGCCTCGGGCTGGTCGGGGCCGGGATGGTCCGCTACGGCGTGGCGATCGGGACCGACACGTCCCAGGGGGCGCCCGGCGACGCGCTCGAGTACTCCGCCAGCGCGGGCGGGGCGGCGTTCGTGATCGGCCGCGAGCGGGTGATCTGCTCGGTCGAGCGCACCGTCTCCTACACGACCGACACCCCGGACTTCTGGCGCCGCGAGGGCCAGCGGTACCCGAGCCACAGCGGTCGGTTCACCGGCGAGCCGGCGTACTTCCGCCACGTCGCCGAATGCGCGCGGGCGCTCTTCGAGGCGTCCGGCACCGGCCCCGCGGACTACCAGCACGTCGTGTTCCACCAGCCGAACGGCAAGTTCCCGCTCCGGGTCGGCAAGCAGCTCGGCTTCTCCGAGGCGCAGATGCGCTACGGACTCGTGACGCCGTCGATCGGCAACACCTACTCGGCCGCGGCGCTCCTCGGGCTCGCCAACGTCCTCGACCACGCCGGGGCCGGCGAACGGATCCTGGTGGTCGGCTACGGTTCCGGCGCCGGCTCGGACGCCTTCGACCTGCGGACCACCGAGGCGCTCCCCGCCTACGAGCGCGGGGCCGGCCGCTCGGTCCAGTACTACCTCGACCACGGCGTCGAGATCCCGTACGCCGTCTACGCGAAGTACCGGGGCAAGATCCACATGGCGGAGGGCTGACCGATGCGCGAGGTCGCCGTGCTCGGGGTCGGCCAAACGCGCTTCGGCGAGCTGTGGGACCTCTCGTTCCGGGAGATCGGCATCGAGGCCGGCCTCCAGGCGCTGGTCGACGCGCGGCTCTCCTCCAAGGACCTCGGCGCGCTGTACCTCGGCAACATGGCGAGCGGCTCGCTGATCGACCAGGAGCACATCGCCCCGCTGATCCTCGACTACGCCGGCCTCGCCTACCGCCACCTCCCCGCGATGCGGGTGGAGGGCGGCGGCGCGTCCGGCGCGCTCGCGCTCCACCAGGGGTACCTCGCCGTGGCGAGCGGCCAGTACGACTACGTGGTGGTCGGCGGGGCCGAGAAGCTCACCGACGTGCCGGACGCCACCGCCACGCAGATCGCCGCGTCGACCGCCGACCACGAGTGGGAGGTCGTCTTCGGCGCGACGCTCCCGGCGCTGTGGGGCCTGGTCGCCCGGCGGTACATGCACCTCTACGGGGCCCGGCGCGAGGACCTCGCCCGGGTCTCGGTCCACGCGCACGAGATGGGGGCGAAGAACCCCAACGCGCACTACCGCAACCGCCTCACGGTCGAGCAGGTGGTCGGGGCGCCCCCGATCGCCGAGCCGCTCGGGGTGCTCGACTGCGCGCCGTTCTCGGACGGCGCCGCGGCGGTGGTCCTGGGCCCGCTGGACGAGGCGCGGCGCCACACCGACACGCCGATCCGCATCGCGGCGAGCGAGGTCGCCTGCGACACGATGGCCCTGCAGCACCGCCGCGAAGTGACCAGCGTCGAGGCGACCGTCGCCGCGGCCCGCCAGGCGTTCGCGCGGGCGCGCCGGGCGCCGGCGGACGTCCAGGTCGCCGAGATCCATGACGCCTACTCGATCTGCCCGCTCATCGGCCTCGAGGACCTCGGTTTCGTCGAGCGCGGCCGCGCCGGGCCGGAGTTCTCGAGCGGCCGGTTCGGCTCGGGAGGGCGCCCGACGATCAACCCGTCCGGGGGTCTGAAGGCGCAGGGGCGGCCGTTCGGCGCGGTCGGCGTGGCCCAGGTGGTGGAGCTGGTCCGCCAGCTCCGCGGCGAGGCGAAGGACCGCCAGGTCGCCGGCGCCCGCCTCGGCCTCGCGCACGACCTCGGGGGGACGGGCGCGACGTCCGTCGTGCACCTGCTGGAGCGCGCCAGCTAGGGAGGGACGATGTCGATCGCACGGTTCTGGCGCGAGACCCCCCGGCGGTACAACCTCGGCGGGTCGAAGTGCACGGAGTGCGGGACGATCTACTTCCCGCCGCGGGCGGTCTGCCCGGCGTGCACGCGGCACCGCCAGTCGATCGAGAAGATGGTGCCGTTCCAGCTGTCGGGCTCCGGGGAGGTCCTCTCGTATACCGTCGTCCATGAGGCGGCCGAGGGGTTCGAGATGCAGGTCCCGTACGTGATCGCGCTGGTCAAGACCGACGAGGGCCCCGTCCTCACCGGCCAGGTGGTCGACGTCGAGCCGGACCGCGTCGCGATCGGTCTCAAGGTCCACGCGACGTTCCGCAAGCTCCGCGAGGAGGGGAAGGCCGGCGTGATCCACTACGGCTACAAGTTCGCCCCCGTGGACGAGCCGGACCGCGGGCCGCCGTCCGGTCCGCCCGCCGCGGCCGTCCCGGCGTCGTCGGGGGCGAGGGACCGGGCGCCCGCGTGACGCCCGCCGACCGCGTCGACGACGCCCGATCGGACGCCGACGAGGCCCCCGCGGACGAGGCGTACGCCCGGGCGTACGCGAGCGGCTACGAGGAGGGGCTCCGCAGCGGGCTCCGCGACGTCCTCGCCCACGCCTCGCGCGGGCGCACCAACCAGGAGCTGCGGGCCTTGATCCTCGGGCGGCTCGCGCGGCTCGCCGAGGAGGTCGACCTGAAGCGACGCAGCCTGCTCGGGCCGCCGGCGCCCCGGGCGTTCGACGATCTGCTGCGGGCCCCCCGGCCGCCCGGTGTCCCGTCGCCGTCGGCCCCGGCGGCGAAGCTCGTCGGCCCCGGCGGCACCCTGCTGGTCCGAGAGGTCCGTCCCGCCCGGGCGGTGGACGTGGCCCGTGCGAGCGCCGCCCGGTTCCCGCGGCTCGTGGTCGTCTCGCCGCGGCCCCCCGATCTGGCCGGGGTGCCCTGCGAGCGGATCGTGGTCCCGGTGCGCAGCGGCCCGGAGTCCGACGGCGGGGGGTCCGGCCCCGGCGACGTCGCGGGCCGCCTGCGCGAGCCGACCGAGGCGCCGGGAGGAGCGCTCGTCTACGTCGACGCGCTCGAGCTGTTCGCGACGGAGGCCGGTCCGGAGCTCACCCTCAGGTTCGTCGGCTGGCTCACCGCGCAGGTCCAGCGGACCCGCTCGGCGTTGATCGCGTCGTACGACCCCCGGGCCCTCGAAGGGACCGATGCGGGCCGCCTCGAGCGGCTGTTCGGCGACGTGGAGGACCGGACGGAGCCGGCCCGCCTCGCGCCCCCGTAGTCCCGGAGGAGCCGCGGCGCGCGGACCGATGCAGATCGCCTACTTTTCGGACTCGTACCCGCCGATGCGCGACGGCGTCGCGCAGATGGCGAGCGGGCTCGCGCGCACGATCGCCGCGCAGGGTCATGAGGTCCACGTGTACGCGCCGTCGATCCCCCGCGCCCCGGAGCCGCCCGAGGTCGCGGGGGTCGCGGTCCGGCGCGTGCGCTCGCTCCCGGTGCCGCTGTACGGCGAGTACCGCTGGCCGGTGTTCCCGTTCGGGGTCGTGCCGCGGGCCGCCCGCGACGCCGACGTCGTCCACCTCCACACCCCGGGGCTCCTCGGGACGACCGGATTCCTCGCCGCCCGCGCCGCGCGCCGGCCGCTGGTCGGGACGTTCCACACGAACCTCCGCGCGATGGGCGACAGCGTCCCGCACAAGCTGCTCGTGCCGCTGTTCTTCCGCGTCGCGTGGTGGTACAACCTCGGCACCTACTGGCGGTGCGACGTCGCGACCGCGCCGTCGGAGGCGGCGCGCGCGACCTTGCTCGCCAGCGCCCGCAAGCCGTTCCGACGGCCGGTCGAGATCGTGCGGAACGGCATCGACGTCGGGCGGTTCCGCCCCGGGACGGCGGTGCCGGATTGGCGCGCCCGCTGCGGTCTTCCCGCCGGTCCGCTGGTCACCTACCTCGGCCGCCTCACGACCGACAAGGGGATCCACCGCTTCCTGGACGCCGTCGCCGAGGCGGCGCGCGAGGTTGAGCTGGTCGCCGTCGTCGGCGGGAGCGGTCCGGAGGAGGCGGCGGTCCGCGCGCGGCTCGCGGGCGACGCAGCGCTCGCCGCCCGCTGCCGGTACGTCGGACCGGTCGCCGAGGAGGAGAAGGCCGCGCTCCTCGGCCAGAGCGACCTGTTCGTGCTCCCGTCGACGAGCGACACCTCGAGCGTCGCGCTCCTGGAGGCGATGGCGTGCGGCGCGGCGGTGATCGCGCCGGCGGCCGGGGGACCGGCGGAGGTGGTCGCCGACGGCCGCACCGGCCGGCGCGTCGACCCGCAGGAGGGCGGCGCGCTCGCGCGCGCC
>JASHRJ010000113.1 GCA_030037395.1 Thermoplasmata archaeon
TTCAAGGTCGTCCCCGACGACGGCGCGAAGGCCGACGACGGCGAGAAGGGCTCGTCGTAGGCCGCCGGCTCAGCCGGCCGGCAGCGGCCGCGGCCAGCGTCGGCCGGTCGGCGGCCCGACGTAGTCGAGGTCCGGCCGGATCAGCCGGTTGTCGGCCGCCTGCTCGAGCGCGTGGGCCGTCCAGCCGGCGGTGCGGGCCAGCGCGAACGTCGGGGTGAACAGCGCCGGCGGTAGCCCGATCGCCTCGAGGACGACCGCGCTGTAGAACTCGACGTTCGCGTAGATCCGGGCCGAGGGGTGAGCGGCCCGCAGCGCCGCCAACCCCTCCCGTTCGACCGTCTCCGCGAGCGCCAGCCTCCGCGGGTCGGCGACCGTCCGCGCGACCTCGTGGAGGCGGAGGCCGCGCGGGTCCTCCGCCTTGTACGCTCGGTGGCCGAACCCGTACAGGAGCTCGCGCCGCGCGAGCCGCTCCCGGACCCACTCCGCGGCGTGCTCCGGCGCCCCGACCGCATCGAGCATCTCCGACACGCGGCTCGGCGCGCCGCCGTGGAGAGGGCCCTTCAGCGTGCCGAGGGCGGCGGTGGCGGCGCTCGCGAGATCGGTGTGGGTCGAGATCGCGATCCGCAGCACGAACGTCGAGGCGTTCATCCCGTGGTCGGCGAGGAGCGCGAAGTACGCCTGGAGGGCGGCGACCTGGCGAACGTCCGGCGCCGCGCCGCGGAGCATCGCCAGGTAGTTCGCCACATGGCCCAGCTCCGGCCGGGGAGGGACCGGCTCCTGACCGGCCGCCCGGCGCACGAAGCGGGCCAGCAGCACCGGGGACCGCGCGATCAACCGGTAGCCGTCCTCGAGCGTCGGAGGGTACGCCCCGGAGCCGTCGCCGAGGACGGAGAGGATCGAGCGGAGCGCGTCCAGCGGCGGCTGCTGCGGCGGCAGCGCGTCGACCGCCCGCACGATCGGCCCGGGGATGCCCCGGGCCGCGGCCAGCGCCGCCGTCAGCTCGGGCGACGGGTCCGCCGCCGGCGGGTCCCCGTGCAGCAGGAGGTGCGCGACCGACTCGTACGGCACGCCGCGGGCGAGCTCGCGGGCGTCGAACCCGCGATAGACGAGCTCGCCGGTAGTACCGCCGACCCAGGAGATCGCCGAGCGGCCGACGATCACCCCCTCGAGGCCCGGGTCGGCGCGAAACTCCTGCGGCACCGGGCGCCCCCGACCGCCCGCCGCGCATAGCGTGAGCGGGGCGGGGCGCCGGCCGGACGATTCCCCCGGCGGGGTTATGCGCGAGACCGGGTCGCTCCGCCATGCGCCTGCTGGTGACCGGCGCGGCCGGCTTCCTGGGGGGAGCGGCCGTCCGCGCGTGCGCGGCCGCCGGTCACGAGGTGCGCGGTCTGGTCCGCCTCCCACAGCAGGCCGCGGCGGTCGCGTCGCTCGGAGGGGCGGCGTTCGTCGGGAGCGTGCTGGACCCGGCCGCGCTGGCGTCGGCGGTCGTCGGCTGCGAGGCCGTGGTCCACCTGGCGCAGGCGCGGTCCGTGCCGGAGGCGCGGCCCGGCGAGGTCCGGGTCGGCGGGGCCGCCGCGCTCCTGCAGGCCGCCCGCGCCGCCGGGGTCCGCCGCTTCGTCGTGGGTTCTGGCTACTGGGTCTATCGAGACAACCCGGGGACGATCGTCGAGGAGAGTCCGCTCGAGCCGCTCGGGATCTCGGCGATCAACCTCGCCTGCGAGCAGACGGTGCGGCGCGGGGCGGGCTCGGAGCTCGAGGTGGTCGTCGTCCGCCCGGGGATGGTGTACGGCGCGGGCTCCTGGTTCCAGGAGATGGTCGAGGAGCTCCGGGACGGGAGCTACCGGTTCGTCGGCGACGGCGGGAACCACCTCTCTCCGCTCGACCTCACGGACGCCGGCGAGGCGTTCCGCGTCGTGGTCGAGTCGGCCCCCCACGGGTCCACGTTCCTCGCGGTCGACGACCGGCCGGTGCGGACCCGCGAGTTCGCCCAGCACGTGGCCGAGCTCGCCCGGGCGCCGGAGCCCACCGGCATCTCCCCCGAGGAGGCGGTCCGACGCTGGGGGCCGGAGAGCGCCCGGCTTACCTCCGCCGACCGTCGCGCGTCGAACGCCCGCCTTCGGGCGCTCGGCTGGGCCCCGCGCCGACGGACGTACCGCGACGGGATCCCGGAGGTCGTGCGCCGCTTGGCAGGGCCGGGCGTGGACGGCGTGCGGCGCGGCTGACAGAAATCCTAAAGGTCGCGGGCCCGTCGGTCCGCCGATGGCCGAAGGCCCGCTCGCGGTGGTCGACCGGCTCACGGAGCAGCGGGTCACCTTGCGTCTCAAGGACGCTCGCGAGCTCGAAGGTCGGCTCCTCGGCGCGGACGAGCACCTGAACCTCGTCCTGGACGACGCCCGCGAGATCGCGCCGGACGCCTCCCGCCGGCTCGGCCGCGTGGTCGTTCGCGGCTCGAACGTCGTCAGCCTGTACGCCCCCGAAGGCCTCCGGGCGAAGCCCCGCTGACCGTGGCGGACCGCGCGAGCGCCCCCGACCCCGCCCGGCCCCGAGCCCGCGGCGAGACGATCGCCGTCCTGCGGCTCCTCGCCCAGGCCGGCGCCGACCATACGCCGGCGGTCCTCACGTCGCGGGAGGTCGGCGCCCGGCTCGGGGTCAGCCAGCAGGCGGCCGACCGCTACCTGATGGCGCTGGAGCACCGGGGCCTCCTCGTCCGCTCGCTCGCCCGTCGGCGGCAGCGGCTGCAGCTGACCGCCGCTGCGATGGACCTCCTCCGCGCGGAGTACCACAGCTACCGTCGGCTGTTCGAGGGCCCGGGCCGGGCGACGATCGCCGGCGAGGTCGTCTCCGGGCTGGGGGAGGGGCGGTACTACCTGAGCCAGCCGGGGTACGTCCTGCAGTTCACCGAGCGCCTCGGCTACGGTCCGTTCCCCGGAACCCTGAACGTCCGCCTCAAGCCCAGCGAGCTCCGCCGGGTGAACGTCGTGCGCGACTGGGAGGGGATCCGGATCGATGGCTTCGAGGCGAGCGGCCGCACGTTCGGGGGCGCGACCTGCTACGCCGCCCGCCTCAACGGCCGGCGCTGCCATCTCATCCGGCCGGACCGATCGCACTACCAGGACGTCATCGAGTTCGTCGCCGCGGAGAGCCTCCGGCGACGCCTGCGGCTGCAGGACGGCGACCCGGTCGAGGCCGACCTCGAGGAGTCGTGAGCCCCGAGTCGCTCGCCCGCGCGGTCGCCCGGGACCGGCGGCCGGCCCCCGCGGCGGAGCGCGACGCCCGCCGGTTCGTCAACGCCTGGGTCGAGGCGGAAGCCCTGGACGGGCGCCGGGTCGAGGCGTTCGTGCTGATCCTGCGGACCCGCGGGTGCTACTGGGCCGACCAGAAGGGCTGCTCGATGTGCGGCTACGCCCGCGACACGCTCGGGCGGTCGGCGACGGCGGCGGAGCTCGCGGAGCAGATGGACCGCGCGCTCGCGCGGTACCGGGGCGAACCGTACGTGAAGATCTACACCTCGGGGAGCTTCCTGGACGACCGCGAGGTCGATCCGGCGAGCCGCGAGGCGATCGTCCGGGGGTTCTCCGGGCGCGCGCGGCGCCTCCTGTTCGAAACGCTCCCCGAGTTCGCGACCGAGGGGAGCGTGTCGCCGCTCGCCCGAGCGTTCGGCGGCGAGCTCGAGGTCGCCCTGGGCCTCGAGTCCACCGACCCGGTCGTCCTGGCCCGGTACGTCCACAAGAACGCGCCCCCGTCCGAGTACCTCGCGGCGGCCGACCGCCTGCGGGGGCTCGGCGTGCGCGCGAAGGCGTACCTCCTGCTGAAGCCCCCGTACCTCGCGGAGGTCGAGGCGATCGACGACGTCGTGCGGTCGGTCGCCGAGGCCGCCCCCCACTTCGATGCGCTGTCGGTCAACCCGGTCCACATCCAGGGGGGGACGGTCGTCGAGTGGCTGTTCCGCCGGGGGCGGTACCGGCCCCCGTGGCTCTGGTCGCTGGTCGAGGTGCTCCGCCGGGCCGCCCCGACGCGGGGGGCGGCGCGGCTCGTCTCGTTCCCAACCGCGGGGGGCCTGGCCCGCGGGCCGCACAACTGCGGCGCGTGCGACGTGCGGGTCCTGGCGGCGATCGAGGCGGCGTCGCTCGACCAGCGGTTCGAGGCGCTCGACGACCTCGGCTGCGGCTGCCGGACGGCGTGGGACGCCGCGTGCCGGCTCGAGCCCCTCGGGGTCGAGGCGTGATCGAGCGCACGACGTTGCCGGCCCATGCGGCGGAGACGATCGGCCAGTTCCTGCGCGCCCACGCCCTCGGTCCCGCCACCGACGGGGTGGTCGTCGGGCTCTCGGGGGGCGTCGACAGCGCCCTGGTCGCCCGGCTGGCCCGGGACGCCCTGGGAGCGGCCCGCGTCCTCGCCGTCCTCCTGCCGGACTCCCGGGTGCCGCCCGAGCTGGTCGCCGAGACCGAGGGGTATGCGCGCGAGCTCGGCGTCGGCTATCGAACGATCGCGATCGACGGGATCGAGGCGGCGTTCGCCGGGGCGATCCCGGAGGTGACCGACCGCATCACCCTCGGCAACACCGCGGCACGCGCCCGCATGGCGGTGCTGTACGCGATCGCCCGCGAGGCCCGCAAGCTGGTCGCCGGAACCGGCAACAAGTCGGAGCTGTTGCTCGGATACTTCACCAAGTTCGGCGACGGCGGGGTCGACCTCCTTCCGATCGGCGATCTCTACAAGACCGACGTCTGGGCGCTTGCCGGGCAGCTGGGGCTCCCGAGGCAGGTCCGGGAGCGGGTCCCGACGGCCGGCTTCTGGGCCGGCCAGACCGACGAGGGTGAGCTCGGGGCGTCGTACTCGGAGGTGGACCTGGTGTTGCGGGCCCTCGAGGAGATGCGACCGGAGGCGGAGATCCCGACGGCGACCGGGGTGCCGGCGGCGACCGTGCGCGCCGTGGTCGAGAGGGTGGCCCGGCACCGCCACAAGCGCCGAGCCCCGCCGATCTGCAAGCTGGGGCTCCGGACCGTGGGGCTCGACTGGCGGGAGTAGTCGGCCCGCGACCGGGGAGGACCTTAAGCCCGCGCGGGGCTCGCGGCACCCATCGTCTTTCGGACCGACGCGATGGATCGAGCGACCTACCAGCGCCTGTACGACGCGCTCGTGAGCTACGAGGACGTGCACCGCATCGCCCACGCGGAGCACCGGGACGAGGAGCTGCTGTTCGTCATCCACACGCACCGGGTGACCCGCGACGCGACCCGCCGGTTCTACGTCGTGAAGCGGCAGGTGCCCCGGCTCGCCTCCGACTGGAGGAAGGGCCGCACGATCCTCGAGACCGCCCGGGAGTGGCGGTTCCCGCCGGTGCTCATGGGCCAGCTGATGCTCGGCGAGCTCGGGATCCCGCGCAAGAAGGTCTGGCAGACGTTCCTCCACCCGGAGACCGCCCCGGACGCGCGGCTGCGCCGCGAGGTCGAGGCGCTGGTCGAGCACGACATGATCTACTCGCCGCAGGGGCTCGAGCTGCAGCGCGAGCGGGGCCGCAAGGGCGAGGAGCGGATGCACCGGTGGCTGGAGAAGCACGGCATCGGCTTCCGGACCGAGAAGGACCTTCGCGGGAAGTACCAGAAGACGCCGGACGCCCTATTGGACGAGCCGATCATCTTCTACGGCCAGAAGCTCACCTGGATCGAGTCCAAGGCGAACTTCGGCGACGACGTCGAGCTCCGCAAGAACCTGCGGCGCCAGCTCGCGCCGTACACCGAGATCTTCGGCGAGGGCGCCGTCGTCTACTGGTACGGCTTCGTCGACGGCGCGGAGTCGCCGCCCGGGATCCTGCTCTGGGACGCCGAGACGTTCGAGGCGATCACGCCGACCGCTCCGGAGACCCCGCCGCGACCTCACGCTGGGCACCCGACGCGAGATCACGCTCGATCAGGGCACCCGGCGCCGCCTCCCTGAGGCCGAGGATGAGCGCCCGGCGGGCCCGGCGGCGCGCCGCCTCCCTCAGCTGGCGGGACATCGATCGGCCGAGCGGGTCCGCGTCCGCCGACTCGCCGGCCCGCCGGAGCCGGGCGACCAGCGCGAGCGCCTCCGGGCCGAGCTCGGGCTGCGCGACGACCACGTAGGTGTCGAGCGGGGGCTCCCCCTCGGGCCAGGCGCCGGCGTCCCGCAGCAGCAGCTCGAGCGTCTGGTCGCCGATCGCGAGGCCGGCGGCGGGGGTGGGGGCTCCGCCGAACAGCTCGATGAGGTGGTCGTAGCGGCCGCCGCCGAGGATCGAGCGGCTGTCGCCGCTCCGGGGGAACGCCTCGAAGACGGTCGAGGTGTAGTAGGCGAGGCCGCGGACGACCGTCGGGTCGTACACCACCCGGTCGGAGAGCCCGACCCGGCCGAGGAGGCTGAGCAGGTGCCCGAGGCGCCCGACCCCCTCGCGCGCGGCGGCGTCGAACCCCCGGTCGGCGAGCTCGCCGAGGAACCGTCCGACCTCCTCGGGCGGGATCCCGGCGCTCGCCCGCCGCAAGAGATCGGCGATCTCGCCGGTCCGGTGGGCCGGGACCCCGGCGCCCTCGAGCTCCCGGGCGAACTCCGGTGCCGCGGTCTTGCGGAAGCCGTCGACGGCCCGGAAGAACCGCCCCGGGTCGGACGCCCCGTAGAGGCGGCCGATCCCTTCGGCGACCGCCCGGTCGTTGAGCCGGACCACGTACCGTCCGGCCGCCCCGCACTCGTCGAGGAACAGGGCGGCGGTGGTGAGAAGGTCGACCTCCGCCTCGGGGCCCGGCACCCCTAGGATGTCCAAGTTGAACTGGAGGAACTCGCGCGTCCGGCCGGCCTGCGGCTCCTCGTACCGCCAGCTGCGGCCGACCGTGAACCACTTGACCGGGAGCGGCTCGGACTTCGCCCGGTCGACGAACACCCGCGCGAGCGAAGGGGTCTGCTCCGGCACGAGGGCGACCGGGCGATCCCCCTTGTCGACGAAGCTCCAGGCCTGGGCGGCGATCCCCTCGCCGCTCTTGCGCTGGTACAGCTCGAAGCTCTCGACGCTCGGGAGCTCGAGCTCGGCGAACCCGGCCCGCCGGGCGGCCGCCCGCATCCGGCGCCGGACCTCCGAGCGCGCCCCGGCGTCCGGGGGCGGGTAGTCCCGGAACCCGCGGAGCGGTCCGGACGTCACGGTCCTCTCGAGAGGCCCGCGCTCATTAGACTATCCGGACGGCGCGGGCCGCTCGGGGCCGGCCGCGGGCGCCGCGACCGCGGCCGGGGTGGTTTCCGGGCCCTCCGCCGGTCCTACGAACGCGCGGAGCGCGCGGTACGAGACGACCGTTCCGACGAAGTTCCGCCGTTTGAGTTCGGTGGCGACCGCCCGCAGGTCGGCGAGCGCCGAGCCGAGCTCCGCGCCCGAGGTGCGGAGCTCCAAGAGCCGGTCGCGGAGGCGCTTGAGCTCGTCGAAGAACCGCGGCTCGAGGACCGCCCACAGGGCGTAGGCGCCGCGCGCGAGCAGGCGCTCGCCCAGCTCCCGCCGTCCGTCGGCGAGCTGGCGGCGTCCTTCCTCGTACGGCCCGAGCGCCGGCGCCGGGTCTCCGCCCAGCTCGCGGATCGTCTCCGCGAGCAGGTCGCAGCTCGCGATCAGGATGCGGCCGGTCGCCCACAGCTCCTCCAGGCGGCCGATCGTGTCGCGGGCGTGAGCGAGCCGCCGCAGCGCTCCCCCGAGGTCGCCGGCGGCCATCGCGCCGCGGATCGCCTCGAGCTCCACGTCCGCGCTGGGCGTCGGCACGAACTGGGCGATCTCGTTCCGCCGGGCCAGCTCGGCGTCGTAGGCGACCGTCAGCGCGCTCACGACGTGGACGAAGATCTCGCGCATGACCGCGTCGATCTGGCCCTCGTCCCCCGCGGTCTCCGCGTTCCGCAGCCGCAGGACCAGGGCCGTGAGGTCGATCCCGAGGCGCCGGGCGAGCTGGGCGTACTCCTCGGCCCGCCGCCGGAGCAGCTCGCCGTGCACCGCGGGCGGGGGCGGCGGGATCCCCTCGAGGGGGTGCACCGGGGCGGGGCGCAGGGACGGCTCGCTCCTCGGAAGCTCCAGCGACCCCGGCTCGCGCGAGCCCGCCGACGGTCGCAACAGCGGCGCCGGCGCGGGCTCGGCCGCCGCCGGCGAACTGAGGTCGACCGACTGGAGAAGTTCGGCGACCGTCCGCACGTAGGCGGGGTCCGTGTCCGCGGACGCGCCGGCCGCCTCGCGGACCGCGTCGAACAGGCCGCGCGCGAGGTGGCAGGACGGGCACTCCGACCGGTCGGCCGGGACCTCGGTTCCGCAGGCCGGGCAAGAACCCATGACGAGCGCCCCGCCTCAGCTCCCGTTCGGGCGGCCCGCCGCGACCCTCCGCAGCCGCGGGTTCGCCCCGTGGCCGCCGAACGTCGTGGAGCACCGCAGGCCGTGCGCCGCCGACCGGCCCGGCGTCTTCGCGGGGGGACCTACCATCGGGCGTCTCGGGGCGAGCCAGCGGCCGCCGCCTCAAAAAGTCTGGTACCGCTCAGCTCTCGGGACCGCGCGGCGCGAGGTGCCGACGGGCCGACGGCGTAGGGTGGTACGTCCCGGGTCGGAGGGACCGGGCCGCTCCGACCGTTCGGGCGGCCTCGGGCGGGAACCGACGACCGCACTGCGGGCATCGGTACCCCCGACCCCGTCCCATCGACCCCGCCGTTCGGCCGCACGCGCGGCAGCGCGGTGGACGACGGTGCTCGAGCCGGGCGAGCCGGAGCACGGTGATCCCCTCCAGCCGGAACCCGCCGTCCCGGCCGCGGCTCCCCCAGACGCGCACCCGGTCGCCGGCCGCGAGCTTCCGGGCCACCGCCGGGAGCGTCTTGGTCGGCTCGAAGGCGACGCAGGCGAGCGGCGTGCCCGCCCGGTCCTGCACCGCGAAGGAGGCATGGCCTCCGGGCGACGTCACCGCGGGGGCCACGACGGTCCCGTCGACCGTCGCGCTCCGAAATCCGGTGACCTCGGCGGCCGGCCGTCGCACCAGGTGGTCGCCGGTCGCCTGGTTCGTCCGGAACAGCATCCAGCGCTCGATCGGCTCGGACCGGATCGACCCGAGCGCCCGGAGCGGGGCCGATCGCCGCGTGCCCCGCAGACCGAACAGGATCGGGCAGCCCGTGTGCGGGGCGACCAGGAGCCGTCGGGTCCGCGCGTCGTGGCAGAGGAACAGCCCGGGATCCGATCGCTGCGCGGCGCGCACGCTCTCGCTGTCGACCGAGCGCGGCGTGCCAACGCGGGCCGGCTCCCGGTAGGCGAGAAGCTCCCAGGTGTGGCGGAGCCCGGGCCAGGCGACCGCGGCCGCGGCCCCGACGAGCCCGCGGTGGGCGGCGCG
>JASHRJ010000114.1 GCA_030037395.1 Thermoplasmata archaeon
CGCCCCCCGCGCCGAAGCCTCGGACCCGTAAACCCCGGGCCAAGCCGACGACCGACGCGCCCGCGGCCCCGTCGTAGGCGCGGCCGGCCGCGCGCGGCTGGAGAGCAATCCGTAAGCCGAGCGGACCCGCCGTTCCCTCGTGGACCGCCCGGGCGCCTGGACGACCGCGACCGACCTCGCGGAGTACCGGTTCTGTCCTCGGGCCCACTACTACCGACGCCGTGGGCCCGCCCCGCCGTCGGCCGCGGCGGCCGCCGGGAGCACGTACCATCGGCGCCGGCTCGCCGCCGAGCGACGGCGCGAGGAGCGGCCGACAGTGCCGTGGGCGCTGGTGGGGGTCGGGACGCTGCTGCTCGTGCTCGCCGCGTGGGGGCTCGGGCGATGAGCGTGGTGCCGTGGCTCGCACTGGCCGCGGGCGCGGTCCTCCTTGCCGTCGGGGTGCGCTCGCTCGCCGCGAGCCGGGGCGAACGACGCTACGGGCGGCTCGTGTCGATCGATGCCGGCGCCGGCGTGACCCTCCGGTCGGACCGGTACCGCCTCGTCGGCCGGCCGGACGCCCTGCGCCAGCGCCGCGACGGGGCGGTCGTCCCGGTCGAGCTCAAGCGGGGACGCGCCCCCGCCCGGGGTGCCTACCCGTCGCACGTCGCCCAGGTCGGAGCCTACTGTCTCCTGGTCGAGGAGGCGGCCGGCCGCTCGCCGCCGTTCGGCGTCGTCCGCTACCGAGACCGGGAGGTCGTCGTGCCGTGGGATGCGTCCGCTCGGACGGCGATCCTCGAGCTGCGCCGGCGGGCGACCGGGCCGTACGACGGCCGGGCCGACCCGAGCCCCGCGAAGTGCGGCGGGTGCGTCTGGTCGCCGACGTGCGACGCGTCCGCCGCCCGCTGAACGGGCCGCGCCGGGCCGCCCAGTAGACGTCGGTCCGGTACGGCAGGCCGATCGTGCCCCCCCGGCGGCCGCGAGCCTCCTCGGCCACGATCCTCCGCACCTGCTGAGCGACCGCGCTCCGTTCCCGGGCTGGGAGCGAGGCGACGAAGCTGATCGACAGCACCCTCGCAACGATCGTCGCCGCGCGGCCGCGCTGGACGAACCGGAACGACCGGGTGTGGAGCGGGCCGAACGCCGAGCGCGGCCCGCCGAACGCACGCTGCCAGGCGAGGCCCCTCCCGCGCGGGGTCCGCCCGGCGTACCGATCGACAAGGTGGGTGAGCCGCCGGGAGAGCGGGTAGCGGTCGTCGCGACGGTTCCAGACAAGCCCGAGGCGCCCGCCGGGGCGCAGGACCCGCGCGATCTCTCGTAGGGCCAGGCGGCGCCGGAACCAGTGGAACGCCTGCCCAACGGTGACGGCGTCGGCGAAGCCGCTCGGCAGCGGGATCGCCTCGGCGACCCCCGGAAGCACGGCCGCGCGCCGCAGCTGACCCGAGAAGATCCGCCGCATCCCGGACGTCGGCTCCACGCCGACGACGGCCGCGCCGTACGCCAAGAGCCGCCGGGTCAGCTGGCCGGTGCCGCTGCCGAGGTCGACGACCACCCGACCTTGCCGGAGCCCCAGCTCTCGGGCCAGCCAGCGCACGGCCGCCGCAGGATAGCCGGGCCGGCCCCGCTCGTAGACGGCGGCCGCCCGGTCGAACCCGCGGACCGCCGGGTGGAGCCGCCACGCCGGTCGGCCCTGCGGGAGAGGACGGGCCATCGCCGACCCAGGGCCTCCCACGGAAGAGAGTTCCGACCGCGCGGCGCCAACGCTTTACGCGGGCGGCCGGCTGGAATCCCGGATGGCGGAAGGGAGCGTCGAGCGGACCCTGGTCCTGGTAAAGCCGGACGGGGTCCGTCGAGGCCTGGTCGGGGAGATCGTCGGCCGGCTCGAGCGGAAGGGCTTGAGGATCGTCGCCGCCAAGATGTTGCGGATCGCCCCGGAGCGCGCGCAGCGGCACTACGCCGAGCACCAGGGCAAGCCGTTCTACCCGGCGCTGATCCAGCACATCACCTCCGGGCCGGTCGTCGCCCTCGCGCTCGAAGGTCGATCGGCGGTGGCCGTGACGCGCCTGCTCACCGGTGCCACCAACCCCCAGATCGCGGCCCCCGGCACGATCCGCGGCGACCTCGCTCTCGGCCTGACCCCGAACCTCGTGCACGCCTCCGACTCGCCCGACGCGGCGGCGCGCGAGCTCGCGCTGTACTTCGCCCCCGAGGAGCTGCTCCCGTACGCGCGCGTCGGCGAGGAGTACTTCTAGGCCGATGGGCCCCGCGGCGACGGCCGCCGGCCGGGCGCTCGTCGCGGGCGGCCTGGTGGTGCACCCGACGGACACGCTCTACGCCCTCGCCGCCCGAGCGGACCGCCCGGCGGCGGTCGCTCGCCTCGTCGCGGCGAAGGGAAGGCCGGACGGGCGGCGGCTCTCGGTGGCCGTCAGCTCGGTCGAGGAGCTGGAGCGGTGGGCCCGCCTCGCGCCGGCGGCGCGACGGTTCGTCCGGACCCACCTGCCGGGACCGTACACCGTGCTGCTCCCCCCGTCCGCGGAGGCGCGTCGCCGGCTGGTCTCCGAGGTCAGCGGGGGCCGGACGATCGGGCTGCGGGTGCCGGACCATCCGCTCGCGCGCGAGCTGGCGCGCCGGGCGGGACCGCTGATCGCCACGTCGGCGAACCGGTCGGGCGAGCCGCCCGCGAGGGACCTTGCCGCCGCGCGTCGAACGTTCGGCCGTACCGTGCGGGCGTACGTCGCCGGCCCGCCCGCGCCGTCCGGTCGGCCGTCGACGCTCGTCGATCTGACCGGTCCGGCCCCCCGGGAGGTGCCCCGCCGATGAGCGGAGGGGAGGCGCCGCCGACGGAGGCATGGCGGACGGCGGGCCGCATCGCGGCCGGAGCCCGCGAGCTCGGGGTACGCCTGGCCGTCCCGGGGGCCTCCCGAAGGGAGATCGCCGAGGCGGTCGAGGGGTACGTCCGATCCCACGGGGCCGAGCCGGCGTTCCCCGCGAACCTCTCCCGGAACGTGGAGGCGGCCCACTACACCCCCGACAGCACCGACGAGGGCCGGCTCCTCCTCGGCGATCTGCTCAAGGTGGACGTCGGCGCCCACGTCGACGGCGCGGTCGCCGACACGGCCGACACCGTGGAGGTGGGGGGCGGCCGACGGGGCGCGCACCTGATCGCCGCGGCGCGGGAAGCGCTCGCCGCCGGCGTTCGCGCGGTCCGTCCCGGCGGGGCGGTCGACGACGTGAGCCGGGCGGTCGCCGAGGCGATCCGGGCCCGCGGCCTGAACCCGGTCCGCGACCTCACCGGCCACTCGATCGAGCGGTACCTCCTCCACGCGGGAAAGTCGATCCCGAACGTTCCCGGCCTCTCCTCGGACCGGTTTGAGGTCGGCGAGATCATCGCGATCGAGCCGTTCGCCACCAACGGCGAAGGCAGGATCGCCAGCGGCCCGTTCGGCCACATCGTGCGGTTCCGACGACCCCCCCCGGCGGACGACGCGGAGCTCGCCCGGCTCTACGGGCGGTTCCGCACCCTCCCGTTCACCCCGCGCTGGGCCCGAGGGCCCGCGGAACGGGCCGCGCTGGAGCGGGGCCGGCGGCTCCTGCAGACGTACCCGGTCTTCCTCGAGAGGAGCGGGGGGCTGGTCGCCCAGGCCGAGCACACCGTCCGGGTAGGGCCGGCGGGGGCCGAGGTGCTCACGGTCCCCGGGGGGCCGGGGGGGTAGCCGGCCCTACGCGGCCGCCGCGGCCAGTTCGGCGCGAGCGCCCCGGGCGCCGTCGACCATCGCCCGCAGCTTGGCCTGGGCGACCTCGAGGCTCCGGGTCCGGAGCCCGCAATCCGGGTTCGCCCAGATCCGCGTAGGGTCCCCGAGGTGGCGCGCGGCCCGGAGCAGCCGTTCCTGGACCTGAGCCGGGGTCTCCACCGCGTCGACGTGGACGTTGAGCACGCCGACCCCGACCGCCCGCCGGTCGCCGTACTCGCGGAGGTCGTCCAGGATCGCGTAGGCGTCGTGGGCCTCGTCGTCCCGGTTCGCGAACTCCCACATCCACTGCCGGCACCGCTTCGCCTCCAGAAGGCCAGGGAGGAGCCGGCGGTAGTCGGAGAAGCAGATGTGCATCGACAGCTCGGCGTCGATCCCTTCGGTCGCCTCGTTGAACCCCTCGACCACCAGGTCGGTCTGGTCCGGGTGCGTGCCGGCGGCCGGCTCGTCGATCTGGACGACACGGCACCCCCGCGCGACCAGGGCGCGCAGCGTAGGACGGATCACCTCTCGCGCGAGCGCGACGACGAGCTCCCGCTGCGCCGCCCGGCGGGCCGTCGGGCCCTTCCAGCCCGGTTGGCGGGCGAGGTAATGCTCGTTGTACGACCAGTCGGCGAGGGTGTACGGGCCGGTGATCGGCAGCTTGGGTTCGGCGCGGGCATGAGCGCGGACGAAATCGAACTCGTCCAGATCGTACGGGTGCTCGAGGCGGACCGGTCCGACGACCGCCGCCTTGCGGTAGTACTTCGCGTCGAAGGAGCGCACGTGGCCGACGAACCGGAACCCTTGCACGCGACGGACCGGATGTTCGTACATCTCGACCCGACGGGCCTCGCCGTCGTACACGCGATCGAGGCCGGCGGCCTCGAGGTACCGCAGGGCGAACAGCGAGCCGAGCTCGCCGGCCGCCTCCGCCCGCGCCGACGCCGGTCCGTCGCCGAGCAGCGCGTCGCGCGCGCGGGGCAGCTCCGCGGCGAAGCCGAGCCGCCGGTCCCAGGCGGCGAACTCCTC